>JAFGQS010000125.1 GCA_016935565.1 Deltaproteobacteria bacterium
ATTCCATACTCGCAGGGATATTGAGTGGTATAATGTGTTTTTCATGAGGATACAATTTTCAGATCCTTTAATCCATCCAGCTCTCCCGAACATTACAAGATACGGTTCCTGAATAGTGTTTTTTTATATTGTAAGTGCTTTAAGGAGGGGATTACAGGCCCCCATGAGGAACTAAGGCAAAAATAGCGATATCGAGTTTCATGTGTTTCCTACGCTAATACGGAGAGTCCCGCAGATGATACCAATACTCGTCAACACGTCCGAACCGATGCTGAAGGTAAAAGTCGTAACCGTTAAGGATTATTCTCCTCAAACCCTGTCACTCCTGCAGAAACTTGGAGTTCTTCATGTTGAAGAAGCCTCCGATTTGAGTCCCGTCGACAGGGCCGCCATTGAAAATGAATTGAACGAAACACGGAATGGTCTAACCTTTATCAATAGTGTCCTTGACCTGCTCACCGGTGAAAGAACAGTGCTCATACCCGAAGCCGTAAAACCCCAACCCATCAGCGACATGAAGGACCAGGCCCGGAAATTCCACGATACAGTATCCACACTCACAAAAAAATATGATCGCTTGCAAGGAAACATAAACAGTCTTGAGCAACTTCACAAGTACCTTGGCATTCTGGTGAATGAGATAAACGTTCCGATTAAAGAGTTACAATACTCCGGCAATTATCTGTTCACTCGTGTTCTCGTTTTATCCGAAGAATCATACAAAACTTTCAGTGAGAGAACCGGGGAACACATCCTCCAGGAAATTGCCGTCCCCATCGAAGGAGATATTGTCGCGTATATTATTGCACGGGCTGAAGATCGACCAGAAATAGATACCCTGATCAGGGATCTCGGGATAACAGCCCTGAGCATTCCCGATGAAGACGTACCGCTTAGAGAATTTATTACCCGCAATGATGAGATACTACAAAAACAAAGAAATGAATCAGACAAACTTCACCGGGAAATTCAGAAAAACATTGAAGGAAATTTAGACCAGATTGTCATGCTGAGAGAGGCACTCAGTGAGGAAGAAGTGCGGTTGTCGGTTCTCCGTCAGGCATGTGAGGCACGTTATGTTACGTTAATTGAAGGGTATGTACCGGAGACGGAAGCCGATACGATCGCGTCGGGTCTCAAGGATGTCCTTGATTACGCCTTTGTTGAAACAACGAAGCCCGTTTCTACGGAAGAACCACCGACAAAACTGCGAAACCCTCAAGGGATCCGACCTTTTGAAGTCATCGTCAAACTTTTCAGTTTGCCCAGATACGGTGATTGGGACCCGACACCAAGCGTTGCCTACTTCTTTGCCTTCTTTTTCGGTCTTATGCTGAACGACATGGTCTATGCCGTGGGACTCCTTCTTCTTGCAAGATTCCTGCTTGACAAACTTGTCGATGATCCCACAACCGAGGGAACGCAATTATTCAGAAAGGTCCTCTACATCAGCGGTAGTGTGGCCCTGGTATTGGGGATACTCTCAGGAACATATCTCGGTGACTTTCCGAACATGTACTTCGGCGTTAACATTGCAACGATCGCTCTGGTAAAAGGAATTCAAAAACAACTTTCAGATCCAATTTCATTCATAATTCTCTCCCTGATTGTCGGCCTTGTCCATGTAAACATTGCTCACATGCTCGGGCTGATTAAGGGAATCAAGGAAAACGACAAAGGAATCGTTGTAAGTAAGATCGGTCTTTTCCTGATACAGCTATTCGGTATCCCCTATCTCTTTCAATCGATGTTGAATATCGAGCTATTTTCCTTACGTGCTGCTACCTACTCCGCTTTTCTCTACCCTCTGCTGATCGGCTTGCTTCTGGTCGTGATCGGGGCATTCATTCAAATGGGCGCTCTGGGTGCCGTTTTCTGGATATTTGATCTCACCGGCATATTGGGAGATGTCATGTCGTATTCACGACTGGCAGGAGTCGGCCTTGCTACGTTTTATCTCGCCTCGTCTTTCAATCTACTCTCCGATTGGGTATCAAAAACCGTTTCATCGTTTATACCGGGGTTCGCAGGTCTTGTCATTGCTTTCATCATCGGCACCACACTCCTTCTCATCTTCCACATCTTTAATTTGTTTTTGAGCAGCCTCGCTGCTTTTATTCACTCCCTGAGATTATGTTTTGTGGAGTATTTATTGAAATTCTATGAGGGGGGTGGAAGGGAGTATGCTCCATTTCACCTGAGACTTCGGAAAGAAGTAACCGTTGGTAAAAAATCTTAAAGAGAGGAGTTAAACATGACTTCAATTCAAGCCTTGGCTACATTTGGTGGTGCGATGGCACTCGCGGGAGGTCTTGCCGGATCGGCCATTGGTATTGCCAATGCTGCGTCATCCGGAGTGGCAACGTTATCTGAGGATGCAGGTCAACTGAGAAATGTCATTGTTCTCGCATCTCTGCCCATGACGCAGAGCTTCTATGGATTGATCATTCTTATCATCGTCCTCACCGTCGTTCTTCCCAAAATCGCCTCCGCAGGTGTCGGTGCCGGCATTGCTGTCCTCGGCATCGGAATTATGGCCGGTTTTGCAGAGCTGTTTTCAGCGATATTCCAGGGTGCGGTGTGTGCTTCCGGTATTGCATTATTACCAAAAACGAAAGGACGGATACTAACGGCGTCAATGATGCTCGCCGTGTTTGTCGAGCTTATCGGAGTGCTGGGATTGGTGTTTACCATTATGGCGCTGAGTATACTCAAGCTAATGTAGTAATACGCAAGGGTGAGCATTATGGAAACGGATAAAATTAGAGACGCTATTCTCAAAAAAGCAAAAGGTGAGGCTGACCAAATCATAGCCGATGCCAAAACCAGGGCCACGGAAATGATCGATAAGGCAAAAGAACAGAGGCAGTATCGATTTGAAGACGAGAAGAAAAAAAGAATTTCTGAAGCTCAACGTGAGGCTTCTAAAATCATGGCTCAGTCCTCTCTCAAATCTCGCCAGGATATTCTCCGGGAAAAGGATGCCATACTCAATACGATCGTTGAAAAGGTCAAGGATCAAATATCCGAAACGGCCATGGACAAAGAACACTTTCTTTTCCTTGTTCGGGAAACAGTCGAGGCGTTTGAAACGGACAAACAGGTGGCAATCTTCGTCTCACCGAAAGACCTGAATACCGTCCGTCGCTTTGTTGAAGAGGACAGCAACCTCAAGGACAAAATCAGCGACGTGAAGGAGTTGGATTGCCTGGGGGGTATTCTGGCTCAAACGATAGACGGGATGGTGAGTATCGATAACACGTATGATACGAGACTTGAGATGTTGATGCCGAAAATATTACCCGAAGTTGGTAAAAACCTTTTTGGAGTGTTCGAATAGTGAATCTCATCAGTACACGGTATGCTTTTACATCGGCATATCTCAAAGGCGAAGAGGCCAGAAGCATCATCTCCGATCATATTGACGAAATTCTTCACAGGTCGAAGACGGTGAATGAGGTCCTTGATGTTATCCGGGATACCGATATTGGTGATTATCTCTCGGAGTCCGCTGCAGGCGGAATGAAAACGTTTACCGACTTTGATGATCTGTTGTGGCGTTATCTGGAAGATTGCCTTGAACGGCTTCTTCGATTTGCGCTGCCTTCCGATTTAATAGAAATGTTAGGTGCTTATTCCACAAAATACGACATCCTGAATATCAAAACAGTTTTACGGGGTACTCTGGCGGAAGAAACTGCCCTTCTCGTGCCCATAGGAGATATTTACAAACGGGGATATCTTGAGGAAGTAACACATGCCAGAAGTGCGGTTGAAATCGCTGAAGTCCTGGTTAAAGCTGACCTCGGTGATTATGCTTCTATAGTGAATGAGGTCAAAGAAAAGGATCATCGATCAATATTCGAGGCTGAATTGAAACTGGATAGTGTCTACTACCGAACTATGTTGAATGCATTAAAACATATGAATGACGGCACCATACTTGTCAAGGCACTCGGTATCATGATTGATCTGGCGAATATACAAATTGTCTTCAGATCCGCCCTCAGTGGAAAACACACTGTCAGTGAATTTGTATCAGAGGGAGGTCATATGCTGTCGGTCACCCTTGTACAAGAATTACTCGCCTTGAAGATGAACGAAATACCGGGAAGACTCGAACAGACCGAGTATTATCAGATGGCACAGGAAGTAGCTAAAAACTTTGAGAAGGAACGAGTCGTCTCGGTCGTTGACAGAACTATCGAAAAATATAAGGTGAGACTGTTACGTGAATTGCTTTCTCCCCGGGCATTATCTCCCTGTAACCTGTTATGGTACTTGTTGGTAAAAGAATTCGAAATACGTAACGTGCGCCTGATAATGAAAACATTAATGGACGGCATACCGTCGTCAGAAATACAAGATTATGTGGTAACTGCATCATGATGAAAAACAAGGATCTCTCCATTGCCATACTAGGAAACAAGGATCAGACAGGACTCATGAGACTTGCGGGAATACAAACGTATGCAGTTTTCGAAAATGATGACCGCGACCTTCAACAGAAAGTTCGAAAAACGTTAAAAGAATTTTTGGACGACCCGTCCATCGGCCTGATCATGGTTCCGGATAACTGGATGGCATATGTGACGGACATTGTTGCCTCCATCAGAAAGAGCAAGACCAGAAAAGCCATTGTCGTCGAGTTCCCTTTTCGATTTGACACGGTAAAACAGGATGTAAAGGAGCATTACAAAGCATACACCAGAAATTTAATAGGATTTAACGTAGAAATTTAAAGAGATATGGTTACTCTTGATGTGATGTACGTACTGAAACTGTGGTTTCATAGACGTGGAACATTAACCGTGAAGCAATAAACGTAAAAGAAAGGCATGGCCTATGGATATTGCAGGCAAGATCTGGAGAGTATCAGGACCGGTTGTAATCGCCGAGGATATGCGTGGGTCCCAGGTTTATGAAGTTGTTGATGTGGGGGATGATAGACTCACGGGAGAAATCATCGGGTTGGAAGGAGATAAAGCGGTCATACAGGTGTATGAGGATACCGTCGGGTTACGGGTCGGTGAGCCGGTTGTGGGAACGGGCGAAATATTGATGGTCGAACTTGGCCCGGGGATTGTCGGAAACATTTACGACGGTGTCCAGAGATCTCTCATTACCATGATGGAAGATATCGGTGATTTTCTTATACGGGGAACGCGGACCGCCGCTCTCGACAGGGAGAAGAAATGGCATTTCACTCCTACCGTTAAATCAGGGGATACCATTCAGGAAGGCGATATTATCGGCAGCGTTCCCGAAACGGGACTTATTGACCACAAAATTATGGTACCGATAGGAATTCAGGGTACGATCCGTGAGATATCCGAGGGTGATTTCACGGTTGAAGAAACGATCGCCATCGTGGAACATGACGGAGAGAACAAAGAACTCACACTCATGCAGCGCTGGCCTGCACGAAAACCGAGGATCTACAAGAAGAGATTTAACCCTGAAAACCTCCTCGTGACCGGAACAAGAATTATGGACTATCTTTTCCCGCTGGCACTGGGAGGTAAGGCAGCCATACCGGGTGGCTTTGGTACGGGGAAGACCGTTAACCTCCAACAGATGGCGAGATGGTCACAAACACAATTAAACATCTACGTTGGATGTGGAGAACGGGGGAATGAGATGGCGGATGTTCTCTACAGTTTTAAGAAACTGAGAGACCCGGCCACCGATAGATTGTTGCAGGAAAAAGAAATCTTCATTGCCAACACATCGAATATGCCCGTTGTTGCGAGAGAAATCAGTATCTACACCGGTATTACCATGGCAGAGTATTTTAGAGATATGGGATACGATGTACTCCTGGTAGCCGATTCAACATCGCGATGGGCGGAAGCAATGCGGGAGATCGGTGCGCGACTTGAAGAGACACCGGGTGAAGAGGGATTCCCCACATATCTTGGTTCTCGGCTTGCCACGTTCTACGAACGATCAGGCCGTGTTGAATGTATTGGACGTCCGTCCCGAATGGGTTCCGCGACCGTAATCGGATCTGTCAGTCCTCCGGGAGCCGATTTCAGTGAACCGGTAACCCAGGCAACACTCAGAATTGTTGATGCTCTCTACTCACTGGATGTTACCCTGGCAAACAAACGACATTTCCCGACGATAAACTGGTTACAGAGCTACAGTCTCTATGCCGATGCTGTGGATAAGTGGTGGAGTAAGGTGAGTGCTGACTATACGACTGTACGAAACAGAACCCTCATTATCCTCCAGAATGAAGCCGATCTTGAGGAAATTGTACGACTCGTCGGACCCGAAGCATTACCTGAAGATGATAAGCTGCTTCTCCTTGTCGCAAGAATGATCAGGGAAGATTTTCTGATGCAGAGCGCCTATCATCCGGTAGACACCTATAGTCCTCCCGAACGATCCCACTTGATGCTGAGTACCGTCATCAAATTTTACGATTTAGCCAAAGAAATGGCCGAAGCCGGGACCCTCGTGAGTGACATTGCTTCCTCGAAACTCATACCGCGAATTTCACGGATGAAAGACATACCGCATGAAGAAATTGCAGATTACGTCAAAAATTTATGGTCCGACATGGAAAAAGGTATGATTGCACAAGAAGGAGGAATCTAATGGACACGGTGCAACTCTTTACGAGGCAGACGAAAGCAATCAGTACCGCACGGCGATCACTTCTAGTCATCGAAAGTATCCCCGGTATCAGATATAACGAAATTGTCGAGGTTGTCCTGGGAACCGGTGAGTCGAGAATCGGTCAGGTTATCGAAGTGGGTAAGATAACAACGGTTGTTCAGGTCTTTGGGGGCGTGAGTGAGGTCGACCTTCTCAACAGCAAAGTAAAATACAAAGGTGAAACCCTGAAATTACCCGTTTCACCAGACCTTTTGGGAAGAATCTTTGATGGAAGCGGGCGTCCCATTGATGGGGGCCCCCCTCTTGTGGCTGATGATTATCTGGATATTAACGGAGTCCCGGCAAATCCTGCATCACGCATGCCACCGGCGGAATTCATCGAAACAGGAATCTCTGCCATCGACGGGTTGAATGTTCTCGTTCGAGGGCAGAAACTGCCGATTTTCAGCGGATCCGGTCTTCCGCACAACAGAATTGCAGCACAGATTCTGAGACAGGCTTCTTTGAAGGGAAAAGCGCAAGAGTTTGCAATCGTGTTCGCAGCAATCGGTGTCAGTTATGATGACGCCGGTTACTTTATCTCGAATCTTGAAGAAACCGGTGCGTTGAGTCGTGCCGTCGGTTTTATCAATACAGCTTCCTCGCCGGTCATCGAGCGACTGTCGACACCGCGCCTGGCGTTGACAGCAGCAGAATATCTTGCCTGGGAACAGGATCTCCATGTTCTGGTCATATTGACCGATATCACCAACTACTGCGATGCACTTCGAGAACTCGCAGCCATGAGAGGTGAAATACCGAGCAGACGGGGATATCCGGGTTATATGTATACAGACCTCGCCTCTCTGTATGAACGGGCTGGAAGAATAGCCGGACGAGAAGGTTCGGTAACCATTTTACCGATCCTGACCATGCCCGATGATGACATCACTCATCCGATTGCGGACCTCACCGGTTATATAACGGAAGGGCAGATCGTCCTTTCCCGAGGCCTTGAGAGAAAGAGAATATATCCGCCCATCGACGTATTCCTCTCTCTGTCCCGAATGATGAAAGAAGGAATCGGAGAAGGAAACACGAGAGAAGATCACAATAACGTTTTCATGCAATCATATGCAGTATATGCCGAGGGTAACTATCTGAGAGAGATTTCGACGGTCATCGGTTCCGAAGCCCTGAGCGACCGGGATAGAATTTATTTGAGTGCCGCTGATCGATTTGAACAGGAATTCATATCTCAGGGAGAAGTTGAAAGACGACCGGTTGAGGAAACGCTGGGAATAGCATGGAATATCTTCTCGATGCTCCCGAAGGGAGATTTGAAGCTGATCCAGGAAGACTATATCAAGAAATATCTACCTGAAACATCATGATCCGGGTGAATTATGGGCACAAAGATTGAGGTCACGCGACCGACAAAAATAGAACTTGCACGACTGAAACGACGGCACAGATTGGCGACGAGAATCCAAAAGATTGTCAAAGACAGGCTCTCCATATTGATTATGGAGTTCCTCCAGACCGTTACGGAATGTGCATCGGTAAAGGAAAAACTCCTTGCAGAGTTCATGGAAGCCTATAAAGTTTTCTCAATCTCGTCCGGATTTCACGGAACGGTTCCCCTGGAAAAGGAACTCTTTGTATCTGAAATGTCCATAAAAGTGCATGCCGGCATGAGAAATGTTGCAGGCGTAAGGTTGCCACTCTTCGAAATTGAAACTGTGGAACCGGTAACGTCGAAGATGAAGAGTGCTGCCTATACATCATCGATTTTGGATCACGCCACCGAGCTTTCACAAAAGTGTCTGGAAACGATGATTCAGCTGGCCGAGCTTGAAAATTCACTGGAACTTCTCGGCGCGGAGATTAACAAGGTAAAGAGAATAAACAACGCTCTCGAGTATATTGTTATTCCCGGGCTTGATGTGACGATAAAGTATTTAACCATGAAATTTGAAGAGAGAGATCGCGAAGAAGTGGCCAGGCTCAAGCACGTCAAGTTATTGATCGAACAGAGAGAAGCCTATGCATACTGATCCACCCTCTGACAGTTTGATTGGCGGATATTTACGGGATGATGTTAGAATACTCAATGCCCATGTACCGCGAAAACGAAAACCACTCGCCGAATTACGTGAAGAGGAACATCCCCATGTGATATGCAATGACGGCAACGCCCATCATTTCAGGAAAAGAGAGCTTGATTTTCTATCACAGATGATCAGCGCCGAAGAGCAGAAGACGTTGCTGCTTCCGATTATGTTAGAAGTCACTCATGACAGTGGTGAGATACTTATCAGGACGAAAGAAGGAACGGAGGCAAAAATATTATCGAGAATCCTCAACATGTCAATCGTTCACAGAAACAATAAAATAGTCATTTACAGACCTCAACTGAGTATTGTCAGAAAGGTATTAAAAACATCGACGCAATATGTTTTTTTCCCTGAAACATTGCGACAGGATAAGGGGTGAATTCATGCATAACGCGTTTGCCGATAAATTGATTGAAGTGACAGAACATCATGCCGTCGATATCTCGAAACAATGGTGTAACGCCGTAAGAACCAATCCCCGGACTCCGACATACCACAAGATGTCCGCAGAGGTGTGTTTTCCCCGGGCAGTTGACTTTTACAAGAACCTCAGACGAATATACTTCAGTGAAAAACCGTATACGGAAGTACAGCAATACTTTTCAACATACGCCGAGCAGGCATACAGGGAGAGTATTCCTTTAAGTGAAGCCATTTATGCACTCATCATGATGAGACGGCACATGTGGCTCTATGCCGATTTTCAAGCGATTTTTGTAACCGGCCCGGACCATCAACAGGCCGTCGAGAGCATTACAAAGACGATCAGGTTATTCGATCACGGCACATATTTAGTTGCCCGAAAATATGAAGAGTTAAACGAAAAACCAACCGGTTAGGAGCAGGGGAGGATTCGATTTATGCCTGAAACAATGCGGACGACGATTGAAACCATTGAAAAGGATGCAGAAAAAGTTCTTGACGATGCAAGAACGACGGCCAGAAAAATACTGGATGACGCAAAAGGAGAAGTTGGTAACATTCTGTCATCCGATCCACCAATGGATGAGGTAACGAGAGAACGAGATAAAATCATTCAAACGGCCGAGGAAGAAACCACCAAAGAGATAGAAGCAGCAAAGAAAAAGGCATCCCAGATTAAGGCACGTGCCGCGAAGAAGATTGACGAAACGGTACAGTTCATCGTCAATCACCTGCAAGGTACCCGGTAAAAAAATCGCTATAATACCTCGTACTGAACAGAAACATTTTCATCATTGAAAACGGATATCTTACGTCACCTACAAATACCGCCTATCGTGACGGCTCAGGAATGGTAGGGGGTATTCGTCTCAACCTAAATATTTCCATGGGTGAATCCTCACCACGCACTGTTCAATCATACTACAGAAAAAGGAAGATTACCGTAAAATGGTCTTGATACATAAAAATATCCGTTCCTCGCATGTTTAACGACAGACCATAAGAACCTTGATAATTCTTCGGTATTCATATATGGTAACGATGTCTCATGGTTACCAGAAAAATCCTTTTGTTAGGAGGAGTTATGACTGAAATAATTGATGTTTATGCACGGGAGATCCTTGATTCAAGAGGAAACCCAACGATCGAGGTTGAGGTAACGCTCAGTTCGGAAATCGTCGGAAGGGCCTCCGTACCATCGGGCGCATCGACGGGGGAACATGAAATGCTTGAACTCAGGGATGGTGATAAGGAAAGATATCTCGGCAAAGGTGTGCAGACGGCTGTTGATAACGTCATCAATAAAATCGAACCGCACATTATTGGAATGGACTGCCTCCGCCAGAGAGAGATCGATTATGCGATGATCGAACTTGACGGAACGGAAAATAAGGGCTCCCTTGGTGCGAACGCCATTTTAGGTGTATCCATGGCATGTGCCAA
This sequence comes from Deltaproteobacteria bacterium, assembly GCA_016935565.1. Taxonomy (GTDB): domain Bacteria; phylum Desulfobacterota; class Syntrophia; order Syntrophales; family UBA6807; genus JAFGQS01. Next base: position 10,590 of record JAFGQS010000125.1, read on the forward strand.
AGCGGCGGCAGAGGCTGTGGGACTTCCTCTCTACAAATATGTTGGAGGAATCATGGCCAAGGATATTCCTGTCCCGATGATGAATATTCTCAATGGCGGCCAGCATGCCGATAATAATGTGGACATCCAGGAATTTATGATCATGCCCGTTGGTGCACCCAACTTCAGAGAAGGTCTCCGCATGTGCAGTGAGGTTTTTCATCACTTGAAAAACGTTCTCAAGGGTAAAGGCTACAATACCGCTGTCGGAGACGAGGGAGGCTTTGCACCGAATCTGCAATCCAACGAGGAAGCCGTACAGGTCATCATACAGGCCATAGAATCGGCGAAGTATGAACCGGGGAAAGACATCTTCATCGCCCTCGATTCTGCAGCTAGTTCCTTCTACGAGAATGGTTTTTATATGCTGGCTGCGGAAAAAACCCCGAAAATGACAGCCGAAGAACTGGTGCAATTTTACAGCAGATTGGTTGAAAAATATCCGATCATATCTATTGAAGACGGTCTGGCGGAAGATGACTGGGACGGTTGGAAATTGATGACTGATGAACTGGGATCAAAAGTCCAGATCGTCGGTGATGATATCTTTGTCACCAATAAGAAGAGACTGGAACGGGGCATATCTCTGGGAGTTGCCAACTCCATTCTGATTAAACTCAATCAGATCGGGACACTCTCTGAAACGCTGGAAACAATCGAAATGGCGAAGGAGGCCGGCTATACGACCGTTATCTCCCACAGATCCGGTGAAACGGAAGACACCTATATGGCAGATGTTGCCGTCGCTGCAAACTGCGGACAGATCAAGAGCGGATCCGTGTCAAGAAGCGAGCGACTGGCAAAATATAATCAACTGCTGAGGATAGAAGAAGAGCTGGGCAGTTCATCGGTCTATAGAGGAAACGGAGCCTTTTACAGTATCAGATAAAGAACAGTGTGTCGGAACAATCAAAAAAGACACAAGGTATTATCTGTGAAATGATACCTTGTGCCTTTTTTAGTGTACTTCGTTAACCCGTGCAATTTCCCCCTCAACCTTAAATCTAATACGTTTAGAGTCTTTATTCGCAACAACTGCGTTTTTTGCACAGATGGTGGCAGAAAATAAATCCGAAGTACGAAATTCGAAACAATATCAAAATCTTAATCTTGAATGTCCAAAACTGTTTCTAAAATTTGTTATTTGATATTCGGATTTGTTCCGCCCGCCTTGGTGCAACTGAAACGGTTACTGAATGGGCACATGAAAAAAACCTTAGCAATGTTGAACTGTGACTACTGTTAGGGTGATCGGTCTTGGCCAGGGTATTTCGATATTCGAATTTCTGATTTGCGGCTTTGCCGCCTTAGGTCATTAATTTAAACAACTTATGTCTAAGGGATTCAATGCGATTCTTGTCATCTGTCAGAGATAAGGTCTTTACGTCTTTTTTCCCCTCGTCCCCTTCATTTGTTGTTAATAATATTTCTGCATCTGTAAGGAACTTTATGGCGTTGAGATAATTCAATCGCGACAGGGCTTCCGCTTTTGATATTTCGCCCTTCTTGTACATCTTAATTCCCCGTTTCTGAATATTCTTAACTAGCTCTTTTTCCTGTTTTTTCTTATTTTTCAGATATAATGAACTTCTCATTGCAATCCAGTAAGATTCAATATAATTATGGATAAGGCCGCCAAAGGGAACCAGATTTGTTCTCCCCTTACCTTTGACTTCTATCCATGCATCATTGCCGGCCTCGTGGCCGACAATCAAGCCTCGATCATGTATATACGAGAGGACGTCATTAACTTCTTCCAGATCATCAATATCGTCATCAAATATGAATTCATGTCGAAACAGTCTCTTGAAAAACCGGTAATCTTCCATGATCTTTGACAACGGAATCTCATCTTCACTGGTTGAGAGAATAGACGTTGCCACAAACGAGAGGGGAACAAAGAAATGAAGAATATTGTTCTTATAGTACTCAAGGTTCATTCTCTTATCATCTTCTAGAGAGTAAATTATCTCTTCCGATTCTTCTTCGTCATCCTCTTCTGGTCCCATTTTCGAGATGTGGCCCAACGATTCAAATCTGTTGAGAGCATCGGTTAATGCCTTTTCTTTATATGCAAATGTTGAAGAGAATTTAACTTTTTTGTATGCCAGATAATCGTAAAATTCATCCAGGATATTCATGAGATCATCATGAGATATCCCTCTCTTATAGTGAGAGAGAAATCCAGCAGCTAAGAGTGAAAATGGCGATACGACGGATATTTTATTGATTTCCCCCACGATCTCATAGCCGATCTTCCTGTAAAGACACTGCCTCTCGGACATGGACATTTCTTGAAAGTGTACCTCAAGGGAAGCAAGATAGGATTTCAGCAAGAGAGGTTCACCGATATTAAGGTAGACGCTCCCATACCGTTTTTTGAGCACTTTTCTGCTTTTAATCAGGGTTGACGTTTTTTCTTTTTCTTTTTTGGCTCCGCCAATCTCTTTTAGATATGCTTTTTCTTCAATAACCCTGTCGTAACCGATATATGCCGGAATAATGGCAAGGTCATCACAGGCCCCTTCCCGGTATGCCTGAATGACCATGGACAGTAAACCATACTTGGGCATAACCATTTTGCCCGTACGGCTTCTCCCCCCTTCTATGAAGAATTCGATGGGAAAACCCTCCTGAAGAAGTACCTTCATATACTGGGCAAAAACCTTTCCATATAAAACGTCATTTCTGAATGTTCTGCGAAGAAAAAAGGCCCCCGATTTTCGAAAAATGTGCCCCATGGGCCAGAACATGAGATTTGTACCGGCGGCAATAAAGGGTAACTGTATATTATGATGATAAAAAACGTATGAAAGAAAGAGATAATCGATATGGCTTCGATGACATGGCACAACGACGAAGGGCATTTTCTTTGAAACACTCCTCATTCTGGCGAGGCCCTCCTTGTCAACGACAACGCCATCATAAATGTCATTCCACAACCATGTAAGCAGCTTTTCCCATATGCCGATATATACTTCATTATAATCAGTGGCTATCTCGAAGAGATATTTTTTGGATTGTTTTATGATTTGATCATAATCCTTCTCTTCCGATACAGCCAGTTCCTCCATAAATCGAACAAGTTCAACATCTCTGAGGCACATTTCAATAATTTCTTCCCTGGATTTTAATACGGGCCCGACTATTGTTCTTTTCTCCTCATCGATTATCTCGATGAGTCTCCGTCTCAAGAGATATGACATTGTTTCCGGAAACAGGGCTGTACCGCTTTTTTTCTCAATATATTCAGACAGATTGATCGGTTCTGATGATATGACAAAGGCCCGTTTTGAGAACCTGAAAAAATTGATTAATCTTCGTATTGTTCCCGGATTTTCGGTTTCACCGAAGAGCAGGTCCACCAACGTTTTGTCCTTTTTTTCCCTCCTCCGGCCATAGGCAACAAGTTGGGGCACCAGATAGATGGGAACATCCAGTTTCTTCTGGGCATCAATAAGCTCAACGAGAGGATCTTTGATGTACTTGCTTCTTATAAATTCCGAACCGCGAAGGTATATGATGGAACTTTTCTTTTCCTCCGTTGTTCGTTTTAAAAATTTATTCCGGTAAGGATTATAAAAAAGCCGGGAAAATAAAACTTTAAAGGCAGTGGTAAAGGGCTGCCAGAATATCATACTGATACCGTGACAGTAAACCGGCTGACTGATGCCAACCCTCGCTGAGAGATGCCAGAGGATCAAGGAATTCAACTGGCTCTTATTTTTTAGAGCATATACAACAATCCCCGTGCGGGAAAGATTTTTTAACTCGTCCACATATTCTTCAGCAATCTGCACCCGTGACAGTATTTTTTCAAATAGCCAGAGTATAAGTGATTTCTGTCTATCATAGAGGGAACCGCCGTAATATTCCCCTATTTTATTTTTCAGCGATTGGATTATCGATTTCATAGCCCCGTGATTTGTTCGTTTACAATAAATTACATTGTCAGTTATTGTTCGATTATGGGAAAATCTTCAGGAAATTTCTCGACCATATAATTTCTCACGTATGTCTCAACTTCCCCGACCGTAGAGAAAGTCATCACCGTATCGAGTAGTTCCATGGATTCTTTCAATGTAGATCTTCGAATAATCCTTTTTACTCGAGGTATTGCCAGGGGAGTCATACTCAATTCGTCAAGGCCGAGACCGAGAAGGATCATCGAATAAGCGGGGTCTCCCGCCATTTCGCCACACATGGCTACCGTTATGCCTGCTTTATGACCCGCGTCTACAACATGTTTTAACAAACGCAAAATGGCAGGATGAAGAGGATCGTACAAATAGGTTACCCGTTCATTGACTCTATCAATTGCCATAGCATACTGTATGAGATCATTTGTCCCGATACTGAAGAAATCCACTTCCTCTGCAAGTCTGTCCGCCATCATGACAGCAGAGGGCACCTCTATCATAATACCGATCTCTGTATTGTCACCAACGGAAAAACCTTCAGCAACCAGTCCCTGTTTTACCTCACTCAAAATCTTTTTCACCTCTCTGATTTCGGCAACACCTGATATCATGGGAAACAGGATTTTTGTATTACCATATGCACTGGCACGGAGGATTGCTCTCAATTGCACCTTGAATAGTTCAACCTCCTGCAGGCAAAATCGTATTGCACGCAAGCCCATAGCAGGATTCATCTCTGCTGCCAGTTTCGGGTCGGAGACGAACTTGTCACCGCCGAGATCAAAGGTTCGTATGGTTGCCCATTTGATTTCAGGATCACTTACCACCCGGCGGTAGTTGGCAAAATGCTCTTCTTCTGTGGGGAGTTGCTCTTTATTGACGTAAATAAACTCTGTCCTGTAAAGACCGATCCGATCAGTTCCATGGCACACCGCAGAAGGAATCTCTTCAATAAATTCTATATTTGCGCTGATATCGATTTCATGATTATCCTGTGTTATAGCTGGAAGCCCCGCATTTTTGATGAGGTCTTCCTCCATAAGCTGATAATGCTTCTTCTTGTCTTCATATCGTTTGAGTATGTCAGGATCGGGATTGATAATGACCAAACCTGTCGTACCGTCAACAATGATCTTATCATCGGATTGAACCTCTCCGGTAATCTTTTCCAGGCCGACAACCGCAGGTATTTCCATAGATCTTGCGACTATGGCTGTATGTGATGTCTTGCCGCCACTGTCGGTAGCAAAACCCAAAACCTTCTCGGCATTTATCTGAACCGTATCTGCAGGAGATAAATCTCGTGCGATTATGATGACCTCTTCATCAATGTCAGCAACACTCTCACACGTTTTCTGTGAAAGGTTCCTCAAAACACGTTCACTTACATATTCGACATCACTTATCCGCTCTTTGAGATATTCATCTTCCATCTTTTTGAATATATCTCGATATTTTGATACGGTCAATTTCAATGCCCACTCGGCATTAATTCGCCGTTCCTGAATGTTATCCACTGTCTCACGGATAAACATCCTGTCCTTGAGGATCATAATATGAATATCAAGAAATAACGGTTCGATTCCCTCTTTGTTTTTTGTTTTTTCCTTAATGTCTGAAAGTTCCTGCACAGAATCCTTCAACGCTTTTTTGAAACGTTTAACTTCTTTTGTGGCGAGAGTATTCGTGTCCAGTTTATAATAGGGAGTCTGAATATCCTGGCAATTGTAAAGATACACATTGCCGCTGGCGATGCCGGGCGATACACCGATTCCCTTAAGAACAATTGTTTTTTTTATCTCATTGTTACCCACTTAATCTTCTCCAAATTTATCTTCTATCAGCTTCCCGAGCTCTTCTACGGCAGCAAGGGCATCTTCTCCCTCAGCACTAATAATAATACGTGACCCCTTGGGACATGCAAGTGTTAATATACCCAATATACTTTTCCCATTGATTTCTTCACCGTCCCTCTCAAATAATATCTTCGACTTATATTTCGATGTCACATTAACCATCATTGCTGCGGCTCGTGCATGCAATCCCAGCTCATTTTTTAAAACAAATGTTCTTACTTCTTTCATTTTACACGGCCATGATTAAAAAAAGAATCGACATGCTATAGAGTATCACAAGAGGAGAAATTCCTCTCTTAACTAACCAATAACAAAGAAGGATGAGTATGAAAATCAGGAATTTCCCTAAAATTCCCGCATAAAGCACACCAGGTACAGGCGGAATTGCAAGGATGGCCCCTGCCAGAATCCCGAGAAGAACGGTGGATACCCACCGTATCTTCCTGGCCGTTTCCGGCGGATTCAGTGATTTCAGAAGATTGACGGCACCTTTGCCACCCCTGTATCCCTCAACAAACCCCCCTAGCCTGACCCATAGATGAAGAGGATTAAACAGCAAAAGGAATATCAAGGGAGCCACAAGGAGTCCTTCAATTGCCATCATAACGCCGACAATAGCAGATGCCGGTCTCAGTGCACCCCAGAACAAAGGATCTCCCATTGCTGCATATGGTGCCATGAGAGCTTTTTTGAGATGAACCGCTTCTTGAGAATCTTTCTTTTCAATAGATTCTTCTTCCAACTTCACTACGGAACCGATAATCGGCCCTGACATATAGGGATGGGTACTAAACAACTCAAGATGCCTTTGTAAGATTGCCGCAGTTCGTTCCTTCGTTCTCATTGATTTTCTTATGAACGGAATCAGTGAAAATGCAAAAGCTATATTCTGCATCTTTGAGAAATTCCATGAAGACTGAATAGAGAGGGATCTAATAAATATTTTTATCAGGCAGTAAACGCCTATCCTCTTTTCATCAATATGATCATTACAGTCCGTCATTCGTGTGTATGATATTCATACCTTTCCAATTCTTTATATATTTCATGCCGGTAACCGTTGTATTTTCGAATATCTCAACTAACATGATTAAAGTGCTAAGTCAATCATTCTGCTCTTGTTGAATACTTTTTTATTGACATGCCATAATTTTTCTGCTACGAAGCGTCGTTCACCGATATGTGGCATATAATCACATAGTCATCGGGATATCATCTGTCAAAATTCACAAGATGATGGTACCCCGAATTTTTTTGAAAAATTTCAGAGAGGGGGTGATACCCATGGTTTGTCAAACGGTAAAAGCAGGTGTTGAGTGTGCCTTCATGTCCAAGAAAGGATGCGGGTTCAATGGTGGCAGTTGTTATCAGATCATCGACAGTTGTGTTGGCTGTAATAAGATTATAGAACATTCAACAGGAAAGTATTGTATGGTCTATCCTGATCCATCCAGTAAATGGGCCGTCGGTGGTTGTCCGACAGCAACACACATTAAAAAGGATTTATCAGGGTCAAGTCAAAAGATTAACCCGCTGAAGGCCTCAAAACGAGGAAGCCGCAAATAGGTGATTTTTCGTAAACGTTCAGTAATCAACTTTTTTCTGAATACTGACCGATTATAAAAAATATCGAAAAACACAAAACACCGCGACTGAAAAAGGCCGGTTCCATGCAACGAAGGGTTGCCTGGCAACCGGCCTTTTTATGTTCATACCAGCCGATTGTTCAGCTGATTATTTTCTTTATCTCTTTCAGTTCTCTTTTAATGTCTGTCAATATCTCACCGCTTGTATTTTCCGGAGCGGATTCTCCTCGTTTCATTCGAGCCAGTCTTTTCTTTGCTCCGGCAATAGTAAACATATCCTCATACAAAAGAGCTTTGATCGTCAATAATTCTTCGACATCACGTCTTCTGTAGAGACGTTGATCCGACCGGGAGCGAATGGGTCTCACCGACTTAAATTCAGATTCCCAAAATCGTATCACGTAAGGTTCAACTCCGAGTATCCTGCCGACCTCGCCTATGCGAAAATATGATTTATCGGGAATCGTCACACTCATCAGTCAGCCTTCCCTGCACAAGGTAAAAGGAACTAACTATTCAGATCTTTTCGCAATACTTGACTGGGTTTAAAGGTTAACACCTTCCGGGAACCGATTTCTATTTCCTCTCCCGTCTGCGGATTTCTTCCCCTCTGGGCCTGTTTTTCTTTAACAGCAAAACTGCCAAATCCGGAAATCTTTATCTTTCCACCATGAGCCAGATTTTCCTTGATAATCTCAAAAACCTGTTCAACCAGAATGGCCGAATCTTTTTTGGAATAACCCAATTTATTATGAACCTTCTGAATAATATCTTTTTTTGTCATTGTTCCCATCCTTAACTCTCCATACCCCTGATTAGAGCTCCTGTTGTGTCAATGATTGAGCCGACAATCCTATTGTGGACCCCGCTGACTTCATTATCCGTAAGAGTTCTGCTGGAAGATCGGTAGGTAAATCTCACAGCGATGCTCTTACTTCCTTCAGGAATACCTTTCCCCACATATACATCAAAAATTCCTATGTTTTCAAGCAACTCTTCTTTCTGTTCCAGAGCAATCGATACTATCTTTTCACCTTCTATTGCCGTATCAACGATAAATGCCACATCCCGTGAAACCGATGGTACCTTTGGAATATCCCTGTATGCCTTTGTCTCGGAAAACAGATTCAACAGCATGTGAAGATCAAGTTCAAAAACAATCGCCCTCGGATTTATGTCAATTTTCTTTGTTACATCGAGAAGAACCTCTCCTAAAAATCCTATCTCCTTCTCACCTGCCATGATTTTGCATGATCTCCCCGGATGAAGAAACGCCAGTTCGATATCGGATTTGTACTGAATGTCATGAATTCCAAGTTCGTCGAAGATGTTTTCCACGCATCCCTTTAAATCATAAAAATCGGCACGGACATCTTTAAAATGCCAGAGATCATCATATCGTGAACCGGTCAGAAGAGCGCTTACTCTTTCCTCTTCAACAGGAAGTTCACCATCCTCCTTTGCAATAAAAACTTTCCCTATCTCAAATATCTTCAGATCAGAATTGCCTACATTGACGTTCTTTTTCATGGTGTCGAGGAGCCCATACACGAGGCCAGTCCTCATAACAGACATGTCTTCCGTGAGGGGGTTTCTTATTCTGACAAATCTCCGACTCCTGTCAGCTTCTTTATACCCAAGAATATCAACTGATTCCGGAGATGAAAAGCTATAATTAATCACCTCCGAGTATCCGTACCCGTTCAGGATAACCCGTATTCGATTAGTCAGAATTTCCTTCCTGTTCTTCATCTCCGATTCTGCGGTTATCGATGGGAGGGAAAGGGGAACTCTATCGTAACCGTAAAGTCTTGCAATCTCTTCTGTCAGATCTATTTCACGAGAAATGTCAACCCTGAAACTTGGAGGAGTCACCTGATACCTTCCCCCATCGACCTCGGTAACACTCATTTCAAGACGCTCCAAGATCGTCTTCATTTCATCGCCCGCAATGTCGGTGCCAAGAATCTCGTTGACTTTATGAACTCGCAGAGGAATATTCTTAACCGTCGGTATCTTTTTAGGATATTCATCAATGTAATTCCGACAAATCGTTCCTCCTGAAAGTTCTGCTATCAATTGGGCAGCCCTGTCTAACGCCCTTACAACACCTTCGGGATCTATTCCCCGCTCAAACCGAAATGCCGCATCAGTACCCATTCCAAGACTTTTTGATGATCTGCGAATATTGGAGGGGTCGAAATAGGCACTCTCCAACAGTACCGTTTCCGTATCGTCGACGACTTCAGAATTCAGGCCTCCCATAATACCCGCGATGGCAACAGGCTTGACACCGTCACATATCATCAGGGTATCAGCCCTCAATATTCGACTCTTTTCATCAAGGGATATAAATTCTTCGCCCTCCTGCGACCCCCTGACAACGATTCTTCCTTCTTCCAGATACCTGAAGTCAAAGGCATGTAATGGCTGACCGAGTTCCATCATAACAAAGTTTGTTATATCGACAACATTATTAATTGCCCTGAGACCTACTGCTTCCAGTCTCAATCGCATCCAGCTTGGAGATGGCTGAATAGTAACATTTTTAATCATCCGAGCCGTATATCGGGGACAGAGGTCAGGATCCACTATTTTCACTGAGGTTATATCATGAATGTTTTCTTGCTCTTCAGACAATGTTATCTCAGGGTACCGGACCTTCTGACCCGTGAGTGCAGCAATTTCTCGTGCAATGCCAATAATACTCAGACAATCGGAGCGATTGGGTGTTATACCGATATCAAGTGCGATATCTTTCAAATTAAGGGCCGACGCAAGATCTGCACCTACGGTAAGATCTTCCTGCAGAATCATGATGCCGGTGGCATCTTCGCCGATTCCCAGCTCTTCTTCTGAGCACAGCATACCCTCTGAAAGCTCTCCTCGCAGTCTGGAGCTCTTAATAGTATAACCACCGGGTATCGTGGCACCCACTTTTGCAAGGGGAACAATGTCATTGACACGCATGTTCTTGGCACCGCAGACGATAGGAATGATCTCATTTCCTGTCGTAACCTGACATAACGAAAGCTTTTCCGAGCTGGGATGCGGTTTTATTGAAAGGATTTGCGCAACAACTACGTTAGAAAAGCCGGGTGTCACTTCATTGATCGAATCTACCTCAAGTCCTGCCATTGTTAATCTGTCGGCAAGCTCTTCCGGGCTCATGTCAATATCTATATAATCTCGTAACCATCTGAGACTAACTTGCATATGTCGTGGAATCTCCTAAAACTGTTTCAAGAACCTCTGATCATTTTCATAGAAAAGACGAATATCCGATATCCCGTATTTGAGCATGGCAATCCTTTCTACACCCAGACCGAAGGCGAAACCCGAAACGACTTCCGGATCGTATCCTACTACTTTAAAAACCTCAGGATCGACCATACCGGAACCGAGGATCTCCAACCATCCGCTCTGTCCGCAAACTCGGCACCCCTCACCACGGCACATGACACACTGTATATCAACCTCGGCACTTGGTTCTGTAAACGGGAAAAAACTGGGACGAAATCTGATATCCGTATCTTTGTCAAACACTTGATGTACAAAATAAGTCAGAACACCTTTCAAGTCACCAAACGTTATCCCTTTATCAACCAGCAGGCCTTCAATCTGATGAAACATAGGTGTGTGGGATACATCCGAATCAGGTCTGTACACCTTTCCCGGAGATATAATCCTGACCGGCGGTTTCTGTTTTTCCATGATTCTGACCTGAACCGGCGATGTGTGGGTACGCAGAACAATATCATCCTCAATATAAAACGTATCCTGCATGTCTCTCGCCGGATGATCTTTGGGAATATTCAGTGCCTCGAAATTGTAGTAATCGAATTCTACTTCAGGCCCTTCAACGACGGCAAATCCGAGATTCATCAAGATTTCGCAGATTTCCTGAGAAACCCGGGTAATAGGATGGATTTTTCCGTATTTCACGCCACGACCCGGAAGTGTTACGTCAATTGTTTCTTCCAGCAGGGCCTCGTCTTTCATTGCGAGGTCAATATCCCGCAATGCATCTTCTACTTTAGCGGAAAGTGAGGCCTTGATGACGTTTGAAAGTTGACCCAGAGCTGGTCTTTCCTCAGGAGGAACCTCTTTTAATGTTCGAAGGATTTGGGTGAGCAATCCTTTTCTTCCAATGTACTTAGTTTTTATGGCCTGGATTTCTTCTCGGTTCTTTGCAGAATTCAATTCTGCACTCGCTTTTTTCTGTAGCTCTTCGAGCTCCTTTTTCATGCAGCCTGCTCACCTTTAACAATAGTAACTAACTGTGTAAAACCCTGTGGGTCATTGATCGCAAGATCGGCAAGAATCTTTCTATCCAACTCCACACCGGCTTTTTTGACTCCGTCCATAAACTTGCTATATGATAAACCGTGCATACGGGCTGCTGCATTTATCCGCGCTATCCACAATCGTCTGAAATCTCTTTTCCTTACTTTCCTGTCTCTGTAAGCGAATTTCATCGCCCGTTCTACTGCTTCCGTAGCAACTCTATATAACCTGCTCCGTGCTCCAAAATATCCTTTTGCCAGTTTCAGAATCTTCCGTCTTTTCTTCCTGGCATGTATACTTCTTTTTACTCTCGGCATTGTTATTCATTCTCCTGCTCTATTATTTCCGCTCACTCAGGCATAGGGAATTAGTCTTTTTATCCCTCTCGTATCCCGCTTATCGAGAAAGTCGGTTTTTCTCAAGCTCCTCTTTCTCTTTCGCTTTTTCTTGGTAAGGATGTGGCTTGCATATGCCTTACTTCTCTTCACCTTTCCTGTCCCTGTCAGGCTGAATCGTTTTGCCGCTCCTCTGTGAGTTTTAATCTTTGGCATTAAATCACCTCGTCACCATTATTTCTTCGGGGATACAATCATAATCATATTTCGACCTTCGAGTTTCGGTTGTTGATCGATAGTACACGACCCTTCCAACTCATTTTTTATCTCTTCCATCATTTTAATTCCACGCTCGGTATATATGATTTCTCTCCCCCTGAACATCATTGTTATTTTTACCTTATTATTCTGTTCGAGGAACCGCTTAATGTGTTTCAACTTTACCTGTTTATCATGTTCCTCAGTTTTCGGCCTTATCCTTATTTCCTTTACCTGTACAGTGGTCTGGCTCTTTTTTGCCTGATGAAGTTTTTTGCTCTGCTGATACCTGTGCTTTCCATAATCCATGATGCGACAGACAGGAGGAGAGGAATTGGGAGCAACCTCCACGAGATCTAATCCCGCTGTAGCGGCTTCCTCTAAAGCTTCCACGAAAGGAATAATTCCTCGCTGATTACCTTCAGCATCAATCATCCTGACACTCTCAGCCTTAATCTCATCGTTGATTCTATATTGCCTAGCTATACTTCACCTCCCAAAAAGTTTAATG
>JAFGQS010000126.1 GCA_016935565.1 Deltaproteobacteria bacterium
GAATTTCGAAACTCGAAACAATATGGAATGACAAAAATACAAATATCGAAACGGGAAAGAGTTAAACTTTCGACAATAGAGCCAATGCCGCTTTTGTGGCATTGATGTTTTGAACATTAGAAATTCGGATTTGTTTCGCCCGCCCTGGTGCGACTGTTAGGGTGATCGGTCTGGGCCAGGGTATTCAGAGCTTCGAATTTCCAATTTATCTGGGTTAGGGAATTGCACATAAGCCACTGTGACATTACGGCCACAACAACGGTTACTTCCTCCCGGATACAAGGTTCATCAATCAACTTCCGGTGTCATACCATCACGATACTGTCAAAGTGTAAAAAAATCGTATCTCCGGCCCGTTTATTGTGATAATAGGCAATCGAATTCACAGTGACGATCAGTAATGAAACGGCGTCAGTAGGGGACAATGGCTCACAAAATTCTGGATGATTGTACCGGATGCGGAGAGTGTATACAGGTGTGTCCCGTTTCGGCGATTGCCGGGGAACCGGGAGAAATCCATACGATAAACGAGTTACGATGTGTTGACTGTTCCGTATGCGGCATGAGTTGTCCTGTCGGTTGTGTCGTTGATAACGATGGCAACGTTGTTCCGGTGACGCCTCAGGAAAATCGAGCGAAACCCTTACTCAGCAAAAGACTTTGTGTACTGTGCATGCTATGTGTTGATTTGTGTCGATTTAAAGCGTTCTATGTGCAACGTCCCATACCGCAGGGGAAAATGCCGAGCGAAGTTTTCTATGACGAGACAAAATGTGTGGGATGTGGTCTCTGTGCAAAAGAGTGCCCCGTTAACGCCATTACGATGATCCCGTTCCGATGAGTTTGCCTGCTGACGGTATCGGCTATTGTTCAAATTCATTTCAGCGTTTCTGAAACACCGCAATAAATCGCCGTTTGTAATTCAGAAATGAAGGTTATGAGCTGTACAATCTGTGATTTTATATACGTGGTTTATTCATAGCATGACGCGTATCTAAGATAACAAGTTTTCTGACTTCTGACTTCTGTCACCTGCACTTTTTCTCTTGACACATAATCATTACTTTCCTATACGTACCAAATAAGTGCGGATGTTGATCAATTACATCGAATACGGGTGGATGTGAGGAAGAGGGGTGAAAATCCCCCGCTGCCCCGCAGCCGTGAAGGGAACGAAAGCCCAATGAACCACTGTCGCAGGTAATACTGTGGCGGGAAGGCAGGCGAGTAGGTGGCCCTGAGCCGGAAGACCGATCCATCTGAAAATCCTCGAGGGAGGTGTACCATGAAAAAGTTCCTTTGTTTCTCAGTCCAAACGTTTTCCCACGAAAAATTTGTCCAGCTGTTTTAGCTTGGCGACTATCGACGAAAATTTAGAGAAGAGGTTTCTCTCTTTTTGTTTGATTGTGAGGAATATTTCGTGATGGAAAAATTACCGGTTACCATGTCCCGGGTCATTAAAATTAATCTTTTGTTCGTTGCTGCTTTCGTTGCCGTGGCCGTTGTGTCCATTTTAGTCGGCCCCGCCAAAATTGGATTCTTACAGGGTCTGAAGGGACTTCTCTACGGGTGGCACGAGGGCTATACCGGGATAACTCCTTCGGAAAAAACCATTATTTTTTCTATTCGCCTTCCGCGAGTCATTTTTGCCGGTCTCGTCGGCGCTTCCCTCTCTGCTGCCGGCGTTATTTTTCAAGCCCTCCTTCGCAATCCCCTTGCCGATCCTTATATTCTCGGGATTTCCGGAGGCTCTGCCGTCGGGGCAATTATCGGTATCATCATCGGATTGGGTTCAATTCCTTTCGGTATTCCAGGGCTCGCTTTTTTGGGGGCTGTCGTTACCGTCGTCCTCGTTTTTGTCATCGGACGATCGGACAAGGAACTCCATTCGAATACGATGCTCCTGACAGGTGTTATTATCAATGCATTCTTTTCAGCCATTATTATGTTCTTAATCTCAATCAGCAGGAATACCGATTTGCACACTATCACGTTCTGGCTCATGGGAGATTTAAGCCTCGCGACGTGGGTAAAAATCATCTTTGTGAGTATTCTGCTGGTATGCGGCTTTATTCTTATTTACTCATATGCCCGTCCATTGAATCTCATCGTTACCGGTGAAGAAACGGCCATGCAATTAGGGGTGGATGTGGAGAAGACAAAAATTATTCTTTTCCTTGCGGGTTCACTGGTAACGGGACTGGCCGTATCATTCAGCGGAATCATAGGATTCGTCGGGCTCATCATACCCCACATTATGAGAATGCTCTTCGGCCCCGATCACCGGCTCCTGTTACCGGCATCTTTTCTGTTCGGTGCAACATTTCTCGTTGTAGCCGACACAATTGCACGAACGGTGGTACCTCATTCCGAGTTACCGGTCGGGGTTATTACCGCCATGTGTGGTGCTCCGTACTTTATTTATCTTCTTCGAAGGAGGACTGTCTGAGACATGTCCATCATAGAATCGGAACACGTGAAATTTACATATGGTGACGCCTGGGTTTTGAATGACATTTCTTTCACAACATGTGAAGGAGAGTTTCTGGGAATCATCGGGCCGAACGGATCAGGTAAAACGACACTTATCAAGATCATTGACGGTTTGTTGATGCCTCAGCAGGGGTCTATTCTGATTGATGGACAAAATATCAGGACAATACGACGGGACGATATCGCAAAACAGATCGCCGTCGTTCCTCAGGATTCGCCGATCATTTTTTCATTTACCGTTCAGGAGGTCGTCATGATGGGGAGGGCGCCTCATCTGGGGAGATTGAGGTTTGAGGGAAAAACTGATTTTGAGATCGTTCGTAAAGCGATGGAGATAACGGATATACTTCCATTTGCCTCCAGAAGTATCAATGAGTTGAGTGGGGGCGAAAGACAGAGGGTGCTGATTGCACGGGCCCTGGCCCAGCAGCCCCAAATCATTTTACTTGATGAATCAACAGCCTTTCTGGACATCAAGCATCAGGTCGATTTTTTTGATCTGATAAAGGCACTGAATAAGGAAGCAGGGTTGACTGTTATTACCGTCACTCACGATATAAACTTGGCGTCTCTATTTTGCGACCGGGTGCTGCTTCTGCGTGACGGGATAATCCATGGCATCGGAACACCCCATGAGGTGATTACCGAGTCAAACATCAAGGAGGTATATGAAGCAAATGTCATGGTGGACCGGAATCCGGTAACGGGACTTCCGAGAGTGACATTGTTGGCATCACATCCGGCAGATTAAGGAAGCCGATCAAAAATCGGCGCTGCCCCGCAACTGTAGGCGGAACGAACCCCACAGTGTGCCACTGTCTCGGCGTAGTCGGAATGGGAAGGCGTGGGAAGTAGGTCATGAGCCGCGAGCCAGGAGACTTGTCTGTCGGACAAAAAAACTGACCTGACCGAGGGGAAAGGAGCTTGCTATGAAACAGACAGTGAACAAAAATCCGCCTTAGCGAGTCTGATACGGTAGGACGACAATGAAAACTGAGTTGAATGATCAGACATATCGAATAAGGAGGAATAATGAAATGGAGATAACGGTGCGTTGTTTTATGGTTTTCTGTGTGTGCATGCTTTTGGGTATACCCACCGGCATTTGTGCGGGCGAGGAAGACGCGGTAACGCTGAAAGAGGTTATCGTGACGGCAACGAAGACCGAGGAGAAGCGGAAAGATGTACCGAACGCTGTTATTATACTGGATAAAATGGAGATTGAAGAATCACCGGCAACTACCGTGGGAGAACTCCTGGCAAACGAACTGGGTGTGGACTTGAGAACGTACGGGAATTATGGCGGAGCTGCCCAGGAGATCCACTTTCGGGGAATGGGAGGTGATGCCACCCAGGTATTCGTGAACGGAGTGAATGTTAATTCTCCATCACTCGGTGTCGCCGATGTGGCGAAAATTCCCTTGAACAGTATTGAACGTGTTGAAATCGTCAAGGGTTCGGGATCTCTTCTTTACGGTTCGGGTGCCATGGGAGGAACGGTTAACATTGTGACCAAACGACCGGAACGGGACAAAACGGGTTTCAAAGTCAGTGCCGGTTACGGGACACAGGACACGTATCAGCTGTCGGCCGAGCAGGGGATGTTTTTCGCCGGTGACTTCGGCTACTATATTACCACCAGCCGGCGGAAGACCGATGGGTTCCGCGATAACAGTGATCTGACGCATAACGATGTGTCGCTCAATCTGGTGTACGACAAGGGAGACACACTGGATATAAGCCTTTACGGCGATTACATAGATCGGGAATACGGGAGACCAGGGGTTGAGCCGCCGCTCGGGACGCAGGATTATTACATTAACGGCGTGAAATTTTACAGTAGTGAATCGGCGAGCGTCCTCGATAAGGGGAGTGACGATGACGGTCATGTTGTTCTTCAGATAAAATCAAATCCGATGAAGTGGCTGGGCTTCAAGGTGAGAAGTGATTATACATACATGGAGAACTATAATTATGACCGGTATCATTCTTCCGGGACGGGACAGAAGACTTGGACAACGAATGAAGTAACCGGGGTTGAGGGGACTGTTGAGATCAAACCGTTTGAAGGTTCAAGCCTGTTGCTTGGTGCGGATTACAAGGACTATGACTGGAAAAACGAGGCCGTGTCACTCGATACCGATGGGAATGATGTGGCCGGAACTCAAACAAAAACCGAGGCTGATTTACATACCAAGGGAGCATATGCAGAAGCCCAGTATCGGCCATGTGAGTACGTTAAGGCACTGGTCGGAATCAGGCATGAAGACCATTCGACCTTCGGGTATGAAGATCTTCCACGTTTCGGGCTGGTCATTAATCCGCTGGAAAATACCGTTTTCAAGGTGAGCCATGGAAAGCACTATAAAGCACCGACTCCTAACGATCTCTTCTGGCCATATGAAGACTGGGGGTGGGGTATGGGTGCTGAAGGAAATCCCAATTTAAAGCCCGAAACAGGATGGCATACGGACGCAACCGTGGAGCAGAGTTTTGTCGATGAAAAAGTATTCATCACGGTTTCGTATTTCAAATGGGATATTAATGATAAAATTAGATGGGTTCCCGACAGCAATTTTTTCTATAGACCTGAAAATCTCGATAGTTATAAAGCTGAAGGCTGGGAACTGGGCACGAAAATCGGACCATTTTATAATACAATTCTGGCTCTCAGCTATACAAAGACCGATGCAAAAGAAAACAAGCAAGGCGGCGTCGAACGTCAGGCCCTATATACTCCTGATGACCAGTTCAAAGGGGCTCTGAACTATTGGACTGAATTCGGTCTCAATACAACGGTTACGCTTCGGTATGTGGGGAAGCGCCCTGCACTGTATGATAACGATACCGATGTTAACCCATCCCGGACCCTTGCATCATACTGGACAACGGACATTAAAATCGAGCAGCGCCTCTACGATCACTGGATACTTACCCTTACGGGCAACAACCTGTTTGACAAGGGGTATGAAACCTATGTGCAAACGTTCTATGATTACACCAGTACGGCCACACTCTGTGCTTATCCGGGGGCCGAAAGATCTGTCTTTTTCAGTGTCGGTTATGAGTTTTAGCCCCGGTTTTGTTTGTCATCGAAGGTATTCGGGATACTTTAACACCATTGAATCATGGTATCTATCGAGAGGCATTATATGATAAGGAAAAATGCTGTCTTGACGGAAACCGACGAAAAAAGTGTAGATCGAATAGAGGGAGACAATGCGAGGATACGTGCAGGTTTACACCGGTAATGGAAAGGGAAAAACCACGGCTGCCCTGGGACTTGCTCTCCGGGCTGCCGGGGCCGGTCTCAGAGTATATATCGCCCAGTTTGCCAAAAGCGGTGAATACAGTGAGATCAATGCACTAAAGAAGTATCGTGGATCGATAACGGTACGACAATACGGTCGTATCTGGTTTATTAACGGCGATCCTGACGACGACGATATTCAGGCCGCCCGAAAAGGATTGGAAAAAGTTAAAGAGGCTATGTGTTCCGGTAAGTATGATGTGGTGATTCTTGATGAGGCGAATATTGCCACACGCTATCGGTTATTATCAGTGGATGAACTGCTGGCTTTCATCGAGGCAAAACCGGAACACATAGAGCTGGTCATAACGGGCCGTGATGCCGATGCAAGAATTATCGAGAGGGCCGATCTGGTAACTGAGATGAGAGAAATAAAACATTATTTCCAGCGGGGGATTCAAGCCCGCATAGGAATTGAAAAATAGAGTCAGGAGATAGTGTGTACAGACCGATTAATCTTGTTTTTGATGAACTGCGGAAGAAATTTATTGATGCCGTGAAGCGAAACCACGCCGATGGCATTTTATTTTCGGGGGGTCTTGATTCTGCCCTTGTGGCGGCATTTTCGAAGGACAGCACAGCGATTTCAGTGGGGCTTGATTCGTACAGTGAAGATCAGTTCTATGCGAAGGCGGTGGCGAAATTTCTCAATATCGACCATCACTATATCACCGTTTCGATTGAAGAGGCTCTTGCAGTGATTCCCGACGTAATTCGCATTCTGAGAAGTTTTGATCCGGTTGTTCCCAACGATGTGGCGGTCTACATCGGCCTGAAGTATGCGAAGGCCATGCATATGCAAAGTATGATAACCGGTGATGGCAGTGATGAAATTTTTGCGGGATACAGTTTTATGCAGGAAATAGAGAACCTTGACCAGTATTTGACACGAATGCATTCGTCTATGCGGTTCAGTTCGAATCAGATCGGGCTCTCTTTGGGGCTTCAGATCAGGCAGCCGTTTCTGGACGATGAGTTTGTTGCATTCGGGCGGGACTTGGATGTGGACTGTAAAATAAGACACGAAAACGGAACGGTCTGGGGCAAATGGATCCTCCGAAAGGCCTTTGAGGGAGTACTGCCGAAGGACATATTATGGCAAAGCAAGCGAGCCCTGGAATATGGTTCCGGTATGACTCATCTACGGAAGATTATCACCGATATGGTATCAGACGAAGAATTTGACCATGCGCAGCGCGAATATCCCGTAAAATTCTGGAACAAGGAACACGTTTATTATTATCGGATTTATCGAGAAGTCGTCGGTGCGGTTCCGACACCCGGGAAGGGACAGGTTTCATGCGGCTGCTGTGGTGCCGGAATGGATGAAAATGCTCTTCACTGCAAAGTCTGCGGAGATGTTTCAGAATGGAAGAGAACAAAAAATTAAAGGCATTTGTTTCGTGGAGCGGAGGAAAGGATGCGGCGTTATCCTATTACCGGGCGATGAAACAGTTCGAAGTTACACATTTGCTGAATATGACAGCCGAAGATGGGAAGAGATCCCGGTCTCATGGCGTCAGAACCGGTGTCATTCAAAAGCAGGCAGAGGCCATGGGTCTGACCGTTATTCAGCCGAGGAGTTCATGGGAAACTTACGAGGAGGAGTTCAAAAAGGCCGTATTAGAATTAAAACAACAGGAAGTCGGAGCGGGAATTTTTGGAGATATTGATCTGGAAGGCCACCGGGAATGGGTTGAGCGGGTCAGCAGTGATGTGGGAATCAGTGCCGTCCTGCCGATCTGGAAAGAAAAAAGAGAGGTAATCCTACGGGAATTCATTGAAGCAGGGTTTGAAGCAATCGTTGTGGCTGTGAAAAAAGATGTACTCGGTGATGAGTGGCTGGGACGCACTGTTGATAGTGATTTCATCAATGATATGTTGAAAATCGAGGATGTTGATATTTCCGGTGAGAATGGTGAATATCATACCCTTGTACTATCGGGACCCGTATTCGAAAGACGGATCAACATTATACAATCTGAAAAAATAATCCGGGACGAACATTGCTTCCTGGATATTTCAGCATGTGAAGTGGTAGGAAAGCTGCCGACTGTTTTACGGCAGTGATCCGGAGGACGTTGATTCCGGTGCGGTTGAACGGGATTTGGTGTGACAGGAAAGAGGATTGATAATAAAAACTCCGGAAGACCGGCAAGTTTATGGAAAGGAGACTGTTTATGGAACGTAGCCGAGTTTTAATCGTATGTGATGATTCTCCTCGACGAAAATTTATTGAGCAAAAATTGACGCATCGTAACCTGAAACCGGTATCATATCCTAATTTTCTTTCTGCGAGGAAAGCGATAACGTCGGATCCCTTTGCCATGATCGTTGTGGATCTGTCCATGCCTATTGAACAGAAGTTGGTGCTGGTGAGGGAAGCCTGCACGAGTCAGCCTGACGCACAGGTCATAACACTTGAAAAACTCGAATATGTCAGGGATACCGGAGCCCTTTCCTCTTTTCCATCGGTCATCAGTCTGGCGTCGATAGAATCATTTCCCGATGAGCTGGATGCTTACTTGAGTAAAACATCCGGTAGTTAAGTTGTGAGGGCCATGGCACCGGCTGTAATCCTTTTACGTCACGTGAACGTAGAACCTTTCGGATACTGTTGTACGTCAGCAGATTTTGGTAGTGAGGGAGTCCTGTAATTGGTATGTCGGTGGTCATCTTTGTTGGCGCATATATAACCGATCTGATTGTCGGCGATCCCCGCCGGATTCCGCATCCCGTGGTTATCATCGGGAAACTGGTAACGGTAGTGGAAGGCTGTATCCGTCGAGGGTTCTTCGGTTTTAATGAAAAAAAGAGTGGAATCATTTTATGGTTTGTCGTCATCATCCCTGTTTATTTCATCACCTGGGGGATCGTCTCTGGATGTTATCTGATACATTCCGTGTTCGGCCTTATGATTGCGATTATCCTTTCCTCGCTGACATTGGCGACACGATCATTGTATGAGCAAAGCAGAATGGTTATCGATGCTCTCGTGAGCGGTCATATAGAAGATGCAAGAAAAAGTCTATCCATGATTGTAGGACGAGATACGGATAATCTCGACGATGAAGAAATTTTCCGTGCCGTCATCGAAACGGTATCGGAAAACCTGTCCGATGGAATTGTAGCACCCATGTTCTACCTGGCTCTCGGCGGTCCTCCCCTGGCCATGGCATATAAAGCGGTTAATACCCTCGACTCTATGGTCGGTTATCAAAATGAACGATACGGGGATCTCGGTTTTTTCTCCGCAAAGATGGATGATATCTTCAACTGGATACCGGCGCGGCTGACAGGACTTATTATCGTCATCGTCTCGTTCACCCTCGGATACGAGGGGAGAAATGCGTGGAAGATAATGAGGCGGGACGGAAGGAATCATTCGAGTCCCAACAGCGGTATACCGGAGGCTGCAACGGCAGGAGCCCTCAACATACAGCTCGGGGGTAAAATTCAATATTTCGGAGCAGTCACGAACAAGCCGACGATCGGTGATAAAATGAAGCAGACAGACCGGGAAGCCGTAAAAAAGGCATGGGTTATCATGTTTGCCGCATCCCTCTTTATGGCAGGTACCTGCACAGTTTTACTCTGGGTGATGGGACGATGATACGAGATCATGGTGGTAATGTCGGCGAGATTGCCAGGCGTTACGGAATTGATGAGGATACAATACTGGACTTCAGTGCCAATATAAATCCCTTGGGATACTCTCCGGCATTGAAAGAAGCGATAATCAAGAATTTTGATTCCATTTTGAATTATCCCGATATGGATTCCGTTGATCTCGTTGCCGGGTTGTCTCGATATCACGACATTGAAGAAGATCATATCATGGTCGGCAACGGTTCTACCGAATTTATGTATTCCATACCCCTGGCATTCAAACCGAAAAAAGCCCTCATAGTTACACCGGCATTCAGTGAATATGAGAAAGGGCTCAGAATCGCCGGAGCCGACGTGACCTATTTTCAAACAGATGAAACTCGAAAGTTTTCTATTGATATATCGTTCCTGTGTTCAAGGCTGGGAGAGGGATTTGATATTTTGTATCTCTGTAATCCTGCAAATCCGACGGGCATACTTACACCGAGGGAGCAATTGCTCACCCTTATTGCTCGTGCTCAGGAGATTGGGGTGCTCTCAGTTATTGACGAGGCCTTTATCGATTTTGTGGAAGAAGAATCGGTTAAGAGAGCAATTCTCGAGTTTTCCAATTTGATTGTTTTGAGATCGATGACTAAATTTTTCGGTGTGCCGGGGCTTCGCATAGGATATGTCATGGCGGCTCTACCGCGTATCGCGACAATCAAGGACAAAAGAATCCCCTGGTCTGTTAACGCCCTCGTGCAGAAGGCAGCGGTGAAAGCCCTCTGGGACAGTCATTACATCATGAAGACGCGGGACTATGTATGTCATGAACGGGATGTTCTCAGGCATGCATTGCATGAAATTTCCGGTCTTCAAGCCTTTGAGGGCGCGGCGAACTTCCTCTTCGTGTCGATCGATCGGAGTGCGGGACTGACGTCCACTGAACTGAGAAACAGATTGGAACCGGAAGGAATTCTCATCAGAGACTGCAGTAATTTCGTGGGGCTGGATGATCGTTATTTTCGTGTAGCCGTGAAGAGCCACGATCAGAACATGGTCCTCATAGAAAAATTGAAAGGTATTATACAATGATCATCTTTGTCACCGGAGGTGCCAGAAGCGGGAAAAGCGATTTTGTTCAGGAGATGGCGGAAACGTTGGAGGGAAAGCGTTTGTTTCTTGCAACCGCGGAAGCATTGGACGATGAAATGAAAGAGAGGATTCGAAAACATAAGGAAAAAAGGGGTGATCGGTGGGATACCCTGGAGGAGCCGCTCGATCTCGGCAATGCCATACAATCGGTATCAAAATCATACCGGACAATTCTTGTCGACTGTCTCACTGTCTGGTTGTCCAATCTCCTGATAGAATATGAGGACGAGGATGAAATTATATCAGAGATGATTGATGATTTCTTCTCCTCTATGGATGATTGTAAAGAAACGTTCATCGTTGTTTCCAATGAGGTAGGATTGGGAATTGTGCCGGATAATAAACTGGTGCGGATATACAGAGATAAGCTCGGATTTCTCAATCAGAGAATGGCCAAAAGGGCGGATCAAGTTTATATCCTGTTTTCGGGAATTCCTGTCAAAATAAAAGGTTAATGAGTATCCGGAGGGATCAGTGGAAGATTTACAGAAGGTTGTGCAGGGTATTCGCCCCTTAAATAAGGACTATCTCACGCAGGCGCAAATCAGGCTGGACAATCTGACAAAACCGGTTGGGAGCCTCGGTAAGCTGGAGGATATAGCCCGAAGGTATGCGTCAATTAAAGAAGATTTGAACCCGTCGATCAATAATAAGGTGATTTTCACCTTCGCCGGGGATCACGGCGTGGTCGATAAGCATGTAAGTGCTTATCCCCGTTCGGTTACCGTCCAGATGGTCTTGAATATACTGGCGGGAGGTGCTGCCGTTAATGTCCTTGCACGGCATGTGGGGGCACGGGTTGTCGTGGTGGACATGGGGGTGGATTATGACTTTGAACCGGTCGAAGGGTTTGTGATCAGGAAAATAGGTTACGGAACCCGGGATTTCACCGAAGGACCCGCCATGTCATATGATAACGCAGTCCGATCAATCAAAACCGGCATTGATCTGGCAGACGAATATGCAGACAAAGGTGTGGACATGATCGGAACGGGAGAAATGGGGATCGGTAATACCACACCTTCCAGTGCCATCCAGTCCGTACTGACCGGCTTGGCTCCCGCTGAGGTTGCGGGAAGAGGGACGGGCATTAATGACGAAACGCTTCGAAACAAGATCGATGTGATAGAAACGGCCCTGGCTGTAAACCGCCCGAATCCTGACGATCCCATTGATGTTCTGGCAAAAGTCGGGGGCTTTGAGATCGGTGGAATAGCCGGGCTTATTATCGGCGGTGCTTATCGTCGAATACCGGTTATCGTGGACGGATTCATTTCTACGGCGGGTGCACTCATTGCGGTGGCCATGAATCCCGCGATCAACGAATACATCTTTTATTCTCATCTCTCGTCGGAAGCAGGTCATCGAAAGATGCTGGAAAAACTAAAGCAGGAGCCCATTCTGCAGTTGGATATGAGATTGGGGGAGGGAACCGGCGGAGCGATAGCCATGACCGTCATAGAAGCCGCTATCAAAATTATGGCTCAAATGGCGACATTCGAGTCGGCAGGAGTGGATAAGGCATCGATATGATAAGAGGATTCTTGAGAGCACTGCAATTCCTGACCATCATCAGGGTATCGAAAGATATTGAGATGACGGAGAAACAACTGGCCGGTTCAATGGCCTATTTTCCGCTGGTGGGCCTTGTCGTCGGTTTAATCCTTGCAGGGGTCTGGTATGCCGCTGATACGGTGCTTCCTTCATCGGTTGCTGATGTGATGGTTATCATCACACTGGTGGTCGTTGCCGGATCTCTTCACCTGGACGGTCTGGCCGATACCGTTGATGGCCTCGCCGGTGGTAAAGACCCGGAAAGAATCCTCTCCATCATGAGAGACAGTCAGATCGGTTCATTTGCCGTTGTCGCCCTGATTCTCGCTATACTCTTGAAAGTAATTGCTCTCATTGAAGTGCCGGTGGATATGAAGTACAGAACTCTTCTCGTCATGCCTGTTTTAGGGCGGTGGTCCACGGTTCAACTGGCATCGTGTTTCCGGTATGCCAGATCGGGACACGGCGTGGCCCAAGCATTTACGCAGTTTGCGGGCAAGCAAGAGTTTCTCGTGTCGTCCCTGATCACAGCGACGATTGTGATCGGTTTTTTCCTGTGGCATGGTGTTTTAATCGTGGCGATCATCGGTGGGTTTACCATGCTGTTCGGTCTTTTTTTCAAACGACGTATCGGCGGCGTTACCGGCGATATTATGGGTGCGGCATGTGAGCTTGTCGAGGTTATTACACTGCTTCTACTGTGTGCTCTTTTTGCGTAAGGGCACCTGATAGAAGGCATTAAAATACGAAATTCGAAGCACCCTGGCCCAGACCGTACACCGTCACAGTGGTCCAGGTACAACGTTCTAAGGTTATTTTTATGTGCCCGTTGAATAACGGTTTCAGTCGTACCAGGGCGGGCCGAAACAATATCGAATGATTAAAGTGAATAAATGAGCTTAGCCTTGTTTGAACTATTCGGATTTACGATTTGTTTCGAATTTCGGCATTCGAAATTATAAGAGAAATTGAGGGTTGTCATGGACAGCATTACCCGTTTATATTTGGTCAGGCACGGTCAGGTAGTGAACTTTTCGACCGGGGTGCTGAACGGCCATAATGACGTGGACCTGAGTGATCTGGGCATCACACAGATGGAGGCGGCAGCCGCCCGGCTCAAAGATGAAGATCTTGCCGCCGTCTACTGCAGTGATTTGACGCGGTCAACGAGAGGCGGTGAAATCGTTGCACGAGAGCACGGTCTTGCTCCCATAATTTCGTCCTCGTTGCGGGAAATCGATTTCGGAGTGTGGGCGGGATTGACATACGCCGGAATTCAGCAGCATTATCCCGGTGCTCTGGAGGAACGAACAAGACGATTCATTGATTACAGAGTGCCCGGAGGAGAAAGTATCGGGGATCTGAACGGGAGAGTTATTCCGACGGTGAAGGGGATTTTGGGCGCACATCAAGGGAGACATATTGCTCTTGTTGCCCACGGCGGTGTCAATCGTCTCATACTGGCGGATGCCATGAACCTTGATTTACACAATTTTTATTCAATTGAACAGGACTACGGCTGTCTCAATATTATTGATTATTATCAGGATCTTGCCGTCGTCAAGCTGATTAATGGAAGGCCGTCGATAGATTTTTGATTTGTCATGGGTAAAACTGATTGTATCCATACCATATATGTTTCCCTGTTTCTTGCAGTGCTTATTATTCTATGCCCGCTGGTTGTATATGCCGATGTATTTACTGACAAGCTGGGAAGAAAGGTCAGCATACCGTCACATCCCGCGAGGATTGTATCGCTCGCACCAAACATTACGGAGACACTCTTTGCCCTTGGGTTGAATGAAGAGATGGTGGGGGTAACCATGTTCAGTGATTATCCCGACGCCGCACGAACGAAACCGAAAGTCGGCAGTTATGTCAACCTTTCTCTTGAGAAGATCGTGTCCCTTGATCCTGATCTGATCATCGGCACGGCCGACGGAAATAAAAAGGAAGTAGTGTTTCAACTGGAAAGAGTCGGATTTCCCGTGTACGTCATTGATCCGAAAAGTTTTGAAGACATATTCGAAATGATACTGGATATTGGTGCGATAACCGGAAAGAGTACTGAAGCTCGGGCACTGGTCAATACATTGCGGAGGCGCGTGCGGGCTGTCGTCGCATCGACCGGAGGCATGAAGAAACCAAAAGTCTTTTATCAGATCGGTATCGATCCGGTTGTTTCCGTCGGTGGAGACACCCTTCACAACACATTGATAAACATGGCGGGTGGAGCAAGTATTACCGGGGATGTGACAATAAAATATCCCCACGTGAGCATAGAGGAAATCATTAAAGAAAAACCGGACATTATCATCGTATCCTCAATGAAGCGAGGAGGAAATTTCGAGAAGGTACGGAATCAATGGATGAAATGGAAAAATATTCCCGCCGTAAAAAATAACAGGATTCACATAATCAACAGTGATTTGACAGACCACTCTTCGCCTCGTATCGTCGATGGGTTGGAAGAACTGGCTACAATAATACATCCGGAACTCGGGAAATAAGATTCAGGGTATTAAAGACAGCCGGTTCGTATCCTGAAAATTGATATGTCCGGGTGATTGTTTTCAAACAGGCAGTTGCTCACGCAACTTTTCGCCCGGGTAACATCGTAATGTTGAGCAAGCTGTGATGCTGATAGCCGGTAGAAGCAGGCAGCGAACGATGAAATAAAGAAAGGATCATTCTATCATGTTGGAGTACTTTTATCAGGGTGGACCCGTTATGTACCCCCTTCTTTTCTGTTCCCTTTTATCACTTACGGTTGTCATTGAAAGGGGGATATTCTGGATTCGGGAGAAACGGTGCCGGGATAGAAGATCGTTAGACAGGTTCATGACCCTGGTTGAAGAGAACAATCTCGACGGGGCAAAAGAAGTGGCCCAACTCACCAATGATTTTGTCATTCGAGTCATGGTGTGCGGAATTCTACACAGGGAATTTTCATTGCGGGACGCCCTCCAGATGCGGGCAGATGAAGAGATCGCTCGGATGAAGCGGTACTTGCCCGTTCTCGACACGATGATCACACTATCTCCCCTCCTGGGTATTCTCGGGACCGTTATCGGTATTATTTATTCGTTTCAGATGTTGGGTACGTTAGGTGTGGAACATCCCCGGCTGATCACCGTGGGAATTGCCCAGGCACTCATAACAACGGCCTTCGGTCTGATCATCGCGATTTTCAGCCTGATACCCTATAATTATTTTTTATCGAAAGTGGAAAAGGCCGCACTGGAAGTTGAGCAGTATGGAACAAGCCTGGAGATTATCCTTGAAAAGAACAGGAACGGGACAAACGTGATACCATGAAAGTATCAAAGCAGTACATTAAAAAGGCCAGAGTCGAGATGATACCGCTCATCGATGTCATCTTTCTTCTTCTGGTGACCTTTATCTTTTTTACCATGTCCATGGCGATTCATCGGGGCCTGCCCGTTCAGTTGCCCTCTTCATCGACGGCACAGATTGAAAGGAAAGACTTTGTCGATGTTACAATTAAAGAAGACGGGACGCTATACCTCGACAAAAAGGAAATGACCCTTTCCGAGCTGGCTGCCCGGTTAACGGTTCTTCATCGGGAATCGCCGGAAATGCGGGTATTGATTTCCGGAGATAAGAAGGCGTCATATGAACTGATCGTTTCAGTCATGGATGCAGTCAAGAAATCAGGGATACCGGGCGTATCATTGGAGACAGAATGGAAAAAATGAGCATACAAAAAGACCTGCTTCTTGCAGCTATTATTGCCATAGTTATTCATATCGGCATGGCCTTTTCCCGGGTCCCCGTCGAATACCCTTCTGTTCATGTTAATGCCGATGACAGGCAACATCTTCGAATTTCATTCGTCTCTATTAAACCGGAGGTAAAGAAAAAGATTCAAAATAAGCAGTTGATAAAAAAGAAAAAAAGGGTTGAAAAAATAGTGAGGGAGGATGTTGTTACCAGAAGTCGTGAATTACAACCCGAAAAGAACATTCAACCAGAACCGCTTGAGAAACAACTGCATCCTGTGGCCTCGATCAGTCCGAGGGAGATGTCGGAGAGACCCGCAATAGTTGCTGCCATTCCGCGATATAAAGAAAATGTTCCCCCGGCTTACCCGAGAATCGCCCGACGGAGGGGATATGAAGGTATCGTCTTGCTTTCTGTTAAGGTTCTTGATAATGGAAATGTGGATGAGGTAACAATCAAGAAATCGTCAGGTCGCTCAATCCTCGACCGAGCAGCTCTAGAGGCAGTCAGAAGGTGGAAATTTGATCCGGCTTCTCGATTGGGAACCCCCTTTACCATGTGGGTGGACGTTCCGATACACTTTGTTCTGCAAGAAAGCAAGTAATTGTAATACATGAACTACTTCACTATCAAACCGGCAGTTATTTCAGCATTGATCCTAGTGTGTCTGTTCGCTCCGCATTATTGTGCGTGGGCGGAAGGAGTATCATCAAACGCTTTCTATCTCCGCGGAAACAAGTTTTTATTAAAGAAAAAAGTAGATAAAGCAATAGACAATTATACAAAGGCGATCAGACTCAAACCAAAAGAACCCAAGTATTTTTATAAACTGGCACAGGCTTATCGATTCAAGGGGTTACGTGACGAGGCGATTGCTAATTATAGGAAGGTGATAGAAATCGACCCCACCTATTACTGGGCATATTCGGAACTTGCTGACATTTTTGTTGAAACGGGAAACAATGAAAAGGCAATTTCATACTATGAAATCTGCGTTTTTAAATGTCCCCGGGATAGTGAGAAGCATTATTACCGTGGCAGGATTTGCGATATATCGGGAGAAATTGACGAGGCGATCAGTGAATATAAACAGGCCCTGAAACAACGGCCGGACTATTTTGAAGCCCTCCGCTGTATTGCTGAGAACTATGAGAAGAAACAAGATTTTAAAATGGCCGCGTCGTACTATCTCCGGGCCAAGAGGTTGCGATGCTACGATGAGGAAACCCTCATCAAACTGGGAATCGTCTACACGAAACTGAAAGAATTTCAGAATGCCCTGAAGGTATTGAATGTTGCCCTTTTGATCAATCCTTTCAACCGGGATACCCGTTTTTATCTTGGAAAGGCCTTTTACGGCAAAGGTAATCTCGATCATGCCATCAAGCAGACACAGAAAGCCCTTGAGATTGAACCGAACGATCCTGAAATACATTTTACGCTTGGCCTGTACTATGATAAGAAGGGTTGGCATGATCTGGCGGTTGCTGAATACCAGGAAGCTCTCCACCTGAAACCGGATTATCTATTCAACAAGCTGGAAAAGCTCAATCGGGAAAAGAATCTCACAACAGAAGGAGCGAAAAAGAAAGAGGAAAGGGAAAACAATGAAAATGGACGGCAACCAAGTGAAAAATAGACTTGCGCAGATAATTACAGAGCGATCATTTGAATACAGGGAGGAACCGCCCTTTACGCTGGCGTCAGGCAGAAAAAGTAATTACTATTTCAACTGTAAAACAACAACTCTCGATCCTGAAGGGATGAATCTCATCGGAACTATCATTTTTGATACATTGAAGGATTCTGACGTTACCGCAACGGGTGGATTAACTCTCGGAGCCGATCCGATTGCCAATGCCGTGTCGGTAATCTCGTATCAAAGGGGGAAGCCGATTAAATCTTTTATCGTCAGAAGAGACGTCAAGACACACGGAACGGGTAATGCTATTGAAGGTAATGTAAAGCACGGCGAAAAAGTAGCCATACTCGATGATGTCATTACGACAGGCGGATCGACGATTACTGCAATAGAAAGGGCACGAGAAGCCGGGTTGGTCATTGATAGAGTTATTGCCTTGATTGACCGTGAAGAGGGCGGGAGAGAGAATATTGAAAAATATGTGGATAAGGTTTATTCTGTTTTTACACGAACAGAGATTATGAACGTGTATAAGGGGAGGCAACAGCATGAATAAGTATAATAAGCTTCCGGGGAATAATATCTCCTTTGTTTCCATTATAATATGTGTCATTGTTTTTTCCGGATCACTGCTGTTTGCAAACGGAGATCTTTCTGTTTTTATCGGATTCAAATCCGGAGAAATGACAAAGGGAGCACCCCTGGGCTGGGAACTTCAGGAAAGCAAGGGTACATCGAATCTTAAACTTGAACAGATGGAAACAGGATACGTTCTCCATATGAAGAGTGACAGCAAATCATCCTTTGGAATTTTGAAGGATATAACAATCAAGAAAGGAGAATATCCTCTCTTGAACTGGAAATGGAAGGTAGAAAAATTTCCTGCAGGCGGCGATGTAAGAAAGGCTGAAACCGATGATCAGGCAATACAGATTTATCTAGCCTTTGAAGCAACGGGATGGCCTGCCAAGCTCAAGACACCGACAATCGGTTATATATGGGATAATGAGTGTCCCAAAGGAACTATCGTCACCAGTCCGCAGCCCATGGCCGGCAGAGTCCGTTATATTGTGCTCCGTGATAAAACCGACCAACGTGGTGAATGGTACACGGAAAAAAGGAATATTTTCGAGGATTATAAAAAACTCTTTTCCGATATTGATGAAGGAGAACCGAGGGATGTCCGGGGGATATCCTTTTATATAAATTCACAACATACACAGAGCGAAGCGGAAAGTTACATCTCCGATATATATTTCAGTAAAAATTAAGAGCCCGGCCTATTCTGCAACCGTATTCTATTGACTTCCAGGTGTGCCCTTCTGACCGGTTCTGCAAGTCTATACCCGGCGCATGCTGAAAGCACGATGTCGATTGCCGTCTGAAGAGATATTTTATGTCCCTGAGACACAAAGACGGGTTTAACGTTCTTTTTCGTCCGAACGACGGCACCGATGGTGCGGTCGTCCCGAATGAGAAACGAGTAATTCCCCGCATCAATTCCCGGTTCATCATGGATCCCCGTCAGTCGTTTTTTTGCACAGCCGATTGTCGGTATGTCGAGAAGCAAACCCATGTGCGAAGCCAGACCGATGCCTCGCGGGTGGGCTATGCCGTGCCCGTCAAAAATAACGACATCGGGAGAGTTCTTCACATGTTTAAAGGCCTGTATAAGTGCCGGCCCCTCCCTGAAAGTCAGTAAGCCCGGAATGTATGGGAAGGTAACTCTCTCCGAACATGAAGACGTTTCGATTATTTCCATAGAAGGAAATTTAAGAACCACAACGGCGGCGAAAAAGAGGTCGTCTCCTCTGGAATAGGAAATATCGGCCCCTGCAATCATGGTAACTGCACGGAGATAGCCTTCATCGTGAAGAACAAGTTGTTCCTTCAAATTCAATTGAATCTGAACGGCTTCTTCATAGCTCACATTCCATTCATGACGTTTTTGTATTTTCATTGAATATCCTGTTGTGAAAGCGTTTTAATGATCTGGCGTGTGCGGATTATATTTTTACAACTGCCGGTTGATGTCAGTCTGTAACGCACTGAATGGCTATGGAGACAGAGAAGGTTGAGGATCTCTTTTATTACGCAACGGTTTGCAGGATTTTTCGTGCCCGGTCGATGTCTTTTTTTATCTGTTTGACGAGCATGTCGGCACTTTCAAATTTCATTTCATCGCGCAGTCTTTCAATAAAGAAAATTTCAATGTTTTTCCCGTAGATATTTTCATGAAAATCGAAGAGATGTACTTCAATAGAAAGCTTGTTGTTGCCGAAGGTGGGATTGAACCCGATATTGATAACGCCCTGGTGTTTTCCCCCTTCGATTTCAGCAATAACGGCATAGACGCCGCAGTTCGGGATTACTTTCTCAGATTCTATGTTGGCCGTGGGGACACCGATATCAGTTCCTCTTTGATATCCTTTCACAACATGACCATAGACAGTATAAGGTCTTCCGAGGAGTTCTCGGGCCAGTTTAACGTTACCGTCGAGAATGGAGAGGCGTATCTGGGTACTGCTGACAATCAAATCGTTTTCTTCTACTGCTCTGATCTCTTCGACGTCAAACCCGAGTTCTTTGCCCATACTCTTCAGAAATTCCGCATTACCCCCCTTGCCTCGACCAAAAACATAATCATACCCGACATACAGTTTTGTAATACGGAGTTTGTCCCACAGGACATTTCGGACAAATTCTTCGGCGGTTATGCCGGAAAATTCAAGAGAAAAAGTAATCAAGAGAACTGCATCTATTCCGAGATCTTCTATGAGTTGCAGTTTTTCCTCTAACGGCGATAAGAGGAAAAAAGGGCGTGTTTCCGGGTGGAGCACCTTTTGGGGATGAGGATCAAAAGTAATTACAACGGATTTTCGGTTCTTTTCCTTTGCTTCCGCAATCAGTTTCCGAAAAATTTCCTGATGCCCCATATGAATGCCGTCGAAATTACCGATGGTAACAATAGATTTCCGAAATTCAGGGGGAATATTTTCTAAGTCCCTGATAACCTTCATTATACTGTCTCCCATACGCTCTCTATTTAACATTTTTCGTTGTCCGAGACGTTGCATGAAAAACCTCTCTTTTAAAAAAGAACTTTTAGTATAAAAGAGGACAACGGAGGCTTGTACAATATCATTTATGATATTATTTTCAAGCGTATTTTTACTTGACAACACATGAACGATACGTATAGATTTAACAGGCTTTAAAGAGCTGTTTGAATTCTGAATATGCCGAAGTGGCGGAATTTGGTAGACGCGCTAGGTTCAGGGTCTAGTGGGCGCATGCCTGTCCGGGTTCAAATCCCGGCTTCGGCA
>JAFGQS010000127.1 GCA_016935565.1 Deltaproteobacteria bacterium
ACATACGTTTCATTAATGGCAAGAAACCGGTCAAAATCAGGTAAATCATGACCAAAAATGTCCAGCGAAGCCTGAAACGATGTCTTCGGTCCCCTTTTGATGGAATCGAAGGTCAGGTCTTTTCTCTCTCGATGATGTTCTCTGATTTCTTCAACCCTCCCTTTTAAATTCGAAAACGGATCTCCGTGAGCAGGATAGACTTTTACCACTGGAAGGTTTTCTATCATTTTTAATGACGCAAGAAAACTCTCAAGAGGGTGAAAATCGGGGCAAAACAGGTCCGGGCTCAGATTGGGGGTAATTTCCGGCAAAACATGGTCACCGGACAAAAGAAGACCTTCTTTCGGGAAATAATAGCTTACATGCCCGCGGGTATGTCCCGGTGTCGGCAGTACCTCAATCACACTGCTGCCCAGGTTCATGACGTGGGGAGGTTCCAGTGATATGTCAACCTGGAAAGGGACCGTTACTTTTCGAAATCCCCGGAAAAAACTGATCAGGGTGTCGATTGCCTTTTCAGAAAGCCCATGTTCGGTATAAAAATCTTTTATCCGATTGACAAGGATTTCTTCATTTTTGTGAATCTCTATAATCTTGCTTCCGATTATCGACATATGAATGGAGGCCCCCGATATTTCTTTGATCCGGCCTGCCATGCCACAGTGGTCAGTATGGTAATGGGTGAGGAATATTTTGTCTATATCGTGAACGGACTTTCCGATATGTTTCAGCGATTCTTCGAGTTTTGAAAAAGTATCCGGTGTGTTCATGCCCGTATCAAAAAGTGCCAATTTTCCATCGTGAATCAGCACAAAGACGTGAACATGCTCGAGACGAAACGGCATTGGTAAGGTGATCATATACAGGCTGTCAGCTATTTGTTGCATCGATTATTTCACATCCTCTCTCAGTTTTAGTAACAGGTGAAACCAAGGTTTATATATTCAGATGTCTCTAATGACCGGTGTTCATACTGGATTAACCAACTGCCTCACCATCGTTTGATCCGTTATTACCGGCCTGTGAAATCAGGTTTTCTCTTCTCTACAAAAGCATTAATTCCTTCCAGGGCATCAGATGTTTGTCCTACCCATGTCATTCCTCTCCGTTCCAGTTCAAGCTGTCGCTCCAAGAGTCCGTACATTGCCTGGTTCAAGTTGTCTTTAACGATAGCGTATGATACTGCAGGACCTCGAGCGAGCGATGCTGCAACGTTCAATGTTTCCTTCTCAAACTCGGCATCCTCTACCACCCTGGTAACCAGACCGAACTTCAGCGCATCCTGAGCATCGAATACAGGATCAAGCAGTGCAATTTCAGTAGCCTTGCCGAACCCCACCAGCAGCGAAACTGATAACGTCCACGCACCGTCGGGCACCAGTCCAGCGGTTATGTAACCTTGTTTGAATTTCACTGAGGAAGCACAGATTCTTAAATCGCATGCTGCGGCGATACTCATACCTGCTCCTCCAACTGCTCCGTTAATTGCGGCAATAACGGGTTTCGGCATTCGACGAATACCCATAATACCTGTATTTAATATCTTAATGATCTGTCGTAAACCATCTGACAATTTATCCCCGCCGAGTTTTTTAAAAAATGCCAGGTCTCCGCCGGCACAAAAAGCCTTTCCTGCTCCGGTGATAATAACAACCTTTGTTTCCCTGTCATCTGTGCATATCTCTAAAGCTTTGACGAGATCGTTACCAAGTCCGAAGTCAAAAGCATTAAACGCCTTCGGTCTGTTCAGCGTAATTGTAGCGATGTTGGCTTTTTTCTCCAGGATCACATTTTCAAATTCCATAGCACTCCCTCCTTTTTAACAGTGTGTTGAGTTGAAAAATTAATCCGGTAACAGGGATAACGATTAAAAATCACCGTGCCTTTCTCAAGATTGCTGAATGATGAGCGTCGCGTTTTATCTCTTTCGTGGTGTTGCTTTTATTTGTTTCTGAATAATTTTTTTGAATTCCTCATCATGTTCGATTCGGAACGATTCTTCAAGTCCCCGTCCAGCGGCGTCGATAAAAAATCTTTTCATTGTCTGCAGGGCAGCCAAAGGTGCCTCCAGGATTGATTGTGCTATTTCAATGGCTCGTTGCAGCAGCTGGTCGTCGTCGATGACCTCGCTCACCAGGCCTATGCGATGCGCCTCGTCGGCATTGATGTTTCTTCCGGTCAGGCAGAGGTCTCTGGCCAATCCTTCCCCAACAATCCATCTGAGGGGAGTGAAAAGGGTGGGAATGCCGAATTTTATTTCCGGATGTCCGAAGACAGCCGATTCGGAACAGATTCTCACATCACAGAGCTTTGCAAGGTCAAAACCACCTGCCATTGCGGGACCGTTGACCGCCGCTATTGTCGGTTTCGGGAATTTCCATACATCCCGATGATATTGTGCGGAAGAATTAAAAAGCTCATCAAATAAATCCGGATTTCTAAATTCCTTCAAGTCGAACCCTGCGGTGAATGCGGAGCCGGAACCTGTCAGAATAACAATTCCGACTTCCGGATCATTCCCCCACTCATGTAAACAGGCCGATATTTCACGGCGCATCTGAATGGAAATGGCGTTTCTCAGCTCCGGTCGATTCAAAGTTAAAATTCCGATCTTGTCGGGTCTTTTTTCCCTGGTAATAACCGGAAATTCCATCATCATCCCCCCCTTTTTTCATCTGAATTTTATCCTTGACACCCATTTTTCATTATGCTACGCATTCTAAATGTAAATGCTTCAAGTAGGCAAGGTTTTATTTATGATTTTTATCGGCAATAGACATTTACTGAGCTGGTGGTGGCGGGCGATAACATAGGCCTGCCCACGACATCGCTTTCTGAGCGTTTGAAATGATCCGTGGGCGAGGGTAGCGAAACCTTCCCATGGAGAGTATGCACAATACAAAAGGAACAAGCCATGGGTTACCCCATGGCTTTTTTTATATGCATTTATAATTGTTAGTCGATGTATGAATTGCAAAAATAAAACAAGGAGAAGGTAACATGAAACAGGTAAAAGTAGTATTAACCGAGGAGGAGATACCGAGGCAGTGGTACAATATTCTGGCCGATCTGCCGACACCCATGAGTCCGCCCCTTCATCCGGGAACGGGGCAGCCGCTTGGTCCTGATGATATGGCCGCTATTTTCCCCATGAATCTGATTGAGCAGGAGATGTGTCCGGATCGCTGGGTTGATATTCCCGAGGGTGTTATGGAAAAATACCTCCTGTGGAGGCCGACACCACTGTGTCGGGCCTATAACTTCGAGAAGCTTTTGGATGCACCGGTGAAGATTTATTACAAGAACGAGGGATACAGTCCCGCCGGTTCCCACAAACCAAATACTGCCGTAGCGCAGGCCTATTATAACAAGGTTTTCGGGATTAAAAAGATTTCAACGGAGACCGGTGCCGGTCAATGGGGCAGTGCTCTGAGCATGGCGTGTCAGATGTTCGGTATTGAGTGCCGTGTTTTTATGGTCCGCGTCAGCTATGATCAGAAGCCTTACCGACGTCTGATGATGCAGACCTGGGGGGCGCAATGCTTCCCGAGTCCCAGTGACCAGACTGAGACCGGACGTAAGATCCTTGCTGAAAACCCCGATTCGCCGGGAAGTCTCGGTATTGCCATCAGCGAGGCAATTGAAGACATGATCGGAGATGAAAATGCACGTTATTCCCTGGGGAGTGTTTTAAATCATGTGCTTCTGCACCAGACAATAGTTGGTCTTGAAGCACATAAACAAATGGAAAAAATCGGTGAGTATCCGGACGTCGTTATCGGATGTGCCGGCGGCGGAAGTAACTTTGCCGGTCTCAGCCTCCCATTTGTGAGGGACAAGATTCACGGGAAAGAGGTTGCAATCGTTGCCGCTGAACCGCAGTCGTGTCCAACCATGACGAGAGGTCCTTACGCCTATGATTTTGGTGACCTCGCAATGACAACGCCGCTTCTTCCCATGCATTCACTCGGCCACGACTTTGTTCCGGCACCCATCCATGCAGGCGGCCTCCGCTACCACGGTATGGCACCGATAGTGAGTCACTGCGTCAAAGAAAACCTCATCGAGGCTCGGTCATATAATCAGCTTGATACGTTCGATGCCGGCGTGAAGTGGGCGCGAACAGAAGGATATATCCCTGCTCCTGAAACGGATCATGCCATTGCGGCAGTTGTCGAGGAAGCGATGAGAGCGAAGGAAGAGGGAAAGGAAAAGGTGATTCTCTTCAACTGGAGTGGCCATGGCCTCATCGATCTTATGTCGTATGATGCATACCTTTCCGGAAAGCTCTTCAATTATGATCTTCCGGAAGAAGTGATTACAAAGGCGAAAGAAACAGTGGCACAATACCCTAAGCCATAAGGCATAATAATCGTTTCGAGTTTGGAGTTTCGAGCTCACGCTCAGGACTTCAAACTCGAAACAATCCGGTAGATTGGATACAAGGCATGGAAAAGTATGATAACCTGGAAATACGGTGTCCCCGACTGGGGGGAGAGGTCACGTTTGCCTATTGCAAAAGGGAAAACGGCAATATTCCCTGCCCGCGTACCATCAGGTGCTGGAGCATATATTTTCCTGTTGAATCATATTTGAGGGAAAAATTGACAGACGACGAGTGGAATACCTGCTTCAATCAACAACCAAAGGACAAAATTTCATCGATATTTGAGATTGTCGAGAAGTTGAAAAATCGACAAAAGGAGTAATTACAGACGTTTTAATTTTAATGTTTGTGTTTCAGGATCGAAAGGCATCAAAATGCGTGAGCCTGTTTTCAAAGGAAGCAATCTAGGTACAATGAATGCCAACAAACTATCGATAAATCTTTTGTCACTCCTTTCATAATCTTTCCTGACCGAGAGAAATAGTTCTGTCGAAGAAACAAATTGCATCTCTACCTCACAATGTATTAAGTTACCAGCTAGGCTGTTTCAGAGTCGGGAATTGACTGTATGACGACTCCGCTCATCCTGTGCGGGACATTTGCTTACAATTATTCGTAACGAATTATTGCATTACATGAACTCCGACTCGGAACTTGAAACTATTAACGTGAATCGGGAAACTTGTTTTCATGGATCTCTTCGAGAAGCAGGACAAAGAATTAGAAAAACAGTCTGCACCCCTCGCGGACAGGATGAGACAGGAAACCCTTCAGGAATTCGTGGGACAGTCCCACCTTCTCGGTCCCGGCAGCCTGCTCCGTCATGCCATAGAAGAGGATAAGCTTTTCTCAGTAATTTTCTGGGGACCTCCGGGAGTAGGGAAAACAACCCTTGCACGTATCATGGCCAATGATACGAAGGCCCATTTTGAAATGTTTTCCGCCGTCCTCTCGGGAGTCAAGGAAATAAGGGCAGTTATTGAAGAGGCTAAATCGCAGCTTCGATATTATCAGAGAAAAACAATCCTTTTTGTCGACGAAATCCACCGCTTTAACAAGGCCCAGCAGGATGCATTTCTGCCCCATGTTGAGAGCGGGCTGATTACACTCATAGGTGCTACAACGGAAAATCCCTCTTTCGAAGTAATTGCGCCACTGTTATCCAGAACACGGGTCATGGTGTTGCAGCCGTATTCCGATGAAGAACTACATATGATTCTTCAAAGAGCACTCGACAACAAGGAGAAAGGGTTTGGATTATTGGCTCTGGAAATAGAGAAGGATGCACTGTCGCATATAATCTGGGCTGCGGATGGGGATGCACGTGCGGTCCTGAATAATCTGGAAGCTGCCGTATCTTTAGTCAGAAAAAAGGATGGAAGTGTCAAAAGGATAACGAAGGCAATCGTCGAAAAGGCCTTACAGAAAAAAGTCCTTCAATACGATAAAAGCGGGGAAGAACACTATAATCTCATATCGGCGTTTCATAAGAGTCTCAGAGGGAGTGATCCCGACGCAGCCCTGTACTGGTTGGGACGGATGCTTGAAGCCGGAGAAGATCCACTGTATATAGCGCGCCGTATGGTGAGGTTTGCATCGGAAGATATCGGAAATGCAGACCCGTCGGCACTTACCATCGCTTTGTCTGCCATGCAGGCCTTTCACTTTATCGGACTTCCCGAGGGAGAATTGGCTCTCGCACAGGCGGCGGTATACCTCGCCACTGCACCGAAAAGTAACGCACTTTATACAGGTTATGGAAAAGTAAAGGATACTATCAAGAAGACCGGGACGCTTCCCGTTCCGCTTCACATACGGAATGCGCCGACGAAACTGATGACGGAAATCGGATACGGTAAGAATTACAAGTATGCACATGATTACAAGGATGCCTATGTTCCTCAGGAGTATCTTCCAGAAGAGTTGCGGGACCGGAGGTTTTACACGCCCACAGCAAGGGGATATGAAAAGATCATAAAGGAACATCTTGATAAATGGCTGAAAATAAAAAAGGCCAAACGGGAAGATTAAATTTTATAAATAGTTCGTTGCATATCTGTTGATTCTCAGATCATGAGGGAAAAGCAGAGGGGGATTGTATGGCTCGAGTGATAATAGATCTGCCGGAACTTTTTCATTTTTCTACGGAACTTCACGTGCGAATAGGAGACATCAATTTCTTCAATCATGTAGGGAGTGAGGAGATGTCGTTCCTTATGTCGGAGGCCGGGTCTCAATTTTTGAGAC
Organism: Deltaproteobacteria bacterium; assembly: GCA_016935565.1. Classification (GTDB taxonomy): domain Bacteria; phylum Desulfobacterota; class Syntrophia; order Syntrophales; family UBA6807; genus JAFGQS01. The sequence continues at coordinate 6,635 of JAFGQS010000127.1, forward strand.
ATCACGGTTATCATGAGAAGGATGTGGAAGGGTGCAGTATCATCATGGCAGACAGTGCCGTGATTTACAAGTCGGAGGCCAACCATGGTGATATTCTGACAATAGACGTGTCTGTCAGTAACTATTCGAAATACGGATGTGATTTCGTGTACCGTGTAACGAATAAGACTACGGGGAAAGAGGTATGCAGGGCCAAAAACGGATTCGTTTTTGCCGATTACGAAACAAGGGAACTTCTGGAAATCCCCGAGAAATTTAAGCGGCTTTTCACGCCGGCAGATAATTAATTGTGTCTCCCGTCATATACCACCTTTTTTCAACTCCTGCCTTGGAATGGCAGCATGCACCAAGCTTGGATGATAGAAGATGCCGACACGTGTTATCAGGCGATTCTTCCAGCCGGCCCCATGGGTTTTCTTAAAAAATAAAAAAATTTATGTATTGTAACGATTATGTACATGAAACGTTATTAGAATAACGTGGATAAATATATGGAATTTTATGAGGATCATAAAGGGAAAATATTTTCTTATCTGATGCGTATGACCGCCGGAGATTATGATCTTTCCCAGGACATTATGCAGGAGAGTTACACACGATATCTTGAGCATTATGGGATGGAGAATCGAAGCATTTCTCTCCTTTATACGATTGCGCGCAATACCATCATCGACCACGAACGAAGATTTCGATACCGTCAGCCGATCGGGCAGGACCACAAAGATACTTCTATCAGTCAAGAGGCCGGTTTTATGGTTCGCGAAGAATACCGCCGTGTCCTTTCGGCTTTCCAGGGGCTCGAAAAGAATGAAAGGGATATCCTCACTCTTGTTGTCAGCGGCGACGTATCATACCGGCAGATTGCATCAATAATCGGTATTAGTGAAGCAAACGTTAAAGTTAAAGTTCATCGGGCGCGCATCAAACTGAAAAGAATCCTTGAGGAAGGTGATATATGAAAGAGTATTTGATCAGCATGTTCATTGATAATGAATTGAGTCTTGATGAAAAGATCCAATATGTTGAACATGTTCATGCAGACGAAGACTATAAGGATGAAAGCATTGAACTGTTGAACCAGGAAAAAACCATACGTTCCGACGTGATGGAACGGATTCCGCCCTTTACATTCAGGCGCAGGAAAAAATTTGTTATTCCCTTTCTTCGCCCCGCCGGGCTGGTAGTATCGGCAGCGGCACTGGCGTTGTTGATTCTCTTCGTGTTTATGCCTGTGAAGGAACACAAGAATATGCCGTACCGATTTGTTATTTATCGTCCTGATGTATCCAAAGTGGAGATTGCGGGAAGCTTTACCGGGTGGAGGAGGGTATCAATGGAAAGAATGGGTGTAAGCGGCTACTGGGAAATTTTCCTTAACATAGCTGACGGTGAACATCGTTTTACCTATATCCTTGATGGCGATGAAAGGTTTGCCGATCCGACGGCCCGCATGCGGGAACGGGATGATTTCGGAGGAGAAAATTCAATTTTGTCAATCGGAAGGAAGACATGAAACATCGAATTTTTCTCATTACTTGCTGTGTCATTTTATTTCTGTCGGGATGTTCATGTCATTACTATACGGTAAATAATGATACGGTTCACATGTATCTCAAGACACAAGATGCTGAAATTGTATATTTTGCGTCATCTATAGACGGATATGAAATGCATGAGGCAAAACGGGTAGGCCGAAAAACATGGGAAGTAACTGTCCCGGCAAAGGTTGAGTTCCGGTATTTCTATATAATAAATGGAACAGTATACGTTCCTTCATGTCAATATATGGAACAAGACGATTTCGGTTCGAAAAACTGCTTATTTGCTCCCCGTATGTAACGTTTTCTCTCGTCCTTCGTTTATAAATAAAAACAAAACAAGGAGAAAAATATGAAAAAGCTGCTGATTATATTCTGTGCCGTTTGCTGTTTGTCTTCTGTGGCATTTGCAGATGAAGTGGATGAAGGCTTATCTCATATGGCTACCGAACAGATAAAGGTTAGTGCAAGACAAATGATCAAAACCGGCATAAATAGTGACGACGTAATCAAGATGACTCGTTCCATGATTCGGAATCAGTTCAGTCAGCAAATGACACTGAGAGCCCATGAGATCATTATGAGGGCTCATGAGGAGCAATTACCCGTAGGACCGATTATGAACAAGGCATATGAAGGTATTGCTAAGGGAGTCAAGGCCGAGAATACTGTAAAGGCAATGGAAGCGGTACGGTCCCGTTTTGCTTTCTCTTATCAAAAAGCCAGAGAGTTGACACAAGAAGAGAGCCGGGTACGCCAGATAGGGAAAACAATGGCGGAGAGTCTCTCGGCAGGATTAAAAGAAAAGGATATGGATACTCTTATGGACAGGTTACGGGAAAGAACTCGAGACATGAAACAGGATGAGACATGCGAACTTGCCAATGAGACATTCAAAACTGCAAGAGAGATGGCCCGTCTCGGAGTTTCTTCAGAAGCAACATCCGGGGTGATCGGTCAGGCGCTCAGAAATAGATACAAAGTTAAAAACATGGAGCAAATGAGGAATATGTTTACTGCCCGATCACGATATTCTAATGTCGAAAATCTTGCCGGGAGCTTCTCGGCACAGATCGGTCGTGGGGAGAGTCCCGGCAATGTCGGCTCTCAGGGCAAAGGCAGTGGATCTGGTACCGGTGATGCAGGTGGAACGGGTAGCTCGGGTGGTGGAAGCGGTTCTGGCAGTGGCGGAGGTTCGGGCGGTGGTAGTGGTTCCGGCAGCGGTGGAGGCTCAGGCGGTCGATAGATTGCTGAAATAAATAAAACAAACAAACGAGGGGGCGCAGTATAGCCCCCTTTTTGTTATCTCTTCCAAGTTTAGTAGAAAAAAAGCGACGTCTTTATCTCCCACCCCGATTCTTACCTTTAAATCAGAAAAAAAGAGTTCAGCCTCGCCCTGCATCCTCGGTGTTTCAGCTGTTTATCAACGAATATAAATTGTTTTTTACACTTACTTATAAGTATAGAATTTCTTAGTCTTAAAGAAAAGTGGCGAGTATGTCGATGATAGTTTCGTTATTAAACATTGGTTACGACAGATTGGTTCACGTTTTCAATGGTAATGATGTCTGAGCACCTAATGAAAAGGATAGCTGAGAAAGGTCGCAAGCTACAGATCGAGTTGATGTAATACAAAGGATGACTGTTCATGGATAAGCCACGTGTATTAATCGTTGACGACAGTGCTGTCATTCGAAGATTGTTGTCGAAACGACTTGAGGAACTCGGGACGCACGTTACACAGGCAGAGGATGGGGAAAAGGGCCTGGATATTGCCTTCTCTCGAGAATTCGATTTGATAATTTCAGACGTTGAGATGCCCCACATCGATGGATTCAGCCTTTGTAAGAAAATTAAAGACAATCCCCACACCAGAGGAATTCCTGTCATTATTTTAAGTTCGCTGGACAGTGATGAAGACATTGATAGGGGGTTCCAGGCTGGTGCAGCCGCCTACATATCAAAGACAAATGCAAGAGAGCAACTGGATGAAACAATAGAGAGAGTTCTCAAACAGTTCAGTTTTCATCAGAGTCATCGTATTTTAGTGGTTGATGATTCCTCTATTGTGCGTGGGCTTGTAAAAAAGGGTCTGGAAGAAGCCGGTTTCCAGGTGGTCACAGCGGAAAATGGAAAACACGCTTTAAAAATGATAGATATGTGCCCGCCGGATCTTATTCTCAGTGATATCGACATGCCCGTGATGGATGGTATCGAGTTTTGTAAAGTCGTTCATGCGATCCCTCATCTGTCTACAATCCCCTTTGTTATTATGAGCGCCGACAATGATCGATCGATTATGCGGCGAATGATCAACTGGGGGGCTGCTGCCTACCTTGCCAAACCGTTTAACCTGGAGCAGGTTGTTATTACTGTGGAGAAATTATTGTCTGATCATTTTCTTATCCTGCTCAACGAAAAAGAGCGCCTTGATGCCGAGCGCAGAATGATGTTGGCCAGTATCACCAGTCTCATTGTTGCCCTCGAGGCGCGGGATCAGTATACGCGGGGGCACTCGGAAGCCGTCGCCATGCTTGTTGCGGAAATGGCTGCGTACATGAATGCTACACCAGATGATATTGAATCTCTGACGATTGCCGGCAGATTACATGATCTGGGCAAAATCGGTATACCCGATAGTATACTGCTCAAACCGGGTCGTCTCAGCGACGACGAATTCACCATTATCAAAGATCATCCGGTTGTGGGTGCAACTATTCTGGGTTCAATCCCCAGCATTAAGCCTATGCTTCCTGTAATTCTCCATCACCATGAGCGATTCGACGGTAAAGGATATCCTGATGGTCTCAAGGGAGACCAGATACCACTATGGGCACGTATTACTGCCGTTGCCGATACATACCATGCCTTGACGAGTGATCGACCGTACAGACAAGGTATGGCAGAGGAAAAGGCCTTTTCTATTATTGAAGATGTTCGGGGGACCCAACTCTGCGCTGAAAGCGTTGATATTTTCTTCAAAACAATAGGAATGAAGTCGAATGCAGAGGGTTCATTATTATGTATCGGGGAGTGAATAGGAGGTAAAACAGTATTGAAACCCTCAAATGATGTTCCATTCAAACAATAGAACCCGACCGTTTACCGGTTAAACTTTATACCCTGCCATGAATCTCTCTTTTTCAGTTCTTTGTCGATGGAATTGAGGACATCCATCTTGTTTTTCCCCCATTCCGGTGCCAGAAAGATGTCCCGGTAACCGTCTGCCGTCAGTCGCTGTATAACCATATGGGGGGGCAGTATTTCAAGAACGTCGCACACGGTATTGATGTATTCCTCTTTCGTGGGCATGCGAATCTTGCCCTGTTGGTAAAGACTGCCGAGAACGGTTTCTTTCAGGGCGAGCAACAGGTGAATCTTGATTCCCTGAATCGGTAACGACGAAACCACTCGTGCTGTTTCGATTATATCTTCACGGGTTTCACCCGGGAGGCCGACGATAATATGGACACAGATGTTGATGTTTTTCCCTGCAGTTCGATTGACCGCATCGATAAACGTTTTCGCGTCATGCCCGCGGTTGATAAAGTTCAATGTTTCGTCATGTATCGACTGAAGTCCGTACTCAAGCCATACGTGGTAATTGTGTGCATATTCCTCAAAGAGATCTATGACGTCATCAGGTACACAATCGGGTCTCGTGCCGACAGCGATGCCGATGATATCATCCTGTGCAAGGGCTTCGTCATAAAACGTTTTGAGTTTCTCATACGGAGCATACGTGTTGGTAGCTGTCTGAAAGTAGGCGATAAATTTTTTAGCTCCCCTCATGCGGGCATAGAGGTTTTTACCGTTGCGAATCTGTTCACTCACAGACGGTAGAGTACCCTGCTGCCGAAGCTCCGAAAAACGGCTGTTACAATAGATGCATCCACCTGTTCCTATCGTTCCATCCCGGTTTGGGCAGGTAAAGCCCGCATCGATTTGCAGTTTATAGACTTTACAGCCCAACTCGTTGATGAGGAAGCTTTTAAAGTCATAATAACGTTTTGAATTATTCCAGAATTCCGGTTTTGGCACGGACACCCTCATTTTTTTATTGTTTTTTGTTTCATAATGTTATTAAAATAAGCGATTTCTTGCAAGTCAATTAATACCGGTGGATTATATGGGTTTTCCGAGAGAATTCGACGTCATAATAGTGGGGGCCGGACATGCCGGTTGTGAAGCAGCACTTGCGACGGCTCGAATGGGGTGCGATACGCTTCTCTTTAATATCAATCTTGATTCGATTGCCTTAATGTCATGCAACCCTGCTATCGGGGGGCTTGCCAAGAGCCAGTTAGTCAAAGAGATCGATGCCCTGGGCGGCGAAATGGCGAAAATCGCCGACAAAACAGCCTGCCATTTTCGACTTTTAAACAGCTCGAAAGGGCCCGCTGTCCAATCGACAAGAGTACAGTGTGACAAACAGCTCTACAGGCTTGCCATGAAGGAAATTGTGGAAAAACAGAAAAATCTTTATATCAGACAGGCCCTTGTTGATGATCTGGTAGTTGAGGATGGGAGAGTTCTGGGCGTTGTTGACAATACTGGATTTTTCTATGGTGGGAAAGCCGCTGTAATCACGACAGGCACTTTCCTGAATGGTCTGGTTCATGTCGGTGTTTCCCGGCAATCGGCCGGGAGGGCGGGTGAAATCGCTTCCATCCGTCTGGCTGAGTCGCTCAAGAATCTGGGATTCGAGATGGGACGCATGAAAACAGGAACACCGCCGAGACTCCGTGCCTCGTCTATCGATTTTTCTGCCTTCGAACGACAGGACAGTGATCCCGATCCACGGCCTTTTTCTTATACCACGGAAACACTGCGCGAGGACAGGCTTCCTTCCTATTTCGGTTCGACCGGTGCAGAGACCCATAAGCTGATTCGAGATAATATTATGCAGTCACCCCTCTATTCGGGAACAATCAAAGGGGTGAGCGCCCGGTACTGTCCCTCATTGGAGGATAAAGTGATGCGTTTTGCCGATAAAGAAAAGCATCCGGTAGTCCTTGAATTTGAGGGTCTGGAAACGGAAGAGGTTTATTCCAAGGGTCTGGGAAACAGTCTTCCCCTGGAGATTCAGGAGAAACTGGTTCATTCGGTTCCAGGTCTGGAAGAAGCAGAAATCATGCGCAGTGCCTATGCTATTGAATATGACTATGTCCAGCCCACCCAGCTGAAACAGACACTCGAAACAAAACCTGTCAAAGGGCTCTATCTTGCAGGTCAGATCAATGGGACGTCCGGATATGAAGAAGCTGCAGCGCAGGGAATGTGGGCCGGGATCAATGCGGCACTGGCAGTCCAGAAGAGAGATCCCTTCATCCTTGATCGATCCGATGCCTACATGGGAGTCCTTGTTGATGACCTTATCACAAGGGGTGTCGACGAGCCCTACAGGATGTTTACATCGAGGGCTGAATACCGCTTGATGTTGCGGGAGGATAATGCGGCGATTCGATTGATGGGTAAAGGTTTTGATCTCGGTCTGATCTCCCGGGATCATTATAAAGATTTGCAGGAAAAGGTTTCCCGTATCGAAACGGGCATTAAAAACCTGTCTTTACGAAAAATATATCCTGTTTCCGAGGTTAACCGGAAGTTGACGGAAATGGATACACCCCCGATAAAAAATCCCGTATCCCTGTATCAGCTTTTAAAGCGACCGGGGATTACATACGATGATCTGGCGGAATTCGAAGGGTGGCAAGCAATTCAAGACGAGATGGTCAAACGACAGATAGAAATCAGGGCCAAGTATGAGGGATATATTAAAAGACAGGATGAGTCTGTTCAAAGATTTAAAAGTCTTGAGGGAAAGACAATACCATCTGAAGTTGACTATAACGTCATACCGGGGCTTTCTAATGAACTCAAAAAGAAATTGTCAACGATCACTCCTGCTTCTATCGGCCAGGCTCAGAGAATACCGGGAATGACACAGGCAGCACTCACAGCTCTTTTAATAACCATAAAGAAGATGGAAATGGCAGCAAGAGAAGTGTCAGGGCATGAGGAATATGTTTCCTGATATGAGATAATCCCGTCCCATATGGTAGAATCGAAATTTTTGTAACGGAGCACCTGCTCCACGCTATCGTTGATGGAAGTATTGATCAGGAAGTAACCGTCATTCCTTCGTTCAGGTCGTAATTTATTCAAGCACATGAGCTGCGGTCTTCGGGCTTTTGTTTCATGTGCTTTCAAATGTATGTGTCACAAGGATTCTTTTCGGTCCTCATTTTGTAAACGGCACATCTGCAAGGAGGTCAACGAGTTGTTAACGGAACCGATTATCATTGTTATTGCGCTGGTGATCATTACAGTTCTTTTATGGATATTTGCTGATAAAATTTATCAGTCTCACTATAGCACAAACAGGAACCACCCTTTTCTGTTCAAGATTACCGGTTTTAACGAAAAGTATATCAACGATCCTGAAAAATGGATCAAACGTTTTCGAATTCAATTAATCCTGATAGCCGTGCTTTTTCTCTGCGCGTTATGGATCGTGCTCCATGGTTTGTAACGGGCGAACGTTAATCCATTGAAGACAGAGCGAAGAACGGTGCGTGGTTGGATGAAAAAAAGGGGGGGTCACGTCGTATTATCGATGCCACAGCGGGATGTCTTTTGAATTCTCTGTCCAGGAATTGTCTCACCAGGTTTCTGTCCCATCCGCGGGGATGTAAGAAGTGCCGGTAGAGGGACAGATCTCCTTCATAGAAATCTTCTGTATGTAGTTTTTCAACATCAGGGCCGTAGGCCGGCAGATTGAAGATGGCACAGTTCAGGAACCCGATTTCCTCCCTGTGCAGAACGGTAAACCTGAGAGTTTCTCGCGCTGTATCGAGTGTCTCAGCGGGGGTTCCGAAGAGAAGATACACATACGTGGCAATACCTGCTTTTTTAAGATTTCGTAATGTGACAGATGCCTCTTCCAGGTTGATTCCCTTTTGCAGATCGTCGAGCACCTCTTGATTACCTGACTCGAGGCCGAGTTTCATCATAACGCATCCCGATCTTTTCAGGGCATTGCAAAAGTCCGGATCGGTAAGCTGCCGGGATATTCTTGCAAAGCCGTACCAGGGGACACCCGGCGGACGATCAACCAGTGTCGAAAGAAGTGCCGGGCTCATGGCATTGTCAAGCATATGTATGAGTGACGGTTTCTTTCGCTGGACCAGGGTGTGGAGGTCGCTTATTACCTGTCCAGAAGGTGTCGGTCGATAGGGGTTTCCTTCAGCCTTTTCGGGACAGAAAGAGCAATTATTCCAATAACAACCACTCGATCCGCTGTATGGCAAGACAAACCCCGGTGAAAGATAGGTGTTCATGGACAACTCTTCATAATCGGGTGTTACATGTGTAACTGAAGGTGTTTTGCCGAGGATTGAAAGCAATTGGCCTTCACCGGGACCTGCTATCCACTCATCCACAAGACCTGAAAAGAGGTCATTCCAGTCGGGTCGTCTCATCCATGAGGTAACGAGTCCGCCCCCCAGGATAATCTTGACATCGGGGCAGATCTTTTTCAGATAACCGATCATGGCGAACGTGCACACGGCCTGACTGAGGTAGTTTAATGAAAACCCGACAAAGGAGGGCTTATTTACGTTCATAAGTTCGGAAAGTCTTTTTTTAAAATATGTATAAAACGGATTGTCCTCCGGTTTTTCAGATGCCCTGATGAGATCGATACTCCTGACAGGTGAGAGTTTGTGATCCTGATAGTTTGCGAGGCTCAGTCGAATGCCAAGCGCCCTGGCTGACATGTCAAGAACCCGGTTCACGTCGGCAACAGCTCGTTTATAGCGATCCAAATTCGTATAGGTCTGCTTATTACTTAAAGAGGCGAGGTTACCGGTGAGATGATGGATCGCTCGTTTCGTCCACGTGTCCTGCAATTCCTGTGGAGCTTTGAGGAGACTCATAATACCTTCGAAATTAGCATCGACAACTCTGCATGTAATTGTATGACGGTTCAGTGCGCCAATTAATTTCGCTATTCCGGCAGGCGGCTCGGAAGGCTTTGCAATAGGAGGATGAATCAGGATCATTGAATGTGTTCCTCGCAACGGGCAAAAGGATCAACTCGTTTCATCGCATCGTTATGGGGTATCTTATAGAATGAAGAGTCAGCCATTGCAATACCTAATTCTGTGGTTGATCAATGCTGCCGACTGATACCATAACAGCGGGGCTGCAACAAAATTTGAATTTTTTTGAATATTTGTGTATGAATAACTATTCGCTCTGTGTAATCTGAATGATTCTTGAAAACCGACAGGAGTGATAATCCGTGCCGGCTAATTTGCCCCCCCAATATTTAGAAGCAGAAAAGAGGTTTCGAGAGGCCAGTACACCGGAAGAGAAGTTGGAAGCACTCGAAGAGATGCTTGCCGTCATTCCCAAGCATAAGGGTACTGACAAACTCAGGGCCGATCTCCGCCGCCGTGTTTCAAAATTTAAGGACCAGGCTCAGAAAAAGAAGGGCGGCGCCAGGCAAAAAACTGCCTATTCAATTGAAAAGGAAGGGGCTGCTCAAGTTGCTGTCATCGGACCATCCAATGTGGGTAAATCGTCCCTGGTTTCTACCCTGACCAAAGCCTCCCCCGAAGTAGCTGATTTCCCTCATACCACCCATAAGCCGACGCCGGGTATGGTCGTTTATGAAAATATTCAATTTCAATTGGTGGACACGCCACCCATTACGAAAGAATATATTGATCCCGAACTGGCTGATTTTATTCGCCGTGCCGATATTCTGGTTATCATGCTTGATCTTTGTGCGGATCCCCTTAAGCAATTCGAAGATACAATCGATATTCTCGAAGAACTGCGTATCTTCCCGGAAGGTTTTCCAATTCCCGACAATTTAAGCAAAACTCCTTTCATCAAGAAGGTAATTGTCGTTGCCAACAAGATGGATAAACCTGAGGATGAAGAAACCATGGAGATTTTCCTTGAATTATGTGACATGAAACTCCCATGCCTCGGTGTTTCCCTCCGTACCGGAAAGAACCTCATGACGTTTATTGAAAAACTTTTTGATTCAGCCGAAGTTATTCGAGTGTATACAAAGGTTCCCGGTAAGGAACCCGATCTGAACGAGCCATTCATTATACCCAGAGAGAGTACCCTTGAAGATCTGGCCTGCAAGATTCATAAGGATTTCATGAAAAAGATGAAGCACGCACGGATATGGGGTGCCGCTGTCCGTGACGGGCAGATGGTTCAGAGAGATTATGTCATGCAGGACGGGGATGTAGTGGAAATTCACATCTGATAAAGAAGGAGTTTAAAAAAGCCTGATAATCCGGCCGTATACTGGAAAATTTCGGTGTACCTCGATTACACATTGACGATATTACCACCCGGTGTTATAAGACATGTATAGGATTTAATGATATTGATAGAGTTCCTGAAATCATCATGCTTGGTTAACCTGTTTTTTTAGGGTTCGCATTCAACCTGCCTCTTATAGAGACTTTCTTTTGGTGAGCGGTGACCACCGGTCCAAATTCTGGGTAGAGACTATTGTCCCGGGGCGTCAGGACAAGGATACTCGGTATCCCGCAAATCCTGTCTTCAGGAGCGCCGTTCTCAATTGTGGCCCGCTCACCTCTTATTCAAAGACAAGACGTTGTTTTGTGCATTGTACCGGATAGAATTGTAACAGTTACGGTTCTGAAGGTATCGTTTGAATTCATGCAGTCTGTAAGGTGATTTGACCGGACATGCATGGTTATATGTTATGAACTGTAACCATAACGTAAACAACCGTAACAAGGAGATGAGATGATGAGGTTAGATATAAAAGCATTCGCACTGACATGCGGGGTACTCTGGGGATTCGGCCTTTTCTTTCTCACATGGTGGATCATTGCCTTTGACGGTATTTCCGGGGATATTACACTTATCGGCAGGATTTATCGGGGCTACTGCATCAGTCCCCTCGGGAGCATAATCGGTCTGGTGCGGGCCTTTGTTGACGGATTGATTGAAGGGGCGATATTCGCATGGGTCTATAATTTTATCGCAACCCATAGTGCAGCAAGGGGAGCATGAACCGTTCCTTCCGTTACATACCATGAGGCTGTTGCCGGGTATGATGCAACAGTGTACTTCTTTATTGTATTTATAGTATCGACCGTGGTACTTTACGCTAACATTTTTGGTACTATGGTTTAATCTAAAATCTTTATGGGGTTATTGATGGCATCGGGCAAATTTTTCAGAACAGTACGAATTTTTATTTTACTTGCCGTCCTGATTGGTGTGGCGATGGGAACCCTGGCAACAAAATTACGCTCCACGAGCTGGGATGATTCTCTGTGGGTTATCATATATCCCATGAACGGTGATCGAAGCGAAGCAACGGCACGGTACATCAATTCGCTTGAACGAGAAACATTCGAGTCCATTGAGGAATATATGAAAGAAGAGGCTAAAAAATATGACCTGGCGCAGATCAGGCCCATTACGGTAAAAATGGCCCCGATCGTTGATAAACTGCCTCCGGAACCTCCACAGTCACCGAATGTTCTCAAAATAATATGGTATAGCCTGAGACTGCGGTACTGGGCTTTTATGGCGGATAACTATGATGGCCCGGCGAAAGATATCAGGATGTTTGTTCTTTATTATGATCCTGCAAATCATGAAGTGCTCGAAGATTCGATGGGATTGCAAAAGGGAATGATGGGTGTGGCGAGAGCGTTTGCCAGTTGGAAAATGGAGTCACAGAATAATATCGTCATAACACATGAACTGCTCCACACGGTTGGTGCTGCGGATAAATACGACAGAGAGACGGGACAACCGATCTTTCCGGAAGGTTATGCGGACCCGGAGAAAGATCCGCTGCATCCACAGGAAGAGGCAGAAATTATGGCCGGAAGGATACCGATGTCGGAAATAAAGGCGGAGATGCCGAAAAGTTTGTGGTATACCGTAATCGGTCCGGAGACGGCACGAGAAATTAATTGGATTGAGTAACGGCAATATAGTACGGCAACTCCCGGTGCATAATAACGATCAGCCATGGTTGGTTCTTTTGTACCATGGATCATAAAAGTTTGTAAAATTTCTTGACTTTCAATTTTCCAACGGTCAGAGATAATATCGAGGGAAATGGCCATGACGAGCACAAGGATAATGATACCTGTTGAGGAGAAAGAGCGGGTTTCGGCTGTAATTGCCGTACCTGAGCGTTATGGAGAGAGAAAAAAAACAGGAATAATTATATCTCACGGTGCCGGAAATGATATGAATAATTCAATGATAGTTTTTTTAGCAAAAGGTTTGGCCGAGGCTGGCTATCTTACATTACGATTTAATTTTCCATACAGGGAAAAGGGTAGGAAGAAACCCGATTCCCAGCATGAGCTTGTTTCTGCATGGCAGAGTGTCTACCGGTATCTGAAGGAAAATTCAGAATTCAAGCCGGATAAAATCGTTGCAACAGGAAAGTCGATGGGTGGCCGTGTGGCTGCTCAGATGAGTGCTGACGGTCTCCTTACACCGGAACGCCTGGTGTTCTTTGGCTATCCCCTCCATGCACCGGGGAAAAAGGATCAACCCCGTGACACTCACCTCTATCAGATTACAATCCCGATGCTGTTCTTTGCCGGTACGAGGGATCCCTTTTGTGATATGACAACCCTGAAAGACGTGCTGTGTCGGTTGGATACCTCCTGGGATCTGGAAACCATAGACGGGGGAGACCATTCTTTTAATCTGCCGAAATCTGCAGAGACATCCGAATCAGAAGTTTATGAGAGAATTTTAAATAAGACCGTAGAATGGTTGGGCCATTAGATGTGGGTGTAACCATTCCGTCGATACAAATCTTACGGTTACATGCAAGTATTCATGGTAGGTGACGTACTGCGGAAATTAACCGTTGCCATCCTGTAGAAACGATTTAAAAAAGTAGAAAGGTGACTCATGAAGCTGCCGGTAACAACAGTAATTGATCAGGATCTCTGTAATGGCTGTGGACTGTGTGTGGTCATATGCCCTTGTCGAACGCTTTCCATGATAGACGGTAAGGCGGTCGTAACGGGAGATCGCTCCCTGCAGTGTGACCACTGTGCTGCTATCTGCCCGACGGGAGCGATAACCGTTCATGGCGTTCATAAATATGCTCTCGAGCTAAAAACGGTAACAAACAGCAACGAATGGCTTCCCTACGGTTCTTTTGATATATCCTCCCTGGTACAACTGATGCGGTCGCGAAGGTCGTGCCGTAAATTTTCGGACCAGCCGGTGGAGAGAACTGTTCTCGAAGATCTCGTGAAGATCGGTATCACCGCGCCATCAGGTTCAAACTGCCAGCTCTGGACCTTTACCATTTTGTCCAATCGATCCTCCGTAGAAAGTCTTGGCGAAGCAACAGGTCGATTCTTCACACGAATCAACAAAATGGCGGAAAAGAGTTTTCTCCGTTTTTTCTCAGATCTTTTCATGAAGGATGCTCTGGGGAGATACTACCGGGAATATTACGAATCCATTAAAGAAGGACTTCGGGAATGGAAAGAAAAAGGAACGGATCGCCTGTTCCATGGTGCGCCGGCGGCAATTCTGATCGGTATGAGGCCCGGAGCTTCAACTCCCTGTGAAGATGCGCTCCTGGCAACGCAGAATATCCTCCTCGGTGCTCACGCCATGGGGCTCGGTTCCTGCCTGATCGGATTTGTTGTCGAGGCGATGAAGCGTGATCCGACGATCAAAGCACGCATCGGTATTTCCCGAGAGGAACACATTTATGCGGTAATCGCCTTAGGATATTCCGAAGAGAAGTATAGAAAGCAGGCGGGACGAAAAAAAATTGTTCCAAGATACTATGAAGGGTAACAGGTGAGATAATGCGTCGAAACGATAAAGAAATTACCGATACCGAAGTAATTGACGATATCGTTAACCGATCAGCGGTCTGTCGCCTGGCATTGAGCGAAACCAACCGGCCGTATATAGTTCCCGTCTGCTTCGGTTATAGAAACCGGACCCTCTATGTTCACTCTGCCCGGGAAGGTAAGAAGATCGATATTCTCAGAAAAAACAACAACGTTTGTGTCGAGTTCGATGTGGATCACGAACTTGTAAAAGCTGACAGAGCGTGTACCTGGGGTATGAAGTATCGAAGCATCATATGCTCTGGCACCGCATCGTTTGTCGATGACGACCGCGAAAAACGAGAAGCCCTCGACATTATCATGGCCCACTATGCAACCGGATCGTTCGAATATATCGACAAGAAGCTCACAGATACGATCGTAATCAAAATTGAGATAGAGAGTATAACGGGAAAGCAATCGGGGTATTGAAAGAGGATAAAAGGATTTTTTCATAAAGTGATCGATTTTTTTGCATTCCATGACCCTGAGGCAGGTGAATCAGATCGATCGAATATAAAATTGACTTTTATCCAGATGATGACAGCTCACCGTTCATCAGCTTTCAAACAGGACTTTACCCGTCTCTTTTAAGTTATAACCGGGCAATTTACGGGACAGTTTGCCGATTTTTTCGGGCTGTAGATAGGTAATAAAGCCCTGCATGATAGACGTCGGCCATAGATCTTTTGGAATGACGAGATCAAATTGTTCTTCCGTAAGGGGAATAAAATCAAGCGGAAGCATGTGTGTCACATATTCTATTCCCATGCCTGCGTCGGCCTCGTCGAAGAAAACTTTGAGTGCCACTTCTAAATGCGTATCCACCACATCGAAGAACCCCTTGACATCCCTTTCATTCAGGTGCAGCTGCTGCATAAAATACTCAAGCAACATTCGTGTTCCCGATCCCTCGCTTCTGTTGATGAAACGCGCGTGCTTATTCTGAACGTCCGCCAGATCCTTAATGCCAAGGGGATTACCTTTTTTTACGATAAGACCCTGATTCCGATGCCACAGATTGACGACGACATACTGTTGTGGTGACAATATTCTGTCGAGTATCGGAAGGTTATATTGGCCCGTCTCTGCATCCAGCATATGTGTGCAACACGCCTGCCCTCTTTTCCGGGACAACGCCTTTATGCCTTGCAGGCTACCCACCGATGAATAGAATGCAAGTGATTCCGGAAATTTTTCCCGTGAATACAATGATAAGAGTTGTGCCAAAAGGATATCATCACTTCCGACAATCTGGATATTCTTTTCCCGTTGAACATTTTCGTCAATCCATCGTTCAACGTGCTGTTTGGGAAATAACCATTTGCCCGCAATCTTGACATGAGGGATAGTTCCCTCCCTGATGAGCTGATATACCCTTTTTTCATTAAGCCTGAGAAACTCAGCCAGTTCTCTTGTCGTCAATAAGTCTTTCATAATCGAATAGATAACACGGAACTGTCGTGGTGTCAAGAAAGGTATTAAAGTGACAATTATTATATAATAATTACTATTAGTATTAATTATTGACAGATAATAACAAATTCAGTAAGTAATTTTCTTGTGCAGTTTAATGTGTCCGGGTGACCGTGCACACGTCATAATTCAGAAAATGTCAGAGAGGAGAAAAGATATGAAAGCACGAAATTTTCACCGATGGATGGTATATGTCGTAGTAACTCTATTGATCGTTTTTTTCGCAACACAGAGTCTCGCCGCGCCGAAAAGCACACTTACCATGTTCCACGCGGGGAGCTTATCGGTACCTTTTGCCGCCATGGAAAAGGCATTTGAGGCAAAATATCCGAACATTGACCTGCAGCGCGAGGCCAGCGGCAGCCAGAAAGCGGCACGAAAGATCTCCGACCTGAAAAAACCGTGCGATATCATGGCCTCGGCAGACTATAAAGTGATCGACAAACTGCTGATACCTGACTTTGCCGATTGGAATGTACGTTTCGCAACGAACCAACTTGTCCTCTGCTACACCGACAAAAGTGCGTACGCAAAACAGGTCAGTGCGAACAATTGGTACGAAATCCTTCAGAAAAAAGGTGTCATATGGGGACATTCCGATCCGAACCTGGACCCGTGCGGGTATAGATCGCTTATGGTTCTCCAATTAGCCGAAAAGTATTATAAGATACCGGATCTCTATGATAAACTCATTGCGAACCGTCCCAAGGAAAACGTCAGGCCGAAGTCAGTGGAACTTGTATCGCTCCTTCAGACAGGAAATATGGATTATGCATGGGAGTATCTCTCCGTTGCCGTCCAGCATGGATTGAAATATATCATACTGCCCGATGAAATAAACCTCGGCAACTACAAATTTGATGATGTTTACATCCAGGCTGTGGTAAAGGTCAC
>JAFGQS010000128.1 GCA_016935565.1 Deltaproteobacteria bacterium
AACTTCATAGCCTGCCTGGGCACATACCTGTGCAATACCGTTCCCCATTAAGCCGGCTCCCAGGACACATACTTTTTTGATTTCCATAATCATCTCCTTTCATTATTATAAGCAGTCAGCTTCCAGTGTTCAGCTCTCAGCAATCAATGTAGTACTATCTAAGTCTGATGGCGTATAGCTGAAGACTGATAGCTGTTATAATTCATTTCCAAAAATTCCGATACTCACGACACTCATACTGGGGAATCCTCCTAGATTGTGAGTGAGTCCGTATCTCGGATTTTTGATCTGTCTTTTATCGGCCTTTCCCTGAAGCTGTTTATAGACTTCATAAATCATCCTCAACCCGGATGCTCCGATGGGGTGACCGAAACACTTTAAGCCTCCATCTGTCTGGCAGGGCACCTTCCCGTCCAGATCAAAAAAACCGGCTTCAATATCTTCCGCTGCTTTACCCCGGGGCGATATTTGAAGGTCCTCGTAGGTCACGAGCTCGGTTATGGAAAAACAGTCATGGACTTCCATCATACTGATTTCCTCCCGGGGATTGGTTATTCCCGCTTCCTCGTATGCCTTGATCCCTCCGCGACAGGTTGTTTCCACGTGAGCACAATCCCAGCTCTGGTGTGCCATCTCTTCACCCGATGTTACAGCTATTTGGAGCGACTTGACGTAGATAGGGTCAGGTCTGAAATTCTTGGCCATATCAGCACGACATACAATAGCACAGGCTGCGCCATCACTCACACCGCAACAATCGAAAAGCCCCAGGGGCCAGGCAACGATGGGGGCTTTCATGATCTTTTCGATGGGAACCTCTACTCTCAAATGAGCTTTCGGATTGAGGGTTCCATTGTGATGGCTTTTCGCGGATATATGAGCCAGAGCCCTTTTCCCCTCTTCGGGAGAAAGACCGTATTTCGCGAAATAGGTCGTTGCCATCATGGCAAAACCGCCGGGTGCTGTCATATTCGGGAAGATGGTTCTGTTTTCCGAACCCAGCAGATTTCCAAAGTCGGGAAGGCCTCCGTAACCCGTGTCTTTTAATTTTTCGGCACCAAATGCAAGTGCAATATCACACGACCCTGATGCGACGGCATAACAGGCACCACGAAACGATTCCGTGCCGCTTGCACAGAAGTTTTCCACTCTGGTAACGGGCAAAAAAGGTAACTTAAGTGCTTTCGGAAGTGCCAGAGCACTCTTTCCCACATTTACTTCATCAAAACACGTTGCAAACCATGCCGCATCGATATCCTTTTTTTCTATCCCGGCATCTTCTATCGCTTCCTGAAATGCTTCAACAATCAAATCGGCTGCACTCTTATCCCAGAGTTCGCCGAATTTAGTACAACCCATTCCTATTATAGCAACTTCGTTTTTAATTCCTTTTGCCATCTTATGTTTCCTCCTGATCTATTTGAAAGAAGTTAAAATAAGGAATTCAGAATAAGAGAATTATACTCGATGCTCCTGATATCTGAATCCTGATTTCTGATTTCTGTTTTCTTATCTCACCGGTGTTGCTTTCCAGTAATAACCATAAAACCCCCTCTGAGGATCCTGATATTTTCTGCGAAAAGACATGGAAACGGGCATCCCGACAGTAAGGGTCTCAAGTTCGCAATCAGTCAGATCGATGAATATTCTGCCTCCCTCCGGGAAATCGACTAGTCCGTAGACCTGGGGTGGGTCCCAGCTAAAGGCAAGGTTGTCTCCTGTGTAGGACGTGAGGGTACCCGTTTTATCGGAGAAACGATAGTCTTCCATTTGATCAATAGCGCCACATTCCGGATTTACGCATACCCTTTGTCTGGGGTACTGAGGTGTTCCGCATTCCGTGCATCGCGAACCGACAAGTGCTGAAATCCCTCTGCCTTCTCTCCAGAGGACACTCATCGCCGTGGGAGAAATTTCTTCTCCCCGTATTCCCGCCTCTACGGGTATGAGGTTTTTGAAGACCAGATATTTTCCGTACGTTGTCAGGTCATTCCGTTCAGCAAGGTGACCTGTGACACCTTTTCTTCTTTTTTGTACTTTTTGTATTTCATCGGTTACCTCGAAAAAGAGGGCATCGCTGCCATTGCCGTAGCTTACCATGAGAATCTTATCTCCGGGGTTTGCATTTTCGAGTGCTGCCGACAGCATCAACAGGGGCATTGCCGCACCAGTATCGCCGACGTTTGACACCAAATTGTCCTGAATCTGTTCAGGTTGAGCGCCAAAAGCCTTGACCAGTCCCCTCAATGCAGCTGCAACAGGGCACGCGATAATGATTTTGGCAAAATCAGCGATCTTTAAATTATATTTCTGAGCCAGGCCCAATGCTGCTTCGGGAATAATTTTCAGGTATCCCTCGTCCCGTATCCATCGTTCTTCCCAGCCATGACTGAATCGTTCTTCCGAAATTCTGCGGTAATCGATAAAATCGCGTGAAACAGAAAACGATCCCTTGAATTCAGCTATCACCCCTTCTGTGCCGGCTAAAAGGGCAGCGGCACCATCGCCAAAGGTGTGTTCCTGTGAACTTCCGGGTTTTCCAACCCTGCTGTCACTTGCACAGACCATGATCGAAGCACCATTGCATGCAGCATCGAATGCCGATAAGAGGGCAGTGGTCCCTGATTTCAGGGAACCGCTAAAGTCGGCTGTCCGAACACCTGATCTGAGATCAAGGGCTTCAGTAACGATTGCGGAATTTTGCCTTTCGGCGAAGGGAAGAGATGTGGAAGCTAAAAAGAGTCCGTCAACAGAATTCCTGGGCATATCCGTAAGACAATCAATTGCGGACGATACTGCCATTGTTATTGAATCTTCATCATGGCTTGCGATCGCTTTTTCACCTCGCGCCACACCGGCTGATGCGGGGTTGAACCAGCCGAGTTGGTCAAAAATAATTTTACGGTTCATTCGATACCAGGGGATGTAGGCTCCGTATGATGTAATACCTGTCATTTTTTACTTTCCTCCTCGTTATTCTGGAATTACATGTTATTTATAAGTGAACTACCAGTTCCAGTGAAACATACATTAACGGTTGAACACGTTGACCTTCTATGTACCCGTACCTTTGTCAGACGAGAACATAAAATGTTCAAACCTCGTATAGGACAGCATGAATTATGCCAAAATATGTGCTTAATATTACCAATAATAACAGGATTATATATGATCCTACCGTTATGTGTTGATGCCCTTGATGTCATTATATGGACAATTGTTGCTATTGGGACATGTTCACATTTCAATCCATTAAAGAAGTATCGTGTGTTATTTGTAATGTCTCGAGAAATAAAAATTAAATTATATATAGAATGCGCTGTCCGTTTTGTCGATTGTATAGTTTGGATAGACAGTGCCATTCATCTCCACCATGATGAGATGGAGATGAATGGCGGATGTAAAGGCTATCGCTTTAGATTATCCCTTTCTCTTCCAGTTCACCCAGTTTCACCGGTCCATAGCCGAGGTAATTCAGATAGACATAGCCGTTGTCGTAACCGACAGGCCGACATACCCACTTGGTTCTCGGCGGTGTTTCCGTTGCTTTCCACTGGGCTTGTGCACAGACAACTGAGCCGTAAACGGGATCCTGAACAGGCGTAAACATGCCTCGCTCTATCCAGTTTTTATCGTGCATTGTTTGCCAGGGTGGTACGATTTCCGCCACCACGGTGGTGATAGGGGCAAAACGGCCGCTTTTCGCGTAATCAATGGCCTTCTGGCTGAGCTCCTGACTGGTGTACTTGGATGTCTCGGGGTTAATCATGGCCTGGTATTTAAACTGCCAATCTTCCTTCATGAATGGCGCCAGGGTATCCCACTCTTCAGCGCCCCATTCGTCGTATTTCCCGATTATATCAACAAAGGCCTTCCACATCTCCAGTCGTAATCCTCCCAGGAACACACCGCCATCCTTGGTAGGGAAGAACCCGTAAAGCCAGAGAGCAGTGTCGAGGCTGCCAAAACGCTCCGTGACGTGACCTTGATCGCCGTACCAGTGCAAAGCATAATCATTGAGCCGCTCGTAAGCCTCTGCTGATGCCACATCAATTGCCTGTCCTTCACCGGTCAGCTCTCTGTAATGCACCGCAGCCAAAATACCCGTGGCGGCAAATGCGCCTCCCACACACCATGCAATCCAGGGTCCCGCTTTTGTGGGAACCGCCCACGGCATGTCATCATACGTCTTTTCTTCAGTTAAGAACTCACCGGTTTGATATTGAATGCTTGACCGGGCCTGTGCCACATTATCATAATCAAACTGTTTTCGTTTACTGTCACTACCAAATTGACCGTGAGCTGTAATCGAGGTAAAAATAAGTCTCGGGTTGAGTTTGCTGAGTTCTTCATAGCCGATGCCCCATTCATCCATCTGTCCGGCCGGGTAAGTTTCAATCACGATATCAGCCTGTCCGACCAGTGACTTAAAGATTTCTCGACCTTCTTCCTTTTCAAGATCCAGCGTGACATGATACTTGTTCCTGCCCTCTTGAAGGTAAGCAAGTCCCGTATCCTTGTTCATAATGCCGTCAGGTGAGTATGTCCTGACAAGATCGCCTCCTGGAGGTTCAATTCGGATGGTTTCGGCGCCTAATTCCGCCAGAAGTGACGAACAATAGCAGCCTGCCATACTTCGTGAACTCACATCAATGACAACCAGATCATCCAGGGCTTCCGGTTTTTCAAAGTTTTTTGCGGGATCATCCAGTGATTTGACATGATCTGCCCAATCTGCCCATTTTGCTCTTGTATAATCTACCATCTTTCATCACCTCCTTAAGATTGCGCCGTGTTTTCCGTCCCAGTCGGAAGGTGGACGGCGACCCTGCATATCTTTCCATTTTCCGATTACTCCGTGTGTGTATAATTCATTGATTTGTGTCTGGCTTCTTCCCAGAATCTTTGTCAAGATATATTCGTTGTCAAAACCCACGGGTCTCACTGTCCATTTGATTTTAGGCGGGGTCTTTGACATCATGACGGGAAAACAGTGTTCCGGGTACTTGCCATACAGGGGATCGTCGATCTCCTTGACGAAGTCACGCTCCCGCCTGTTTGGATATTCGAACATATCCTTGCCGGTGTGCACCCTGCTGGCTGCAAAACCGTTTTTGATTCCCAGTTCTTCTACTTCATCGGCCGTTTTGGTTCTGGCCCAATCGGCGATGATCTTCAGAATTGCCAGAGCATTTTCTTCTTTGAGTCGGGTTTTATGATCCTTGAATCGGGGATCGTCGGTAAGTTCCGGTTTGCCCATGGCTTTACACAGTCCCTTGAATTCATCGGGAGCCGGTGCTGCGATTGCTGAGAACTGATTGTCTGAGCAGAGGAATGTATCCGCCGGGCATATACACTGGTCTCTGTTTCCTGCCGGTTCTGCCCCTTTGCCGGTCATCTGTTGATAGGGCCAGACCCATTGCATGGCCCGCATTATGTTCTCGCTCTGGGACATTTCGATATACTGGCCTTTCCCCGTTTTCTTTCTGTGATGAAGTGCGGCAAGAACGGCTGTCTCCCCCATGAGACCACCGAAGTAGTCACAGATCCATATTCCCTGTTTGAGTGGCGGTTGCCCGGGAAAACTTGACATCCAGGCGTAACCGGAAAGTGCCTGGGCGGCGCCGTCATTTGACGGCCGGTCTTCCTCGGCATACTGACCCCACTGGCCGAAACCGTTCTTTTCGATGTAGATAATGCCGGGATTGACTTTCTTGAGATCTTCGTATCCGATGTTCCACCGGTTTGTCACCGCCGGCCTGAGATTAAATTCGACGATGTCGGCTTTGGCAACCAGTTCCTTGAAGATATCCTGGCCCATGTCGATGTGAAGATCGAGGGCCATGTAGTATTTGTTCGGGTTAATATGCATGAACATGGGGCCCTGCTCTTTGTAGAACCAGTCAAAGGGTTTCAATGAACGTGTTACATCTCCGGCGGGAGGTAATTCAATCTTGATAACCTCTGCGCCCATCTCAGCAAGAAAGGAGGGGCCGGATGGCCCGAATAATAGAGTAACCAACTCGAGAACCCTCAATCCCTTGAGTGGCCCGGGTTTGCTGAACTTGTTTTTGACGTAGTCTTTAAAAACTTCTGACATAAGTGTTCCCTCCTTTAAGGTATGTCGAAAAACAATAATAATATAAGGAAATAGACATTACCGCTGATGTATCACCCCCTTTTCAGATAAGATTGTCCTGCATAATAAATAGTCAGGTTTAATTAAACGCAATATGAAATCAAGGAAATACCTTACAACAGGTTATCTAAAGATATAAAAACAACTATCAGTTTTAAGAAATCGTACTAAACGCGAGTTGAATAAATAATGAACTGAGTTCTCACATGACATGGAAGTGTGAGCACAAGACCCCCCAGTTAAGAAACATAAATCTTTTAAATATCCCGGCTCTCCAGCGGGGAACTTCAATTATGTTCTTTTTTGCTCATATGGTTAGCGGGAATATTTAGCGAACAGTAAAATAAATGTAAGCTACCATATAATTAACAATCGGACAATATTATTTTTAAATTGCTTGTTTTTTCTTTACACAAAGAGGGGAGAAAAGGGCATGGAAATAAAATGACAGAAAACCAAAAAAAGTGCCCCCCGTCCACCAGTTATTGTGTGGAAGGAAGGGCACTCTTCAATCTTCACCATTATTGGAGTGATGATCTTTGATAGACCATCTAAAAATTGTGAATTAGCCCAAGCTGCGCAGGATATCTCTCGCAATGATTAATCGCTGTATCTCGTTGGTTCCTTCGTATATGGATGCAATGCGGGTGTCTCTGGCAAAACGTTCTACGGGA
>JAFGQS010000129.1 GCA_016935565.1 Deltaproteobacteria bacterium
AAACAACACGATCTTTTGGTTCTCGAGGATAATGCCCAGAGTTGCGGCGGCACTTATAATGGAAAGAAACTGGGAACATTCGGACATATGGGAATCTTAAGTTTCGATTATTATAAAACCATGACCACCGGTGAAGGCGGCATGGTCGTAACGAATGACAAGACGCTCTACGACCGGTCAGATTGGTACCACGATCATGGACACGATCACAATCCCAATGTGAGCAGGGCTCTTGAGGGACGATCCTTTCTCGGGTTCAATTATCGTATGAATGAGTTTCAAGGTGCCGTTGGCCTGGCCCAGTTGAGGAAACTGGATTACATTATCGCCGAACAAAAGAAAAATAAGGCGGTCATCAAGGAAGCACTCGGTTCCATAGACGGTATCGGGTTTAGAAAACTCTTCGATTCCGAAGGTGACACGGCAACATTTCTGGGATTTAATCTACCCGATAAAGAGGTGACCAGAAGGTTTCAAAAAGCCCTCCGGGAACACGGAGTGGATACCATATTGTACAAGGAAAACGCATGGCATTATGCTCCCCGATGGGAACACCTGATTGCCCGGTCCACTGCAAATTCAAAGCAGTATCCCTTTACCAATCCCATGTATAAGGGTGAGGTAAGCTATGATATTGAAAATATTCCCCGTGCTGAAGACCTCCTGGGGAGAACACTCTTTATTATTATTCCGGTTAAGATATCAGAAGAAAAGAAGGGGAGCATATTAAGCGGAATAGAGAAGGCATCGAAGGTCGTATAGTGGAATGTCAAGTTTTGAATTAAGGAAACCTGCTCTATTTTAATCAATAATTTAGCAATTCAAGTTCAGGATTATCCGTTTCAGGAGTAAAGCATGCCAGAAGTAGTGTGTATAATTCCGGCCAGGTATCAATCATCACGATTTGAGGGAAAACCTCTGGCGGATGTATGCGGTAAACCGATGATACAGCATGTCTATGAAAAGGCATCCGGACTTGAGACTGTGTCATATGTGGCCGTGGCCACCGATGACGAACGGATCTTTGATACGGTGACCGGGTTTGGTGGGAATGCCATCATGACGTCGGATCATCACCGGTCGGGAACCGACAGGATCGCCGAAGCAGTTGAAACCCTCGATCTTGTTGATTCGGATATTGTTGTCAATATTCAAGGGGATCAGCCACTGTTTGTGCCGTCACAGATAGATGAAGTAGTTAAACCCCTCTTAGGTGATCCGTCAATAGATTTCTGCACCCTCATCTACCGGATAAGAAGAGATGAAGAAATATACCATCCTAACGCCGTAAAGGTTGTTTTCGACAAGGATCATTATGCACTATACTTTTCGAGGGCTACGATTCCCTTCGAACGGGCCGGCAAAGGTGAGATTCCCTATTATAAACATCACGGTATCTACTCATATAGAAAGGCATTTTTGATGGCCTTTAGCCGGCTCGAGGAAGGTTGTCTCGAACGAATTGAAGCCCTCGAACAGTTGCGTGCATTGGAGTATGGCTACAGGATAAAGGTCGTCGAAACTATGCACGACTCTGTGGAGGTCGATACACCTGAGGAGCTTGAGAGAGTAAAGAAAATCATTCGAGAGGGAAATACAGTGTCCTGAAGAGAATCTTTTGCAGCATCGCGATGAGGTGCTGAGGGCAATAAGTCAAGATCAGAGAACGAAAGAGGTACGTATATGACGGGAAAAGACAAGGAGTATGTCCTGAAAAAGGTAAAAGACGAAGATGTGAAGTTTATCAATCTCTGGTTTACCGATGTGCTGGGTATCTTAAAGAGTTTTTCTATAACACCACTTGAGTTAGAAGGGGCCCTTGACGAAGGCATGGGTTTCGACGGATCTTCCATCGAGGGATTCGCTCGAATTGAAGAAAGCGACATGATTGCCAAACCGGATCCGGGAACCTTTGTGTTTCTCCCCTGGCGTGGCAGTGATGATATGAAAGTAGCAAGGATGTTTTGTGACGTTCTGAAGACAGATGGTACGCCCTACGAAGGAGATCCTCGTTACGCCCTCAAACGGAATCTGAAAAAAGCTGAAGATATGGGTTATACGTTATACGTGGGCCCTGAACTTGAATATTTTTATTTTAAGCGTTCAACGGGGAAACCGGAGATTCTGGATCATGGCGGTTATTTTGATCTGACACCACTGGACGTTGCCAGTGATCTCAGGCGTGATGCCATCATGGCACTGGAAAGCATGGGTATAAAGGTTGAGTACAGCCATCATGAGGTTGCACCCAGTCAACATGAGATTGATTTGCGGTATGAAAAAGCACTGTTGATGGCGGATGCAGCGATGACCTATCGTCTGACCGTAAAAGAGGTGGCCATGAAGTATGGAGTCTACGCCACCTTTATGCCAAAACCGATTTTTGGTATCAACGGCAGCGGCATGCATGTCCATCAATCCCTGTTCAAGGGAGAAGAAAACGCATTTTTTGATTCCAACGACGAGTATTTTTTATCAAAGGAAGCAAAGCATTATATTGCGGGACTTCTGAAGCATTCCCGTGAAATATGTATGGTTGTAGCACAATGGGTAAATTCATACAAAAGACTGATACCCGGGTACGAGGCTCCGGTTTACATTTCCTGGGCGAGAAGGAACAGATCGACCCTCGTCAGAGTTCCCATGTACAAGCCGGGAAAATCGAAGGCTACACGTGTCGAGTTCCGTTGTCCTGATCCTGCGTGCAATCCTTATTTAGCATTTGCCGTCATGTTGGCGGCAGGCTTGAAAGGTATGGAAGAGGAGTATGAATTACCCGATCCGATTGAAGAAGACATCTACGAAATGTCACATGGCGATCGTAAAGCCCTGGGTATTGATTCACTGCCGGGGAGTCTGGGCATGGCGATCCATTTAACGGAAAGGAGTAAACTTGTCCGAGAAGCTCTTGGTGATCATATCTTTGATAAGTTTATCGCCAATAAAAAGATAGAGTGGGATCAGTACCGTATGCAGGTTCATGACTATGAGTTAGAGAAGTATCTGCCCATCCTCTGAGTGATTTCTTCATATTTTGTAAACGGGGATGAAACATTTACCTGCCGAAGGCAGGTATAAAATATTGACAAAAATTCCTTACGATGCCCACCTTGTAGTAGGGTGATTCACTGTCAGGATAGAAACGATTACCCGATTCCCAATGCGGAATCGGGTACGGTCATAACGTTGTCACGAGAGATACGGATTATGGCAATCAACAGGTGAACGGATAGAAATGGTGGTAGCAGTATGCACCGGGATCACTATATTTCAATTCCGTATCAATCATGCATTGACCGATCATTTTCTTAGATACCTCGCCGTAATCGGATTTATCTTCTTCCTTCTTTTTACATTCCAGGCATATTCCCTTATGATCATATACCGATAAAATCCTGAGATCATCTGGATTTAATTTTTTATCGCATCTGGGACAGTGAGTCTCGCAACAGTACACTCCTTCTTTCCAAAAATCAGACATTTTAGTACCTCTCATAGAAATTTGAGGAAAAATAACTTGTTTCATAAAAAATGTCAACGCAAAGGTGATTCGTTTGCAGCCATAAAAAATTACCTTGCAATGATTTGCAAGGTTACTATTAGAATCTGCATTTTGAATCATCTCTTGACAATGGATATTGTTTAATGATTAAGAATTTGCGGTCCCGTCTTTTTACCGGATGAAGGCGTCGGTATCACTTTCCATATAGATGAAGGACAGTGAAAGTTATAAGATCAGCCAACAACTGATCATGGTGAAAAAGCTTTTTTCTCGAGGGTATTGTGCCGGCAGCCGATACGGGATATTGAGAAGCGGTCTGTGAACCGGCAAACAGGCGGAACGTATACAGACCAACTGTACCGTGAATACACTTTGTATGTTATATTACAACATGTTATCAAAACATCAACGAAATCTCTGCACATATGGAATACATCATTAAAGATTGAAAGGGGGGAACGGGAACTATGTATGAAAAGATGCCCTGGTTGAAATTTTACGGTGATGTTCCGAAGACAATTGATTATCCGAAAGTCACCATGTACGAAGCATTGATGCAAACGGTGGCACGATCACCGAACGATATTGCTTACGATTTTCTTGGATATATATCGACCTACAAACAACTCGGGGAGGAAATCGATCACTGCGCCAATGCACTGGCCCATCTCGGTTTGAGAAAAGGAGATCGGATAACCATTTCCATGCCAACCACACCGCAGGGCATCATTTGTTTTTACGCAGCCAATAAACTCGGCGCAGTTGCAAGTATGATCCATCCCCTCTCACCACCGAAGGAAATCGAATTTTATCTTAATAAATCGAAGAGTACGTTCGCTCTGACCCTCGATGCCTTTTATGGAAACTTCAAGGAAGTGGCTGCGGTGACAGGTTTGAAGACGCTGATATTGGCAAGGATTCCTGATTATCTGCCGCTCGTTAAGAGGATCGGTTTTACTATGACCAAGGGCCGAAAAATACCGAAGGTTCCCCGCGATTCCATGGTAACGTGGTGGAGCGACCTGCGAGCAGGTTCCTATCCAGGAGTGCCGAAAGTAGATATGGAGACAGACGAACTGGCTGTTATATTATACAGTGGCGGAACGACAGGAGTGCCAAAGGGAATTATGCTGTCCAACATGAATATGATCAGCGAGGGCATGCAGGTCGCGGAATGGGGAAAAATGGCAGGCGGTGATGGTATCCTGGCAATCTTACCGATTTTTCATGGTTTCGGGTTAGGGGTGTGCGTTAATGCTGCGTTCATGGGAGGGGCAAAGAGTATCCTCGTTCCGCAATTTACGCCTGAGACTGTTGCCAAATTGATTAAGTCAAAACGGCCTAACTTTATGGTCGGGGTTCCGACACTCTACGATGCGTTGAGCCGGAATCAGCTGTTTCACAAGACAGACTTAAGCTGTCTCAGGGCAACATTCAGTGGTGCCGATACCCTGCCAAGAACGGTCAAGGAACGGTTTGAAGAAGTTGCCAACCGACAGGGCGGGAAGGTTCAGCTGCTGGAAGGTTACGGACTGACAGAAGCTGTTACTGCAATCATGGCGACACCCCTGGGTGAATACAGGGAAGGGAGTATGGGAGTACCGTTCCCCGATATGCTGGCCAAAGTCGTCAAACAGGAGACAACTGAAGAAGCACCCATCGGTGAAGAGGGTGAACTCTGCATTCATGGACCGGCTGTTATGATGGGATACCTGGACAACCGGGAAGACACGGAGAAAACGTTGAAGATCCATGATGACGGGAAAGTCTGGCTTCACACCGGTGATATTGCCTCCATGGATGAAGACGGGTTTTTCTATTTTAAACTCAGACTGAAGAGAATGATCAAATCATCGGGAATGAATGTATATCCGGCCCAGGTGGAGGATGCCCTCTATAAACATCCATCCGTGCTGGAGGCCTGTGTCATCGGGGTTCCCGATGAATCTCAGGTAGAGCGGGTTAAAGGTTTTGTTGTCTTAAAAGATCCTGTAAAGGCAGGTTCGGATATGGAAATTGAACTAATCAATCACTGCAGAAACCATCTGATTAAATGGAGTTGTCCCAGGGAAATCGAATTTCGCGATGAATTACCAAAGACCCTTGTGGGAAAAGTTGCATTTAATGCGCTGGAGAAGGAAGAAATCGACAAATTGCGGGCTGCAGATAAGTATACCGGAGAATAACAGCACCAATAGAAACAAAAAAATGGGAGATATACCCGATGGATGTATTAACTGAGTTCTATGAGATCCTGAACGATCCTTATGCCTATGGTCAAACATGCCGCGATGAAAAGAAGAAGAAAGTAATCGGATACTTCTGTTCGTATACTCCCGAAGAAATAATATCTGCAGCGGGTGCACATCCCATGCGACTTTTCGGGACCCGTGGTGAAATCGCTCTGGCGGATCAACACTTACAGGCTTACAGTTGTTCCCTTGTGAGAGGTGCCCTTGAAGAAGTCCTCAACGGGCGGCTTGATTTTCTCGATGGGACGGTTTTCCCCCACACATGCGATTCTATTCAGAGGCTTTCCGACGTATGGCGTCTCAATACGAATTTCAGATTCTTTGCCGATATCGTCCTCCCCGTGAAACTGGATACGGACAGTGCAAAGGAGTACATGGTTGATGTTTTGAGAAAGTTCAAGCGTGACCTGAAAAAGGGCCTCAATTGCAGGATATCGGACGAAGATCTGAATGAAGCCATTGCGACATACAACAAGATAAGAGATCACCTCAAGGTCATCTATGGATTACGTTCAAAAAATCCAGGTATCATCACGGGTGGTGATGTTTATTCTATTGTCAAGGTATCAATGATCATGGACCGAAACGATCTTGTCAAGAAACTGCCGGAGCTTATAGAAAACCTCAAGACCCGAAATGTTTCAGAAGATAGGCGGGACAGGAAACGAGTTGCCCTGGTGGGAAGCATATGTGATCAGCCTGATATCTACTCGATCATTGAAAAATCGGGCGGTGTTGTTGTGTGGGATGATCTGTGCACGGGATCGCGGTACTTTGAAGGAATAATCGAGATAGACGGAGATCCTATCGTTTCCATTGCGAAACGTTATATAGAAAGGCAGATCTGTCCGGCAAAACATGTGTCTCTGACGGCCCGGGGTGATCATCTTGTTGCAATGGCCAACGAACATGATATACAAGGCTTTATATTTTTATTGCTCAAATTCTGTGAACCCCATGCCTTTGATTATCCCTATATGAAGGAATATCTGGAAAAGGAGAATATTCCCAGTATGCTTCTCGAGATTGAAGATCAGCTTCCCGCTGAGGGACAGTTGTTGACAAGATTTGAGACATTTATGCATATGTTTTGAAAATATGAATTCACAGGTGCAAACGACCTGGGGCCAAAAAAGGAGGCGCCGCATTGGTCACGAAACTAAAAGTAATCCTGACCCTCTGCTTCGTGAAGATCAAGAAAATCATGCTTGCCGTGAAAAAGAAAAAGAGCATGAAAGAGATTATGACCGTCTATTATATGGAGGCTAAGACGGCGAAGCTGTCCGGCAAGAAAGTAGCATGGATAACCAGTGGCGGGCCGGTGGAGCCACTCATTGCCATGGATATAATACCTGTGTACCCTGAAAATCATGGTGCCATGATCGGTGCTTCAAAAATGGGAGTTGATCTGTGTGAAAAGGCTGAAGAAATGGGGTACAGCAGGGACCTTTGTTCCTACGCACGGTCTGATATCTCCTGTGCTACGGTGAACGGCGGACCTATCGGGGGATTACCAAAACCCGATATGCTCATCTGCTGCAACAATATCTGCGGTACCGTACTCAAGTGGTACGAGATTCAGGCACGGTACTATGAAGTTCCTCTTTTCATCCTCGATACGCCTTTCTGCCACACGGAATATTCGGAAGAGGCAAAAAAATATGTGAGACGACAGATTGAGGAGTATATCGCCTTTCTCGAAGAGGTATGCGGAAGAAAAATGAATTATGAAAAGATGGATAAAGTGGGAAGACTTTCAGTGGAAGGCCAGAGATTATGGCAGGCGGTGCTTGATACTGCAACCAACAGTCCCTCACCCATAACTGCCTTCGATGCCTTTTTTCATCTGGCCTTAATCGTAACCCTGCGAGGAACCAGGATTGCAGTTGATTACTATAAAAATCTCCTCGAAGAGATGTATCAAAAAGTGGACAAAGGAATTGGTGCGATTCCCAATGAACACTATCGACTCTTATGGGATAATCTTCCCATATGGTATCGGCTCAGGTGGCTCTCCAATAAATTTGCTGACTATGGTGCGAGTCTTGTTGCAGATACCTATACAACAGCTTGGTGTGGCACATTAAAGTATATTGACGTCGATAACTTTCTTGACTCTATGGCGGAAGCTTATTCGCGAATATACCTGAATATCGGCATCGATGAGATGGCGAAGAACGTAATCGAAATGATCGATAAATATAATGTTGATGGGTTTGTCATCCATTCCAATCGAAGCTGCAAACCCTATTCACTGGGCCAATACGATATTCAGAAGATTGTGCAGCGGGAGAGGGATATACCGTGTCTGGTAATTGAAGCCGATATGGTGGACGAGAGAAACTTCTCCGAAAGTCAGATTGCAACAAGAATTGAAGCCTTCATGGAAATGATAAAGGAACAGAAAGGATCGTGGAGTCGAAATTCTAATTACACGGAATGAATTATGGGTCGAGAAAAACAGAGAAACCTTCGCGACTGAGAAATCCGAAAATTAATAATATTGATAAAGGAAGCAGGTATGTGTGTAGCGGGAATAGATATCGGTTCCATAACATCGAAAGCGGCAATACTGTCTGATGGAAAAATAATCGGTACGAAGGTAACGTTTACAGGGTATAACGCTGCCCTGGCGGGAAGAAAAGTTTATGAAGACCTGCTGGATGAACTCACTATTGATGAAACTTCAATAAAGAAAATAGTGTCGACCGGTTATGGCAGGAACAGCGTGGATTTTGTCGATAAGGCCGTAACGGAAATTATCTGTCATGGTACCGGTGCCCATTATCTCAACCCCCATATCAGGTCGATTATCGATGTGGGAGGTCAGGACAGCAAGGCAATGATCGTGGACCAGGACGGAAGAGTTAAGGACTTTGTCATGAATGATAAATGTGCCGCCGGTACGGGCCGATTTCTTGAGGTCATGGCACGTGCCCTCGAAGTCGATCTTGACAGTTTTGGTCTACAATCTCTGAAAGCCGAAAGGCCATCGAAAATCAGCAGCATCTGTACGGTATTTGCTGAATCTGAGGTGATATCGCTTATATCCAAAGGTGAGAAACGGGATAATATCATTGCCGGTATTCATGAATCGGTGGCCGCCCGCATTTCCGCCCTGGCTAAGAGGGTGAACGTTCGCAGTCCAATCATGATGACCGGCGGCGTTGCAAAAAACATCGGAGTGGTAAAAGCTCTGGAAAGAAAGCTCGGCATGTCCATCGAGGTTTCAGAATATGCGCAGTCAAACGGTGCCATCGGAGCTGCCGTCATGGCTATGAAACTCTGACTCGTCCAAAGATGCTCAGCCGTATAGGCAATCTGATTCACTGACCTCTGTAGTTTACAATTCTGCGTGATGTTACATACCGCGATTGAAAGTACCTGTCACTGAAAAGAACAATGGTCACTCCTTTGCTTGAAGAAGCATGTACCAGGAGGTTTCCTCCAAGGTATAATCCCACATGAGTAATGAGACCCCGACCTTTCGTGTCAAAAAAGATGAGGTCACCCAGTTTCAGATTATTCTTGTAAACCGAAGTTCCGACTTTTGCCTGATCTCGGCTGACACGGGGAATCAGATACCCGTTTTCATACATGACAAGCCTGGTAAAACCGGAACAGTCAACGCCTTGCCGGGTGTTTCCTCCCCAAACATAAGGTGTCCCGATAAACGATTCCACTGAACGTTGTAATGTATCGTAATTTAGTGCTTCCCGTGATTTCCTGGCCGATTCTGAGAAGGAAGGTTTCTTGATTGATTGTTCTTTTTTCTTTTCTGAGTAAGAAGCAGCCCGCTTTTTTGCGTCAGCAAGGGCATCTTGAACTATTTTTTCAGGCGTTCCCAGTTTCTGAGCAACCGAAATGAGCATGAAGAGGCCGACTTTTTCACTGTCTAGGTTCTGCCTGGCAGCCTTCATGAGTCCTTCCATGATGGTGGTAAACGTGTGTTCCGTCCATTTATCCTCTTTAGCATGACGAATCATTTCCTGTGATACGTGAACAGGTACCCCGGCAGTTTTACATTTTTTTGCCGTTACAGCATAAAGATAAATTTCATCTGCGGAGAGAAGTACCGAAAAGGCGAAAGGTGCAAGATCACTAACTTCGTCTTCCGGGGCTTTCCGGTTTACAGCTTTTGCAGAGGAAAAAGCAACCTGCACTGCTTTTTCTAAATCGACTTCATCAAATTTTGCTTGTGACAATATGTCGTAAACCAATCGACTGTAATCAAAGTTGAAACTTTTATCCGTGAATGTTTTTCGGGTCAGCGATATCCATTGCTTTTTTTCACCGGCAGATAAACCCTTATCCTTTTCAACAAGGATGCTGAAGTTATCAAGCGGATCTGCGGTAGGGACTGCTTTGTGAGGTGCGCATGAAGTGAGCGAGGTTACAATAAATGCAATAATTCCGATTATTAAAAACCATTTTTCATATTTTTTGACGGTTTGTCCGATTGAATGGATATGATTCATAATTTCCTCACTGTATTGAATGTACTCTCATCATATCAAAATTGCCTCTTAATTTACAATAATATCTATTAATTCG
>JAFGQS010000130.1 GCA_016935565.1 Deltaproteobacteria bacterium
AATTGACTGTCTTTTCATGAAAATGAACACTGCGTATCAATGCCGTTCTTATGGCTTAAGAACCTTGCCCCCGTATTCTTCCACTACCTTTCTGTATTTTTCATGTATCATATTTCTGTCAAACGTCCAGAATTCCTTAAGCATTTCATCCTGCTCGTTCTGACTGAAATACTCGAGACATGGATAGAAAAATCGTTTATCCTCCTTTTCAATATGCCGTGGATAAAATTCTGAGAGCTCTTTTAAACGCTCAACGATTTCTCCCAGGGCACTAGAATCACCCCTTTCATAGTATTCTTTGGCATCGATTAATCTGCCGACCGTTTTCCTTCCGTACGTGTGTTCTTCGATTAATTCGTTCATGATTGTTTCATGTTGAGAATCCATCTTCTTTTTCTTCAATTCACGAAAGAGAATATCTTCCTCTTTACCATGATGCGTTCGATCTGCATATATTCTAAAGAAATCTACAATAACATCTATGAATGTTGTTCTCACTTCACTTTCTTCATTTATTTTTACAATCTCTTTTCTCACCAAACTAACCATACTCTCTATAAGCCTGTGTTCCCACATTAAAGGTCCTATCGGTTTCATATCATGGCCCCTTTTTTACAACCTTTTAATGATATGTCTGTGCCCAACATTATTTTATAGTTCAAAGGTTCGTATCACAAAGAGAGATCATCCTTATGCAAATAGATGATGGGCCCATACTCCTGCGTATATGATCGATAAAAAAGTCCCGACTCGGAGCTTACTCCGCATTATTCATTGGCACTGTACGTTTTATCAATTCCCAAAAGCACTATGTATATCGATAGAATTATATATCTTGAGTGAGTTGAATATTATGACGTGAACGGAAGATTTAACAAAAATCTTCTCTGCTTTCCCGTGTAATATAATTGGGAAAGGACAGCAAATCAAGATAATTATTCAATTTATGGCACAACACTACAAATATCCTGTTTGGGCATGAGTGGCATATGTGATTTTACAGAGGGATAATAACGATACGGTGAAGAATCTTTCTTGTAAGTCACATCGCGCGGGCACATAACTTATATTATATATTTACCATTATGTGCATCGCAGTAACGAAGGATGAGGGTAATCCCTATATATCACGACAGATGGGCGTTTGTTGACAGTTTCTAGAGATCCTGTCAGTCATAGTATTTATCTTGTATCACGAGTTGCATGAATTGATATAAATTTTTTATTCATAGCATTTGTCTACGCTTTCCATCAAGAAGACTGCTTTTATAAAGAATACTTTCACTTTTTTAATTACAGACCCTTCTCCCTGCTTCTTTATGATTGTGTTGTCAGTATGTCGGTGGTAATATTACAGGTTCGTTTATTATTAGCGATTGTAAAACCATGTTGAGTATCGGAGCCATGACACGGAGAGCCCAAACATTTCTCAACATCATTATTGCTGTATCAGTTGCGACCGTCACTTTCAGCGTGTGGGCACTTCTGAATCTTCCTGTCTCGGAACCTGACTGGCCGAAAAAGATCCCCGGTTATTCCTTTTCTCCCATGCGACTGGGACAAAGCGGCATCACCGGCATACTTCCAAGCATTGAAGAAATTGATGCCGATCTGAAGCTCTTAAAGGGAACCGCTCATGCAATCAGAACGTATTCCGTTGAAGGCACCTTCGCTGAAATTCCAGCACTAGCACATAAGCACGGCCTCAATGTAACACTCGGCGCGTGGATCGGACAAGACCGTGACCGCAATGAACGGGAAATTACAAAAGTGATCCAACTTGCGCAATCAAACCGCAATGTGGTGCGCGTCATCATCGGCAACGAGGCAGTACTGCGGGCTGACATTCCCCTGTCGGAAATGTCTAAACATCTGGACAAGGTCCGGAAAGCCCTGCGCGTTCCGGTCAGTACGGCAGAACCCTGGCATGTGTGGATCAGGTATCCTGAACTTGCGGAACATGTTGATTTTCTCGCTGTGCATATGCTGCCTTACTGGGAAGGCGTCGATATTGATCTGGCTGTTGAGTATATCGTCAACAGCATCACCATGTTAAAGCACGCGTTTCCCGGAAAGCACCTGGTGATTGCAGAAGTCGGGTGGCCGAGTAACGGACGAACCCGCCGATCTGCTGTAGCCTCTGTGTCAAACGAGGCAACATTTCTGCGCCGTTTTATCGAACGGGCTCAAAAAGAGAAGTATACGTATTATGTCATGGAGGCCTTCGATCAGCCCTGGAAGCGGAACACAGAGGGGGCGGTAGGTGCCTACTGGGGGGTTTATAATGTAGCACGACAACCCAAGTTTTCCTTCCGGGAGCCCATCGTCGGCATTCCTCACTGGCGTATTCTTGCTGCAATTTCAATCCTTGTTGCTGTCATTACCTTAGCATTCCTGCTTATGGACAGCGCAACTCTGCGCGGCTTCGGTCGCACCTTTCTGGCGATTCTCGCGTATACGGCCGCAGCGGTGGCGGTCTGGGTTGTACATGATTATACAAATCAGTATCTCACGGTAAAGAGTGTCGTGGTCGGCATCCTGCTGATGATCGGCATGTTCGGCCTCATCACGGTGCTCCTTACCGAAGCCCACGAATGGGTTGAGGTCTTGTGGGTCACGGGGCGCCGTCGGCCCTTCAGGCCTTTTGCAGTAGACGACGAAGATCTACCCATGGTGAGTGTTCACGTGGCAGCGTACAACGAACCGCCCAATATGGTTATCGAGACTCTGGATGCCCTGTCCGTCATGGACTACCCGAACTATGAGGTACTGGTTATTGACAACAACACGAAAGACGAATCGGTCTGGCAGCCTGTGGCTGCCCACTGCGAAAAGCTGGGATCACGGTTTCGCTTCTTTCATGTAGATCCACTTTCCGGCTTCAAATCGGGGGCGCTGAATTTCGCCCTCCAGCATACCAGCCCTGACACCGTCATCGTTGCAGTCATCGACAGCGACTACATCGTCGACCGCACTTGGCTCAGAGATCTGGCACCGCAGTTCTTGAAATCGGAAATCGCGATTGTCCAGGCACCGCAAGATTATCATGACAGCGATACCTCAGCCTTCAAATCTCTGGCCTACGCTGAATACTGCGGATTTTTTTTCATCGGTATGATCACGCGCAACGAACGCAATGCTATAATCCAACACGGCACCATGACCATGGTCCGCCGCTCGGTGCTGGAGGGTGTTGGGGGCTGGGCTGAATGGTGCATTACGGAGGATGCAGAACTCGGCCTTCGCATTTTTGAGCATGGGTATGAGGCAATCTACATCGCCAGAAGCTATGGGAAAGGGCTCATGCCAGACACGTTTATCGATTATAAAAAACAGCGGTTCCGCTGGGCATACGGTGCCGTCCAGATCATGAAACGTCATGCCGGCACACTGCTGGGATTCTCCCCCAGCCGTCTGACAGCAGGGCAGCGGTATCACTTCTTAGCGGGCTGGATGCCCTGGTTGGCCGACGGCCTCAATTTGCTGTTCAACCTAGCCGCCATCGGCTGGTCGACAGCCATGATCCTGGCACCCAAGTGGTTTGACCCGCCTATGGTAGCGTTTTCCCTCTTCCCCCTCGCCTTTTTTGTTTTTAAGGAAGCCAAACTGTTCTCACTTTATAACACCCAGGCAGGCGCCACAATATTACAGACCTTTTCCGCTGCGTTAGCCGGCTCTTCGCTGTCCCATACCATAGCCCGAGCCGTACTGCAGGGTATGGTATCCAGCAAGCTGCCATTTTTTCGGACCCCCAAACTGGCGGAGTCAGAAGCACTGAGAAACGCCCTTGCCTCGGCACGCGAAGAAACATTACTCATGACAGTGCTGTGGCTTGCCGCCGGAGCCCTCGCCGTGATCCATGGATTGGATACACGGGATATGCTGCTGTGGATTATCGTGCTGCTCGCCCAGTCTGTCCCCTATGCGACGACATTGATTGTATCGCTTGTCAGTGCATTTCCATCCCTGCACTTCCGTTCCATTGCCTCGATCAATATGATCAGAGCCAGAATTTAGTTGGACACACTCTCTGCATCAATAAAACCACCTTCTGGATGATCCAGAAGTAACAAATAAGCCCTTGCAGTACCGGCTGGGATGCAGGGATTAATATATTATACGATTCGGCATATGACTTAACGGCATAACACTGTTTGCCATTTCCCCGTGTTTAAAAAATCCCTTTGCAAAGAAAATTCACATTCATTATTGATGATTAATAATCCAATATCATGGGCTTCATTAAAAAAACGAAAGCGCCGGTTTGTATATCTGTATCGCTCCGGCGCTTCGGCTATCGTTATTCTATTGTGTGAAATTTAAATTTTTTTCTAGACCCTATAAATATTCCCTTTTACCATGGTTGTTTATGATCAACCTACCGATTGTACAGTTTCCTGATATAACAACCCGGATAGGTTTCGGTGATCTTCTTTTCTTTCATAAAGGCAAGTGCCTGCCCTTTGTCAGAGAAATGTCCGATCAGTACCGTATGCCATACACCACCACGTTTCGATGTAACGGTATCCATATGCCCTTCAAACCCCTTTTTTCCTAAATTTTCCACTAATTCCTCAGCAAATTCTTCAAAACGCATAGAAGCAATCTGTATGGCATATTCACCTTTCTTTTCAGGTTTTGGAACTTCCTTTTTGGCAAGAACCATGACCTTTGGTTCTTTTGCTCTCTTTTCCGCATCAGAAACCATTTTCGCCGGCTCCTGGGGGGAAGCTGGTTTAACCGGTGGAATTGATGCAGCTACTGTGACTTCTTTCGTGGCTTTTATCGGTTCCGTTGGAGCACTTTCGGTAACAGTCTTTACCGGCTCGTTCTTGGCAACGGTAACTTCAACTTTTTCAGGCTGTTTCTCGACAACTTTTACTGTAACTGTTTTGGATTCCTCTAAAGATGCTTGTGCCTGTGTCTTTGCCTTTGCTTTTGCTCGTTCCTTAGCCATTTCCCGCGCTTTTTCAAAAGCAGTCTTGGCAGTTGCTTTCGTATCCGTCGAAGGTACTTTGATACGAGCTCTGTACATTGATTTTTCTGAGGGTGGGATACTCTGCCACTTTCCCATAACGTCGTACTCTTTAACACTTGTCAGCCTGTTTATTCTTACTTTATATTTATTTCCCTTAACCGTTGTTGTTCCATACTCATACATCGTCGGCCACACAAAGCACGCAACTAAAATCAGAACCATCAGCATGAATCCAAGTAGAATTGTTGTTCGTGAAACACGCGGTGGTTTACTTATCTCCGGCGGCAGCGGCGGTTCATCTGGTGGCTTATACCCATATTCATCAGGAGGCGGCCCTTCAGGGGGTCTCTCCTCTTCCATCACCGTAAATACTTTTTCGGACGGTAGCTCGGGCTCTTGTTCTTCCTGTATGTCTGACTTGCGAAGCTCCTCGCGCGCTATTTCCGACAGCCCCTCCTCGACAGGTTTTTCAAAAATTAATTCCTCAAGGGGTTCTTCCCCGAACACCTCTTCGGGTGGTTTTTCCCAGAGTTTCTCTTCAAACGGTTCATCCAGTATTAATTCTTCATGGGGAGCTTTCTCAAAGATTGTTTCCGAGAGTTCTTCCCGTGGTTCTTCTTCAACAGGCTCCTCGAGAACTAATTTTTCATGGGAT
This sequence comes from Deltaproteobacteria bacterium, assembly GCA_016935565.1. Lineage (GTDB taxonomy): Bacteria > Desulfobacterota > Syntrophia > Syntrophales > UBA6807 > JAFGQS01. The sequence continues at coordinate 5,634 of JAFGQS010000130.1, forward strand.
TCTTCCAATACCTCTCCAGTCGGCACTGCAGAAGAAGCCTTTTCGTCAAATATACTCTCCAGAGACTCTTCACCGAGTAGTGCTTCCGGTGGTCTATCTTCTAAAGGTTTTTCCAGGAATAGTTCATCATACGGCTGCTCTAAGGTAAGCTTTTCCGGCGGTTTAATCTGTTCCTCCAAAGGGTGCTCATATTCGTCTTTGATGGCTGATTCATTCATTAGAACGGTTTCATCATGTTCTACCGAATCTTTCTCATCACTCTTCCTTTTTTCAATACTTTCTAATTCAGCAATAATTTCTTCTATTGATTTTTCTTCGTCGCTCATTTGACACCCTTTCTCATTACCATGATGACTTGTTTGTTTGAAGAAAATGGGCTTTCTGCAAAACCAATACTTACTTAAAATTATTCTGTAATTAATAATCGGTTCATACTATCATCACCTTAAATTTGTGTCCAGCAATTAAGAGCAAAAAATCAGCCTTTAAATAATAATTAAGTATTAATTCTCCAAAATACAAACCGTTAGGGCTTGTTCGTGAACGATGGATGATACTGTTTTCACGTTTTTTTTCAATTCATTTCGCATATGAAGCTTCTATATTGAATGGCATACAATATGATAATAACGACCGAGTATCAAATCATGTTATTTAAAATTGACAACGACACGTGATTGGCATTGATACCGTTACTTCAATAACCCCACTGAAAATGAGAAAAGGAACTGTCCCGTGTAATAAAGGGGCAAGCCTACAAGCCGATTCAGAAATTCTCTCTTGTAAAACCGATCTCGTGCTACGAACATATCGGACAAATAGAAGCTGAAAGCACCGGCTACAATCATAGTACGTCCTGACGGGAGCAGGCTGAGATTGCCCATCACCGACCATGCAGCTACAAGCATGATGCTGATTACGACAACGTATAGCAAAACGGGTATCTTCATAGACCCCAGGTAGGATACCAGCCAATGATAGAATGCACCGCTGACAAGCATTATTATGAGTAAGACAATCCAGAGGTCCGGACCGGCTTTTTCCAGGGATAAAAAGGCGAAAATATAGATAATATGTCCTGACAAAAAAGAAAAAAGACCATAAAGAAACATCTTTTTTTGCGGTAAGGCGAGAAATACATCTCCGGCAAGGCAGAGTATAAGACCGGCGAGGAGAAAGTGATAATATCGGCAAATCGGATGGGGCTGAACCAGAACGGTTAAGACGAAGAGTGTAGAAAGAATTGATTTTACGGGTAGAATATACTTTTGCCGTCTGCGTTTTTCAAAATAAAGAAGAATCGACAGGAGTATGAAAGCAGATACAACGATCAGACCATTCAGCATGACTTTCCCTCTTTTAATCTGGCCACTTAACAGTATATTGCTGATATAGCTTGTAAATATGGTTCTTCTCCAATTTAGTTGGAGAAGAAAATCCGCTGGGATCGTACCTGCTAAATTTGATACTGTACCTTAATTAATTG
>JAFGQS010000131.1 GCA_016935565.1 Deltaproteobacteria bacterium
AAACGGGAACAACCGTTCGAAGGTCGAGCGGTTTTCTCACCATGCCTCTCGCATTGGCTTCCAGACGTTTGAAAATCGTATCAAGATCGATGCGGAGCGCCCCGATTCGAGATTCAGCAGTTTCGATCAGGATACAGTCATAGTCGAACCAGTTTTCTGTGCTGTGTACCGACGGTATGCGGTCGGCGGGAAGGATATCAATGCGCTGAAACATCTGTGCCATGAACGGGGTAAGATTCCGTAGAAAGGAATCTCCGTATACGATGCCCGAGGGAAAATCGGATTTCCCCGACCTTTCCAGGTGCCCGGATGGCTCATCTTCATCCGCTGATGACAATCCCATCACCTGCGTAATAAGATTGCCCGGCTTCCCGTCGTCGTTCGATCGGTACTCCAGGTGCCGTATCTTCGAGGCATCGTCAGCTATCCGTGCATGGATTGTCTCTGCCGCCACCTGTGCACCAAGCCCGTTCCAGTCAGTGCTTGTCTTGTCGTAGAGCAGGCTGTGATGTGTCTTTGCTTTTTTCAGCGATTCGTCAAGCCTCACAAAACTCTGGAGCGGATGTGTCGCAACATCTTCCATGAACAGATCGTATCGACTGTATCCGCATCCGTCACTTTCAGGCATGAAGCCTACAAACTCGGGATAGATAGTGGGTTTGTTCGGCGCCACAATAAAAAAGAATCGGCGGTCTGACGATTTAATAATCTTTTCAAGGGCGTGCAGTTGCAGGACCAGCCACCCCACCTCGGTTTCTTCACTGCAGGCTTCTTTTCTGAAGTCCTCGATGGATTTCCGGCTGTACAGCCATCCGTTTGTGCCGACGTGCACGGTGCCGGCATCGGTCATGCCGAATACGTTGAAGTCAAGCCAGTTTTTGGTAAAAACCAACGGGCCACGCATGGAAAATGCATCATTGAAATACTGGTCAAATGACAGATAATACTCGTTTTTCAGGAGTGCCCGTCCATACGGCAGAGGAAATTCGACCCCGAGTCGATTCACATTGATGCCGAAATCAAACCCGATCAGCCACACAAAGGCCGGCACTGTCAGAAGGATACAGAATAGTATGGACAATAACTTTCTCATGACATGTTAAAACCGAAAATAGATAAACGGGCTGCTCGAGCCGCCAACAATCATGGCCGCACAGTACGGCAAGAGCAGCAGAATCATTATAATTCCTGCAACTAACGGGACCGGGTCTTTTCGTGTCATCAGTGTCTTTATCCCGGAAAATTCCGCCGGCATGAAAAACACGGTCAGGGCAGTTACCAGGAAGAGAACGGTACGGTAGTTCAGTATCAGGCTCAATTCGCACGAAGGGGGCAGATTGGTAGCCGTAAACATGGTTCCTAGAAAACCGAATGCATGGGATATGTCTTCCGAGCGGAAAAACACCCATCCCACAGTAACCACCAGGATCGTCAGCACCCGGCGGGCATAATAGAATTTTTCCCGGGCAACGTCTCGGAGACCGGAGACTCGTTCGATAACCATAACCATGCCGTGATACACGCCCCAGAGCAGAAATGTCCAGTTTGCACCGTGCCATAGGCCGCACAGGACACAGACAGTGGCAAGGTTAGCGGACGTTTGTGCAATACCCCGACGGTTGCCGCCCAAGGGAATGTAAAGATAATCCCTGAACCAGTTGGTCAGGGTCATGTGCCAGCGCCGCCAGAAATCCGTGATACTTACGGCAGAGTAAGGACGGTTGAAGTTCTCCGGAAATTGAAAGCCGAATAACATACCCAGACCGATGGCCATATCCGTGTATGCGGAGAAGTCGAAATAGATCTGCAGCGTATAGGCAACAGCCCCCAGCCAGGCCGTTTTCGTGTCGAGCAATTTCAGATCGAGACCAAAAACGGCATCGGCGATTTGACCGCAGGCCCCGGCTATCAGCACTTTCTTTGCCAGTCCCCAGCAGAAGCGCATGATGCCGTTATAGAACAGGCCCCATGACTCCCGGCGTTGTATCAATTGATCACGGATATAACTGTACCTGACAATCGGTCCCGCGATTAATTGCGGAAACATGGCAACGTACAGAGCAAAATCGAGAATATTCTCGAGGGGACGGGATTTTCCGCGAAATACGTCAAAGGTATAGCTGAGTTTTTGGAAGGTAAAAAACGAAATTCCGATCGGCAGAGCGACATTTGTCCATTCAACCGAAGCGATTCCCCAACTGACAAGGACGGAGTTTAACTCTCCCACGAAAAAATTGGCGTACTTAAAGTAGGCAAGCAGACCGATGTTGACCAGGACCGAAAGGCTTAACCACAGATGTTTGTGCCGGGCCTTACGATCGATGAGGAGTCCGAACACAAAGTCCGCCAGCGTGGAGAGCATGAGGATCAAAAGAAATCCTGCCGCACCGTAGAGATAAAAGACGTAACTGAAAGCAAGAAGGATGGCGTTGCCCGGTTTTTTCCTGAGCAGCGATCGATGCACGTAATAGGTAATAATTACAGCCGGGAGAAAGCCGAAAAGAAAAATTGTGCTTGAAAATACCATAGACGATAGCGATTCTCTATAGAATCAGTTAAAAGTTTCTTATGAACAAGTCGGAATGACCATATAATTATTACGGTACCTTGCCTTATCATAGATAACTATCATAATCGAATTATTTTGCACAACGCCCTTTTACGTACCCTTGCATAGAAATTGGAATGCTGCATGATTTCAAGGGTATGGCATATACGGTTTCATCGAAGAGATATTGACTTTTTTCGAAGTGGTGCTCTGGCGAGGAATTGAACAGAAAGAATATTTCCGGAGAGGAGCGATGTTGTGAATCGCAATAGACCTGTGGAGAATCGCGTGCCCGAGTGTAACCATAGGGTTCGAAGGGGCCGATGAATTGCTGAGGCAACTGTTAAATGATGGCAGCGAGAACGACGGTAATGTTGTCATCTCCACCGGCAGTCTTTGCGGCTTCGATCATCTTTCCGGCCTTCTGGTTGATATCGACATCGGAATTCAGAATATCCCGGATCTGATCATTCGGGACCATATCGGTTAAGCCGTCCGAACAGAGCAGGAATAAATCTCCCGGAGCGATTTTCCCCTGTACCAGGTCAAGGGTGAGTTCATGTGTCAGCCCGATGGCCCGGAGGATGACATGGCGCAGGGGATGGTTCCTGACATTTTCATGGGCGATTAAACCTTCATCGAGTTGCTGCTGGACGAGAGTGTGATCCTCGGTGAGTTGTTCCAGAAAACCGTTTCTTACCCGATACGTGCGGCTGTCTCCCACGTGTCCGAGAACAAAACCATCGTCGGAAAATGCGAGGAGTTCTGCCGTGCAGCCCATCCCTTCGTGCTCCGGATTCTTTGTTACATGCTCCAGGATCTTTTCGTTTGCAAAACTGAAAGCCTTTTGAATGAGGAACAGAATTTGCTCCTCGGAATGGTTGGTGTTCTTTGAAAATATCTCCAGTGCCGTATCAACGAAGATCCTGCTTGCAAGTTCGCCCGCTGCGGCGCCACCCATGCCATCTGCCGCCAGACAAAAATCCATCTCAGGACTGACGATAAATGCATCTTCATTGTTTTCACGCTTAAGACCGACATCCGTTTTTCCGGAGAATATTTTCTGGTACACGATGATCTTTACCTGCTGAACTTTATGAAATTATAAACGTGAATACCCCGTTTTGTAAACGGGGATGAAACGTTTACCTGCCGGACACAGGTATAAAATATTGATAAATATTCCTTAAGACGCCCCGCCTTGTAGACGAGGTTGTTCACTTTGTATTCGAGATGCCGGCCTACTCTTTGAAATGCTTTTTCATAAAAGCGACCAGATCCGAACCGTCGAAGCTCATCTTCTGTTCTTTTTTAAATGCCGCCAGTTCAGCGTATAGTGCCGAAGCGCTCTGGTATCTTTGTTCCGTTTCTTTCTCCAGACATTTCATCACAATGCGGTTTAATTCTTCAGGAACCTCGGGTATCAGATCGATCAGCGGTTCAATTTCCATTTTTGGAATCGCCCGGATAGCTTGAAAATCGGTGTCAAATTCATAAACCCTTTTCCCGGTAAGCATTTCATGAAAGACAAGGCCTAAAGCATAAATATCGGCTCTATGATCCACCGGTTTGCCCAGCACCTGTTCCGGGGACAAATAAGCAAGCTTTCCTTTGATTACCCCGGCCTGGGTAAAACTCGGTTCCGAACTTGCTTTGGATATTCCGAAATCGGTTATTTTCACCTCTCCCTGGTAGGAAATCAGAATGTTCTGCGGGCTGATGTCTCGATGGACAATATTAAGGGGTTTTCTCGTTTCATCATCGTGCCTGGTATGAGAATAATTGAGGCCTTTGCAGGTTTCCGAAATAATGAAGATAGCATTATCGATCGGCAGGCCCTGCTCCAGAGAGGAAATGACTTCTCCCAGGTTTTTACCGTCGATAAATTCCATTGCAATGAAGTATGCTTTTTCAATTTTTCCATAGTCAAAGATCTGAACCACATTCGGGTGCTGCAGTAAGGCAGCCACCCGTGCCTCCCGGGTGAACATGTTGATAAAATCCTTGTTTTCCGCAAGGTGCGGTAAAATTCTTTTAACTGCTGCTTTTTTCCGAAACCCCCCGCCGCGAACGTAATCTGCCAGAAACAATTCGGCCATACCTCCCTGTGCCACTTTTTCCTTGAGCACATACGGTCCGAGTCGGGTCATGCTCTCAAGTTCCCGTTTCGTCTTGACAATTCTGAACCGGGCCGCACGGTCGAGAGTAAACAGGACACCGCCGATCAGGATAGTAAACAAGAAAATCCCCGACAGGTAAAAGGTTCGTGCACGATGTAAGGATGCATAAAAATTTGCAGTTGATAATGCTATGTAAACCTTTCCAATTTCTACGTTAGAAAACGTTATATTTTTTAAAAAACTGATAACTTTTGATTTGCCCGTTGAATTATCGGCGATTATTGCCGTATCGTCAGCCGTGGCGACTGGTGTTTGATTTTTCAAAGGATCAAACGTTCGATCCATTATCTCGGAGCCTGTTTTAGCCAGAATGACATTTTCATGATCAAGTATTGCCGCAAATGTCAAGTTCTTTATTTTTTCCAATTCTCTGATCTCTACGTTGAGTGCGAGAATGTCTTTCTCTAAAACGAAAGGTCCGCTTTTTGTTGCCAGGTCAGCGGCAGCCGAAGTTCCTTGCTGATAAAAGTCGTTTTTTGTGTTGGAAACAGTTGAGCTATAGATGAAGTAACCGACTGCGTTAACAACAAGCCAGACAGACAGACAGGCAATAAACAATCTTCGGCTACGACGAAAAAATTCAGCTCCGAAAAAAAGTTTCGCAGTCTTGTTGAAAAAACTCGTCGTTAAGGCCTTTATTTTTATTACCGTCATCAAGGCTATATCGCTGACTGACATGAAAAACCTCCTCATTTTATACCGAACCTCAGATAATCAACGCATGAATAATCTCAGCAGTGTAACAGTTATGGGAATGATCTTAAAATATTCCTCTGCTGAAAACATGAACATGCAGATATATTGCTTGGATAGCCCCCGGCACAAGTATTTATGCATGAAAACTAATATAGCATCAAGTAATTGTCAAGTAATTTAACCGATTGAATTTTATAATAATCCTATTTGATTATCGTGTTGCTCTGTTTCCAAAGTGATTTCTGCATCACCCGGAACCCATCGTTGTGGTGATATGATACTGATAATCGGCGTAATGACAAAATAAGAATTTTCATTGGGTTATTGATCTCCATGCTTGAAAAAGACCATGACTTGTGATAGAAATCCACAAAGTGACCGTACATTTAGAGCTGATATATCTTTTCCAACACAACTGTTCAGTTGAGGTGTCTCTTCAGCACCAGCTGTTCAATAACGCATCAGTGTCCGGGATATTCCCGGTCTATAGGGTTTTGATACCATGATCATATTGAGTTGTCTTTTGGAACGATTCTCGGCATGCCGACCTTACAGACTTCTGAAGTGTATTGTCGTTTATATCTTTATAATTGCGGGCACCGGATTGCTTTTGTGTTCATGTACATCAACCATAGATGTCTCCCGCATAAAAGATGATGTCACTCGAATTCTGGAAAAAAAACTTTATCGTTCTGAAGACTATGTTATCTATAAGCTGCCTGATGAAGCCACACCTTCTGAACTGGCTGAGAAATTTTTGGGAGACAAAAATAAGTCATGGGTGATAAAGGAAGCCAATCCCGGCATCCCGTTCAGCAAAGGCCGATCGATCGTCATCCCTCTCAAAGATAAGAACAAGGGAGGGATATACGAAGACGGTTTTCAGACCATACCGATTCTTACCTATCACCGTTTTTCCGATAAATGCAATTCACCTCTGTGCATGCCGGCCAACGTCTTTGAAAAACAAATGAAATATCTGAAAGAGAAAGACTATCACGTGGTTACCCCGGAGGAACTCCTTGCATTCCTGGAATACCGCCAGGGCCTTCCGAGAAAATCGGTCTTGATTTCCATGGATGATGGATATCGTTCCGTTTACAGTATCGCCTATCCAATCCTGAAAAAATATGGGTTCACAGCTACTATATTCATTTACACCAGCTTTGTCGGCGTTTCCGGCATGGCGGTAACATGGGATCAGCTCAAAAAATTAAAAGAAGAAGGATTTACGATCGGTTCGCATACAGTCTTCCACACGGATCTTACGAAGAAAAAAGAAGGGGAAACAGAAAACGAGTTTCTGGCCCGGGTTAAGAGAGAGCTCTTCGACTCAAAGAAAATAATCGACAAAAAACTCGGGCAGGACACGTTTATCTTTGCATATCCTTTCGGACACTACGATCAGCCGACAATCCGGCTTGCGAGAGAAGCAGGATACAAAATTGCAATGTCCGTCAACAGAGGAGGCAACCCGTTTTTTGCAAATCCTCTGTCTTTGAAAAGAGACCAGGTATTGAAAAGGGATTTGTCGATATTTAAATCAAGGTTAATTACATTTAACAAGTTATCCTTAAAGTGAGCGTACTATGCAAATGAAGGGAAGGATCATCTGTGTTGTCATCGTGCTTATCCTGATCGGAGGGTGTGCAAATCTCTTTACCAGATCTCCGGAGGAGCAATATCTGTCAAAAGCGAAGAAGTACGAGAAAAAAGGAAATATGGTTGATGCCCTGGAACAGTACAAACTTGTCTTGACCGTAGATCCTGCACATAAAGAAGCAAAGGAAAAAAGCGCAAAGATCGAGAGTAAACTTAAGATACAAGCGGATGTACACTTTCACAAAGGTCTCACGTATCACAGGAAGGGGCAATACAAAAATGCGCGGAAAGAATTTTTGATTTCCTTGCGATACAATCCCGAACATGCAGGGGCTAAAAGGATGATGCTTGTTTCAAAAAAAGATGTGGAGCAGGCCAAGCGGTACATTTTACACACCATTCAACCGGGAGAGAGCATTTCAAAATTGGCGGATCGCTATTATGGGGATCACATGAAGTTTCACCTCATAGCGGAATACAATGAGCTGCCGGACGCTACCAGTGTTAAAGTGGGCAGGCAGATCAAGATTCCGGTCATAGAGGGAGTTCCGATTATTGCCGATTTGACGCAGATTAAGGCCGATTCCAAAGAACAGCTCGAATCAACTCCCGAAGAAATTATCATTGTTACCAAGTATATAACGCATACCATTCAGAAAGGGGAAAGCCTGTCACGGCTGGCAAAAAGGTATTATGGAGATTACAAAAAATATGACCTCATTGCCAAATTCAATGATGTGGAAGATATCAGAGACATTCGTGTCGGCCAGGAAGTAAAAATACCTGAGGTGAAGGGAGTCCCATTTTTTGCAAAGGCGGAAAAAATTGAGCCGCAAGAGGTTGAGATTCCGGACGATATTCCTCCGAAAGAAACACCACCGGTAGAAAAGGAAGATATGGAAGAGAAACCGGAGCAGGAAGTCAAAGAGCTTACGATGGAGGATCAGGCAGCAGCCTACAGGGATCTTGGCATAGAATTATTCAATAACCAGAACTATGACGATTCGATTAACGAACTTCAGAAAGTTTTAAATGTGAATCCGGAAGACAAGGACGCAACAAAGTATCTCTCAATGGCATACTTTGAAAAGGGTGTACGGTCTGTCAAGGGTGAGGCCTATCAACGGGCAATTGAAGAATTTGAGGCATCCTGGCGGTATGATAAGAATTGTGAAAAGTGTGAAGAGTATATTAAAAAAAGTAAAGAAATCTATAAGGATGTCCATTACAACAACGGATGTTCTTGTTTCAGGAACGAAAAATTAGCAGATGCTATTCGGGAGTGGGAACTTGTTTACACTATGGATCCCGGCTACAAAGATGTTGATCAGAATCTCAAAAAGGCGAGGAAACTTCTGGAGGCACTGGAAAGCATTAAAAAAAGTAAGAGTAAATAAGGTCAGCACGAACAGGGTCAACTCTGTGTCGACTGTCGACCAATCACATAGTATGACATTATCGTATTTACACTGTATGACTGTTGTTTCTTTGATTGGGAGTGACGCCTCTTCGTTTTGGACAGGTAACGTTTTGTAACCCAGGTGAAATATGACAGGCAAACCAACAATCGTCGTACAGCTCGTACACATTGAAGGACCATTAAAAGGCACAATACAGGAATTTCTTGATTCGGAGATAACCATCGGTCGCAACCCCTCCTGCCATGTCCGGTTTCCGAAGGATCTGGCTATCATTTCACGCAACCATGCCCGGATTGTTCGAGAAGGCAATCGGTTCAAATTAATCGACGCAAGCACCAACGGAACCTTGGTCAACGGCAAGTGGATAAACGAAGCATTTCTCAAGCCCGGTGATGTTCTGATTTTTGCCGAGGGAGGGCCGAAGGTAAGTTTTCTCACCAAAATTATGGACAGCCCGGAGCCGACTTCACACATCGAACGGATACAAGCCCCGATATCGCCGGACATAAAAGCCGCCCGGGACATTCAACCGGAGCAGCATTTCCCAAAACCGGATGCCGGGACGCCGGCATCGGTACAAACGGTTCACGTGCCGCTTGTCATTCAGTTCGGCCCGACCCTCCAGTCATTCAGGGAACTGCCGGTGACGGTCGGAAAAAACGCCGTCTGTGATTTTACCGTGCATCATCCCGAAATCATGGATCGGCACGCTCAGTTTTTCTATGATCGGGATCAGTACTGGGTGAAGGATCTGACCGGCAGAAACCTGGTTTCCATCAACGGGCATCTCGTCGGTACGCAGGCGCCGCTTATCCCCGACTGCCTGCTTTCGCTCAGCCCCGTTGGTCCCACCTTCCGGTTCCTGGGCGGAGGCCGTCTGGCGGAACATGAAGCACCGACGCCGGAGTGAAGTGTCAGCAAGAAATAATGGACAAACTTGAACATGAATGACCGGATACACGTCATTCACTGACGGAAGCACTATTCAGTGAACACTTATGGAAAACAAGAACACAACCCAGGCATCCGAAGCGAGGCTGAACTGCTGCCAGGGAAATTCCGCCCCGTCATATGTGGTGGACGGCTGGAAACGGTATATATGCTTTCCGGATCAGGCCAGAAATGGCTTCCTGAGTCTGCTTGCGCCTGCCATGATGGAACCAGCCGATCCGGAGAATAGGCAAAGGATCGCGACCTTCTGTACCGGACACGGGCTTGCAGAGGAAGATGTAATCGCCGCCCTGCGAAGCTGCGATTTCCTGCTCAGACAGGCTAGCATTCTGGATCTCGATACAGATACATTTCAGCAGGATCTTGCCGACCTTTCCGGGGGAGATCCTAAGGCGGCAGGACCTGTTCTCGCGAATTACAGTGTAGCTAAGGCAGATCTGAGGCTTCAGATTGTAAGGGAGACTCTCGCCGATCACGGAAAGGTCCTCGTAGGCCTTGACTGGCGGGTTGACAATATCACCGCTTCCGATCGAGGTGCCCGGTTGAATTCCGATGTGGTCTTCCTCACACTTCGCTACCGGGACGGTAAAAGGGTCGAACGGATTACCCTCCAGCTCACACCGGAAGCCGTCAAGGAACTCAAACACTTCTGTGAGAAGTTCACCGGCTGATTCTGAACCGATATGTATATCCGGTTTTTAACGACTTCATGTCGGTACTTTTCCAACGGACACTTAAATCCTGGCCACGTCAACCGAAACCCTCAGTCCATGAACTCCTCCACCGGTAAACACGCCCTTCAAAGGTGCGACATCGTCGTAATCACGGCCCCAGGCGGTTGTGATATGGCCATCGGGAGGCATTCGATCGACTGTGGGATCGAAATCAACCCAGCCGTATTCGGGGTCGTACACTGAAAACCACGCATGGGATTCATCGGAGGCAATCCGGTGATTTGCACCATGGAGGGCCGCCGTATCAAGGTAGCCGCTTACGTATCGTCCCGCCAGCCCCAGTGAACGGAGGCAGGCGACGGCAAGGTGAGCGAAGTCCTGACACACGCCACGCCGTTGCATGAACACTTCATTCACTTTCGTCGTGATGGTCGTGGCACCGGGATCATAGATAAAATCTGTATGAATCCGGTGCATAAGATCGAGGGATGCTTCCATAATGGATCGGCCCGGGGTGAATGAAATCAGGGCGTAATCGGCCAGTTCGGGACTGGCGGCAACACGTTGAGAATCGGCCACGAACTGACGGGCTTCGGATATCGTTTTGCCGTCATCATTTTCCAATCTGCGGCGGACTTCATCCCAGGGAGACGAGGCTGCTTGCTCTCGATTTCGTGGCTGTAGAACCTGAACAACACTGATAGCTGTAACTGCAAGTGTCAGAAACTGAGAGGCGACTTCAAAGGAGCTCACGCTGTTTCCAAAGGTATCGGTGTACTCGCGTGTCACGTCGGCCAGAGGGCGAATAACGAGCTGGTGAAACTCGCAGTGCTGGTGGGGCAGGGTTCGGGGCTTCAGGTGAACTTCAGCTTTACACGGCGAAACCGTGTCGTCAAAGCTGTAGGTAGTGGTATGGACGATACGATAACGCTTCATGGAAGACAGGTTTTTATCATACCAAAAATAAATTTCCTCCCCTTATTGGAGGGAGACTAACTCTTCCTGATCTTCTTCCACCGGGGGAGAAGGGACTAACAGGATACCTTCCGGCATAGTTTCATACGTTGAGAGGTTTGCATAAATAGACTTTTTTGTCATTCCCGACCTGATCGTTCGACTGAACTCACGTCGATGTCGGGAATCTATAAATGCCTGTACGCACTAGATTCCCGTTTACACGGGAATAACCATTGAGAACATTTATGGACATTATGCAAAGCTCTCACATTCTGAGTCCTTTGAATGACATAGATCCGGTACCACAGCCCGGGCATCACTTCAATATCATTACCTTGAACTGGGATGGAACAATCGTCATTCCCGGTGCGTTCAGGCTCATCCCGTTTTGCCCGGTTGGACTGGTCATCTTGGTAGCGGGGGCCCCTTCATAGAGAACCCCGAAGGATCCCATAAGGTGCCTGCAGGGTCCCATAACCATGCCGGAGGCCACGCCCGTACCTACCCCTGCGTTATCCCCCTGACTCAGGGGAACCTGGGTCGTGAGGTTGTGGGCGGGCATACAGGACAGGTAGATTTTTCTGCAGGCCGTTGCCGGATTAGCCGTCAAGGGCGGGGCCATGTTCGGATAGGGTATGGGGACGACTGCCGGACCGGCAGGCGTAAGACAGGTATCGGGAAATCCGAAATTCAAGCCACCTAACTGACAGTTTGCAAACATGGTTTCACCTCCTAACCCATGAGAATTTTGTCGCCGTCAATGTGGACATCCTCTTCAGCGGTCAGGACGGAATACTTGCCGCGCAGAGACATGAGCTTTTCCACTGAATAACTGAGCTGACCGGCCCTGAGTTGCTCCAGTTCCTCGACCCGGCGGTAGGATCGTTTCACTCTCTGGAATACCCGTTCAAAGAAGGAATCGCAGGCCTGTCCGATCAGCTTTATTCTTTCAATCTGGCCCTGCAGGAACATACCGAAGACGGAGAGGTGTTGAATATTGACCTCTGCCTGCATGGAATTGACCGAAAGTTCCGCAGAAACCATCGACGTGTCTTTGGCCGTGACCAGATCGATGCCATCCTGAGCCGCGATCATGAAACGGCCATCTCTGGTCTTCAATTCCACATCGCCGTCAAAAACGATGGTTGAGCGTCCTTCTTCCGCTCTTTCCAGAACGCCAAGGATATAACAACGTCCAGAATCGGTCTGTGAAATCAGAACCGTGTCTCCCGGCAGGGGTTCAACCAGGCAGTTGACTGATTTTTTGGCCGTCAATACCCCGGAAGCGGTTTCAAGCGTGAAGAAACGGCCTTCCGAGCCGGTAACACAGCAGTATTCCAGATAAACGTGCTCCTTCTTGAAAAGTCTTGCCAGATTATCCATTATTTTCCTCTCCTCATATAAACGTAAAATTATAACTCTATAACTCAGACTGCCAGTCTTCGGCCTCGGCACGCTCTTTGTCGGTGCCCAGGGCCTGCGCTCTGCCTGCAGCATCCCACCGGGTGTTTTCCTCGGTGATCCGGTGTATTTTGGTTCGAAAGAGCCGGGCCCCCGACATGTCTGCACCGGACAGGTCTGCATGGGAAAAGTCGCAGTAGGTAAGGTTGGCTCCCACGAAACGGGCAGCCCGGCAGACGGACTTTTCAAAGATAGTGGAATCCAGGTCGGCCCCGGTGAGATCCGCCCCGGTGAGGTCTGCCTCACCGAATGTCGTCTGCCTGAGAAAAGCCCCTTTGAGGCTGGCGTTGGCCATTTTAGCCTTCATGAATATGGCATACTGCGCCGTTACCCGATCCAGTATGGCCTCAGAGAGATTGGCTTCCATGAAGCTGGCCTGGGTCAGATCGGCTCCGGAAAAGTTGACCCCGGACAGGTCTGCCTCTTTGAACTGTACCCCGGTAAACTGCATGCCGCTGAGGTCCATGCCGGACAGGTTTGTATTCAGCATCATGGTCAGGTCAAATTTCGCCCCGGTAAAGACTGTACCTTCAAGGTCAGAGCCCATCATAATGGTCTGTTTGAGATTTGCCCCGCTCAGGTTAGTCCCCCTGAGGTCAGCTTCATTCATGACGGTACGGTCAAGGTTGGTGCTCGAAAGATCGGCATTTTTCAGGATTGCCGAGATCAGGACGGCAGTAGTCAGGTCTGAACCGGATAGATCAGCTCCTGTCATGTCGGCTTCCGTAAGCTTGGCCTCGACCATGTCGGCGTTCTTCATGATGACGCCCTTGAAATTGGCCTTCGTCATGACGACCGAGCGCATGTTCACGCCCGACAGATCGGCGCCGGAGAAATCGGGCTTCATGAATATGGACTCCCGGAGGTCGGCTCCGCGTAGGTTCGCCTCATGAAAGCGGACCGCTTCGAAGATCCCGCCGGAGAGGTCAGCGCCGGTCAGATCCGCGCCTGAAAGATCGGCTCTCTCTATTATCTCTCCTTCTTTGATAGTATTAATTAGTTCTTCCCTTGTCACCCGGCCTCCAATCAGCGATTTTGGTCATTTTGAGGTTCGCATCCCTGAAATCGGGATCTCCCACCACAGCACGCATGACTTCAGCGCCGTATAGATTTGCCATCCTGAGATCGGCCCTGACCAGTCGTGCACTCTTGAGGTTGGCCTCCATCAGGTTCGCCCCGACCATTTTTGCATCAGTGAGATCAGCTTTCATAAAACTGGCCTTTTTCGCTGTAATGGCGGTAAGATCAGCATTCGTAAAGTTTGCCTTCATGAGGTTTGCATTGTTCAGGCTGGCCTTGATAAACAATGAATCTGTAAGATCGGCTTCCATCAGGTTCGCATTATCGAGCACAGCGCCGCTGAAATCAGTTCCTCTGAGGTTTGCGTTCTTCGGAAAACGTACGTTTGTGAGGTCTGCATCTTTAAAGACGGCTTTCTCGCAGGATGCCTCGATAAAGTTTACACTCTGTGCCTTTGCTCCTGAAAAATTCACCCCGTCGAGTTTAGGCTTGATAAAGTGTGTTCCGGTCAGATTCGCGCCTGAAAAATTTGCCCCTGAAAAATCGGTTTCTAAAAAGATTGCCTCAGCCAGGCTTGTGTCTGACAGGTTCGTATTATCAAAGGTCGCCTCCGTCAGCTCGACCTTATCAAGGGTGGTGCCGCTGAAATCTGTGCCGGTCAGATTGCTTTTTGAAAGGATGCCTTCCGTGAGATCGGCATTTTTTACTTCAGCATTAGTGAGATTTGCACCTCCCAGGCAGGTTTCATGCATCTTTGTGTTGTTCAATTTTGCCCTGGAAAGATCTGCCCACGCAAGTACGGCGCCTGAAAGGTTCGCGCCGGTGAGGTCCGCCCCCGACAGGTTTGCGCCCTCAAGGTAGATTCCGCGAAGGTCGGCATTGTGAAGTTCCATCCCGCTTAGATCAACACCGGCAAAATCCTTTCCCTCAAAGGATTTACCCTGGGCATGCACGGTAAGAAACTCATGCTTCAGCCTCTGCGCCTCTTCAGGGGAAAGGAGCTCAGGCTCCGGAAGGTTATGGGCTGTCTTTCTGTATGCCTCTTTTGATGTTTCCTCTGCAAGTTTGAGTCTTTCAATCGTTTCAGGATCATCGGGATCAAGCTTTTTGATCTTCTCAATCATTTCAATTATGGGAAATGTTTTTCCGCCAGGCTGCTCTTTTGCCTTTGTTACCGCCGTTTCATAGTCTATCCCGAGTCTTGCGCAGGCTTCGTTTACCTGTTTTTCAACGGTTTCTTTTGCCTTTCTTAATTTTTCTATTGTATTATCGAAGGAAAAAACAGGACGTTTGGGTTTTTGTCTTTTCAGTCGTTCCATCATTTTTTCATAATCAAGACCCTGTTTTGTGCAAAGATCTTTTAATGTTTTTTCCGCATGCTCCTTTCTGACCATGGCGTCGGCCATCGCCTTATCCTTTCGGGCTAAGGCATCTGCTTCTGCATCTTTCATGAATTTCATGAGCGCTTCAGGATCAAGATTGGTGGGATCGATAGCCGGCATTTCAGGGGCTGGCGGCGGCGGCATCAGTTCGCCAGGATTCAACCCCGCCTTTTCCATTGCCGCTTTGGCCTTTTCCATGGCTTGTGCCTTTTTTTCATCAATCTTTTTTTTCTGCTTTTCCGCCTTTTTCTTTACGTTTTCTCCCAGGACGCTGTCTTCCTTCTGTGCCTCTTCCATCAGGGAGGCAAGACCCGATTTTTCACCCGGAGGAATGAGGTCCTTTTCCTCGATCATATAGAGATATCCCGTTTCCTCATCCAGTCTTTTAAGGAGGGCCTCTTGGTAATGTGCGACGGATCGGGGCTCATCATTAATCCGTTCATAGGCGACAAGCATGTGGAGAACATCTTCTGCATCGTCCGTCCCGATCTCTACCACGCCTCTCCAGACTATTATCCCCTTTTCCGCATGAGGGAAGAGCCAGACAGTATCAAGATTGGTCTTGATTTCTCTAAATTCTTCACCTTCCCCGATTTTCCGGTTAATGAAGCAGCGCGACTTGAACCCCGGGAGGTTGGCCTGAATGTGTGGCTTCTCAGGATGCATCCCCCTGATCTCAAAACTCTCATTACCGTTGAAGAAACCATCGAGCCACTGATTAGAAGGCGCTGCATTGAAATAGGTATAGTCAATATCCTCTGCAAGGCCGGGAAACAGATTATCAAGCCATTTTTGATCGTAGGTTCCCACCTTTTCCATACGCTGGGGCCAGGTCAGATCGATGGGGCCGAAACCGGCAGGATCCGGCTTCTTACTGGGGGAATCGATGAGGTCTCGGGGGTCCTCGATATTCGGAAGGGGATAGACATTTTCTCCCGTGTTCAATGTGATGGGAGCATGCCCCTTGCCCAGTGGATTTTTCTGGTAATCGGGACCGCCGAAAGCATTCTCGTCGGTCACAGCCATTTCCGTGAAGGGAAGGGGATCGGAAATCGTCTTGAAAAAGAGGAACCGTCTCTTCCAGGACCGGTCGCCGAAGACATACAGGGTTTTGTCGATCGGCCCGATTTGAAGACCGACCTCGTAGGCGGGTACCGGCTTGCCCTCGGGTGCGAAACACGTTCCAGTAACGAGAACTTCTCCCCTCGGTTTCGGCATGCACATGTCCAGCATGGCGTCCTTGCCCAGTTCCGAGACTGCGAACTTCCAGAGGTCAGGTTCTGAGAGCAGTGACGATGAATCAAAGGAAAAATAGCTTACAATTACCGCGCAGAAAAAAAACTTTCTGTCTGCCTCGTAGGTTTTATAGAGAAGGCTCTGTGTCAGGGGCTTGACGACTTTCATTTTTTTGTTACCTTGCTTGTGAAACGTTAATTAATCTTATGCAAAACAGCCTATACCGAAGGATAGTATTTTAAGAGCAGTACTATTCTCTATTTTTGTATCATCTTTCTCCAGTTTCCAGCCATGAGCTATTGAAACTTTACCAAGCATATGCCATTCTGTTGCCATGCCGATTGAAATTGCAGTTGTAATGCCAATTATAAGTGAAAATGTTCCGGCCAAAGCAGCCTCCTCCTTAAACCCACCATATAATTCAAGTGTCTGAAATGCTGCAAAAGACTCCCGAGTACCTAAGAATGTCTCAAGTTTATGACCTTCATGAATATCCTCAACTGATGCAAAGGTATGGGCGAATTTGTTTCCGTAAAAATATTCTTCCAGTGTTCCTGAATGTGTTTCTTCTTTAGCCCCATAAAAATATTCTGTTTGTTTCCCATGAAATTCCGAATATGCTTCTCCATACGTATATTCTTTTGTGTCGCCGTAATGATATAATAGGTCATCGGAAAATGTGGTATTATCCTCTAATTGGTTTATTACATTCAGCTTGCGGCATTTAAGGGTTATATCCTTATCATCACCTGAATCGATAATGATGCCTCCGTCTGTCATCTCAATTTTCTCAAATATCTCCTTATTATTCACAACGCGCTTTATTGCCTCAATCTTATGGCAACCGTCCGTCCTGTAAAATTGCTCTCCTTCTATATCAACTGTTCTTCTCCACGCGTTATCGTTTTCAGCATGCTGCAGGATTATTCTGGTAACGGCGTCTTCCTTATCGCTCCAATTGCTCACCTTACCAGCCAAAGCCGATCCGGTGTACTTATAGTCGGCCCCCATGGTTCCTTTGATTTTAGCCGTGAGGTCAGCGTGGTCTGTGTATGTATTATTTGAATTAAGGTGGTTAATAATGCTCGAAATGTCAGCATCTGTCAGCATTCTTGGCGCATATTTAACTTTACCTAGTGCCTGTGTAATTCCTTTGTGATCTTCTTGTTGCTGTGTTTTCAGATCAGTAAGCGCTGTTTCAATTTCACTAATAGTATCATTTGATAATTGAAATTGTGGTGCAGGGTCTCTGACATCATCAAGTATCACCTTTTGATGGCCGTTCGATTCCACTACATAATTGCCTTTAGTAAATATTTTTATACCTACGGTCGGGTCTGTGTCTTGTACGTATCTGCCGGTACTCCGCATCTGTTGCTGCCGCCGAAGCTGACCCTGACAGCCTGCCCCGTACCTGTCTGTTACAGTTCCAAGGCCTAATTTCCACTGGCTGATTTCCTTCACGTCTTCACGATTCGAGCCTGCTGCAGCGTCACATTTCAAGATCGCACTGTCCGTACCGTTTCCATTATTTTGATACTGCTGCTGACGCTGGAACTGCGGGCCGCCGGTCTTCTGAACCATTCCACCGGGTCCCGGGCCGTCGTTGAACTCGAGAAAACTGCCGCTGGCGGTTTTGATCACGTTTTTTGTGGAATTATCCGCCGTCACCACGCTCGGGTTCAGCGGGTTGGGGACGGTGCCGACGATGATGGGCCGGTCGGGATCCCCATCGATACAGGCCCAGATAACCTCAACGTCTTTGTGCAGCGGGAAATGCATGCCGTGTGAACCTCCCCCGTACGGCTGAGCCATGCGGACAAACCGGGAGGCCTTTCCTTCACCGGAGCCGCTGAGATCGAAGGGCATGACTACCTTGTACCGTCCCTGGTCATCAATCTCCGCCCGGTCTTTGAGAAGCGCCGAATCGACGTGGGCATTCATGATGCCGTACATTCGGTGTTTCGGTGTCTTCCGCTCCGGCCTGAAGGGTACGTCAGAGGCAATCGCCGTAAACGCGTTCCGATAGGTAAGCTCTTCACGGTCGTCATTACCGAGACCCGATGCACCGGCCACCGGCTGGGTACCGGTATGTTCGACACCGGTTATTACGTATTCACGGTTGAAGTCTTTCCGGAAGTGGTCCTGCAGGGCATAACGGTGGCCCGGGAGAAACAGGCTGCAGTCGCCCTCGCCCCCGAAGACGGCATGGCGACAGCGTATCTCCTCGGCACGTATTTTTGCCAGTACCATTCCTTCTTCCGGCGTTTTGAAGTGATTGCCGTACTCGGATATGAGCCCGTGTCCTTTGCCGTCCACATCGGATTCTCCCTGGAGCGGCACGTGGGGTGTCCGGTAGTTGTAGTCCTTCAGAATCAGTTTTTTCGGCATGCGCCGGTGCCGGCAGGATATCGCCCGGACCGACTCTTCGTCCGCAATGACCATGCCCGAGGGCGAATGATAGGGGATCGAGCTTTCCTCGGCTATGGCGGGGAAGTGGATGTTGTCGTCGGTGATGATGATCTTTTCTTTCTCATCGTCGTGCTCGAAGAAGTAGAAGATTCCCTCGTGTTCCATAAGCCGTGAGATGAAATTCAGGTCGCTTTCCCCGTACTGTACCACGTACTCCCGTTTCTGATATTTCCGGGTGAGTCGCAGTTCGAAGTCCTCCGTTGTCAGGTTCGCTGCGGCAAGACCCGCGGGCCCTTTGTCTTTCGAACCCTTCAGTTCTTCCTCGACGATTTCCGGGACGGACTTGTCCTGATAGATCTGGTTCTGCCGGCTCATGGAGAGCAGCCACAGGCGGGGTACCAGGACGGCCCGGTAAAAATGGAGGTCAAGGGAGGTCTCCTGCTGCTGTTCGAATTCCGCCAGGACGCCGTGGACCATGCGACGCTTTCCGCCCCGTTCAATGGTGAGAAACGCGGGCCATTTTAGCAGCTCGTCGGGATCGATGTCGGCGTTGTCCGAAACCAGCTCTATTTCGAACCGGAAGGGCTGTGATATTTCTTCTTCCCCATGAAAGCGGATCACCCTGAAGGTGTCTCGCCCAAGGGACGATGCTCTGGACTGAAAATAAAAGCGCGTTTGAATCGACATGATGATTCTCCTGTTTCTTCTGTTAAAAAATCATTCCATAACCGGTTTCGGTTACTCTCCTCGCTCAAGGATTATAACTGGATTGAAACTATGCTTAAAGCATGGCTCCTCAGGATAACTTCATAAAAATCTGTGCGGGGTAAACACTGCCCGCATTTCTCCCAATGTGGGATCTGAAAACATCCAGCCGTCCACACCCATGGTCGACCGTGTGGCATCACCGAGTCTTATGGTCAGTGCTTCTCCCTCTGCCAGTATCACCTCGACATCGTATTCCAGGGGTTCCACGAAATACAGGTCGGTGAGAAACGTAATCCGTTGAAAATCCTCCATGCCCGGCGAAAATCGTTTGAAGTCGGCCCGTGTCAGGGGACCGACTCGGATTCTGAATTTTCCCATACGATCTTTCAGTTGAGTACCGAGATAGCTGTCGGTACCCATGAGGCACCCGGATATGCCCATTCGCAACAACTGACTTTCCGGCAATGTCGCTTTCCGTTCAATACACGGGATGACATCGACAGGTATCCCTTCCAGAGCATCTGCCAGCAGCGTTTTCAACCCCAAAGCCGAGCGGGGAAACTGGGAGAAAAGGCCGATGTATCGAAGCAGACGTTGCGGTTCGGGCATGTCTTCCCTGAACGATGGCTCGCCCAGTCCCAGCAGGCAGAAGAGCCGTTCAAGGTGCTCTCGACTCTTTTCTTCAACTATCTTCAGCGACTGGCGGTATTTGCCCCAGCACTCGAAGAGCAGGGTGAACAGGCGCTCATTGAGGGTATCGAAGAAATCTCTGGATACGGATTCGTCTTCGGCAGCCTCATCGATAAGGTCTTCCGTATAGAATTGCGGCAGGGGTGACGATGCGCCATAGAGTCCCAGAAAATTTACGGTAATCAAAAATCGCGGATCTTTTATATCTCCGATCTCCTCGATGTTCTGGACTTCCGAGGCTGGAAATGCCAGGCTCAGGTGCGGTTTTATTCGTATCGCTTTACTTACAGCAGGCGTCGTTTGTGAGCCGGATGTCTGTAACGCAAGAAGTCGCAGCAATCGTATCACCTGAAAGAAGGAAAAGTCGTATCCCTCCCTGAGAAGTTCTTCCTTCAGTGCGGTTTTCCGGTTGGGATTCATATGAGGGGATGGTCTCCCAGTCTTGCCTGCCATTGATACAGTTCTCCCGATATAATTTCCCTGACTGTAAGCCGGGTAAAAGTGTTGATCGTTGCATATGACCCAAGGAAATGGTCGAGGATACAGCCGAACAGGAACAGATCACCCGGACTTGCATAGTGGTCATTTCGGGCTTTCAGTTCAATATCGCGGCCCCTCCTCAAGATGCCGGATACGAGGCGGTCTGCCCCTCTGGATTCGATATTTTGGATGCCGGCAATCCGCTTCTGGTTGGCCAGAAAGGCCTCCGGCTTCCGGGGGTCTTTAAATAAATACAGGTTGAGAAGTGCCTGTAGATTTTCCGTCTTCGACAGTGATGCATAGTTCAACGACAGGTGAGAAACTAGGCGCCACAGGAGATTGGTTCCCAGTGGCGGCAGAATGTTACTCGTGGGCGGACGAAGATTCTTGAATTCCACCTGTTCAGGGGTCCCGGTGGTGGACCGGGTGATGTCACCGGCCCGGATTTCTTCAGTTAAGAAACTGTTGGTACACAGCAGATCAATTGACAGGGTCTCTGCAGCGGGCGGTCCGGACTCAGGTGGATATGCAACCGACAGATAAACATCGAAGCCTGGCCGGACGGGTGAGGTCCTTGTCTTCACGCAATAAACAGGGGCGCCGCGCTGATCCGAGTAAAAGAGGTCAAAGGGAACATAAATCCGTTCTTCTGCGGTACCCTGGATGAATCCGGTGACGTTTTCTACGGAATATACCTGAAAATGAGTATCCTTCTGTCCTGAGGGGCGTACCCGGTATTCGGTCTTCCGATGGTCAAGGCGGATGGGATCGGCATCATAGGGAAAGATATTAATGACCGGTGTGGCGAACAGGACAAAATCATCCGATGTTATACGTGGCGGCGCAAAGGGAATGCGGTCCAGTTCAAACAGTATTTCAAATCGATTGCCCGATCCCCGATGCTTCCATTGATTCCACCCGGAGAGATCGAGGAAGAGGAATTTTTCCGGCAGGATAAAATATTCCTGAATCGCCCGATATCCCGGAAACGAATTGGTGGGATACGGTATCATGTCTTCATGGAGACCGAATCCGACGGGCTTCAAATTATCGGGAGAAAGAACGGATACCCTGTTGCTGTCCGCAGCTTTGATGACGATCCGTTTCAGGTAACGCCGCAACAAGAGATAGCGGTCAGCAGCGGCGGGGAAGTCTCCTGCAAGGTAAAAACGCAAAAACTCCGGCTGCCAGTCTGCAAGCTTGAGGTTCGATAGTTCGAGTACCAGCCGGATAGTCTGCGGTTTTCCCGCCTTCTCCACAAACGATGCATCCAGAAGCTGCAGCGGGTGAATTTCAACGGGATAGCAGGTCCGAAACAAACACGATGTGCCCTTTACCGGCACCGAGGCCACCTGCGTAGCGGTCCGGATGGTCATGGATCGTTTCAGGATGGGCCTGGGTGCAAAGGCAACGACCGATGTCGAGGGCAGAGGCCGCAGGTAATGCGGCCAGATAAGCCGAACTACCTCGTGAATGATTTCGGGAAATTCATCATCAAGCTTCTGCCGCAACAGTGCGATCAGAAAGGCCACCCCTTCCAGAAGCCGATCCACATCGGGGTCTGCGGAGCGACCACTCAGCATGGGGGCCACCGCCGGATGATTTTTTGAGAACTCTACCCCCAAATCTTTTAAGTTGTTCAGTTCCTGCTGGAAATAACGATTGATCATAATGCTCCATCTATCATTTGTTTGAAAAGAGTCCTCAGTTGCAGGACCCTTTGTATCGTTTATCCCTTGATCGTTACCTTGCCGTCGGTGCCCATCATGCTTTCGAATATCACGGGTGTCTTTTCGTCTTCCAAGGCCAGTTGGGCAACGATCTGAAAAGTGACTGTCAGCATATTTACATCCTGGGGTATAAACTTGACCCGTACTGATTTTAACCGTGGTTCGAATTTTTCAACCGTGTCTCGAATCGTCATTTCCAGATCCCGCACGGAATCGGGGAATCCCGATCTGAAGTCGGTAAGGTCGGGTATGCCGTAATCATTGGCGATGCCAACACTGCCCCGTCGGGTATTCAAAATCCGTTCAAGGTGCCGGACGATCGAATCGATCAATCGTTTCGGATCCTGTCCGTCACGACGGTTCGGTGACTTTTTCCATGTTCTGATTCTCTGGATCAGTCGTTCCTCACGCATAGCGGACACCAGGCTTTCTCTCATACCTGTTCTTCACGGTGATCGTGTTGTCCGGAGGAACATCTTCAATTGGTACGCATGCAGATATCAGCGTGGCGATCTCCTTTCCATACGGTTATTGTTCTTCCAGTTTACCAACGAGAGAGAGGGTAAAATAGGCTCCCATATATTTGAAATGAGGTTTCACCTTCAGCCCGACCTTGTACCAGCCGGCCTCGCCCTCAACGTCCTCGACCATTATCTGGGCCTGACGCAGTGGGCGTCTGCTCCGGATTTCGGGACTCGGATTATCCTGGTTGGCAACGTACTGACGAATCCAGGCATTCAGCTCTCTCTCCAGATCGGTTTTTCCTTTCCAGCTGCCGATATTTTCTCTTTGAATTACCTTCAGGTAATGAGCCAGTCTGTTTGCCGCGAACATATACGGCAGCTGGCTTCCCAGTTTATAGTTGAGTTCAGCTTCCTTGTCTTCGGGACTGCTGCCGAAATATTTCTGTTTCTGTGCTGAGTTAGCAGAAAAGAAGCAGAGATTATAGCTGTCTTTGCGCAGAGCCAGTGCAATGAACCCCTCCTCGGCAAGTTCGAATTCCAGACGATCCGAGACCAGCACCTCAGTGGGGATTTTGGTCTGAAGGGTTCCCATGGATTGGAACTGATGCATCGGCAGATCCTCCACCGTACCGCCTCCCAGCGGTCCGATGATGTTCGTGCACCAGCGGTATTTTGCGAAGCTGTCCGTCAGTCTGGTTGCGAAAGCAAACGCCGTATTTCCCCACAGGTAGTTTTCAGGGGAGGCAGAAACATTTTCCTCATAATTGAAGGTCTCCACAGGCTGGGTGTCGGTACCGTAGGGCAGGCGCAACAGAAAGCGCGGCACCGTCAGTGCGATGTACCGAGCATTTTCGGAGTCCCGGAAAGACCGCCATTTTATGTACCGGGGACCTTCAAATATAGATTTTAAATCTTTCAGGTTGGCAAGGCTGTCAAAAGAATCCAGTCCGAAAAATGCAGGTCCGGCAGCCGCAATGAACGGCGCGTGAGCCATGGCAGATACACTGGAAACGTATTGCAGCAGTTTCATGTCCTGAGGTCGGGGATCAAAATCATAGTTGGCAATGATATTCGCATATGGATTTCCACCGAACTGGCCGTATTCTGCCGAGTAAACCCTCTTATAAAACCCGGATTTGATGACCTCCGGTGAATCCTCGAAATCCTGCAGCAGCTCTTCTTTGCTTACATTGAACAGTTCCAGCCTTATGTTCTCCCGGAAATCGGTCCTGTCTACAAGAAATTTTAACGAGCGCCAGGCAGATTCCAGTTTTTGGAAGAGGGGATCATGGAGGATGATATCCACCTGAAGGCTGATTTTTTTATCAATGTCGGCGATCATATCGTCGATGATCGCCTTGGAAATCCTGTCCATTCTGTGGCCCGGTTCGATGAAGTGGGAAATCAGAGCTTTCACACCTGTTCTGGTCAAGGCATAACCTTCATCCTTCGGCTTCAGTCTCGTTACAGTTACAACCTCATCAAGCAAGGAGGGAAACGCCGCAGCTCCTTTCTGGACACCAGCTTGTTTGTCATGATCCTGTTTTGCAGTCATACAATGCTCTTCTTAGGCTTCAATTTTAATAGCTTCGTAAAAAGTCCAACGTTACATCGTTAGTGTTTGCTGAGTTTTAAAGCTTCGGCCGGATCGAGTTTGGCGATCAGGCTCAATACGTCTTTGGCATGGCCTTTTACTTCCTTATCGGTATGGCTGGTGTACCCGGCCCACACCAGTGTGAGACATTCCATCGCGAAATGAGGATTCCAGGTTTCAAGGCGATAGGTTTCAATATCCTTTAAAATCAAGTCAAGATGCGGGAGTGCCATATCTGTCCGTTTTGACGCGATCAACATCCGGCACAGTGCCAGTCGCCACATGAGAGCTTCCTGTTGCGAAACGCACGTTTTTAATTCATTGTGAAGCAATTGGACTGCATTCGGCAGTTTCTTTTTCTTCACCAGGGCTTGCGCCTCCGCCAGAACAGCTGCTCTCCGATCGCTCTCATCGATTTCGCCGGTTGTTCCCGGCTTCGAAATGGTGGTCTCCGCTACCAGACTTGCCCCGAATGAAATGTCATTCAGCCACTGCCTGGTTTCCGGATCAGCAAAGGGGGTACCATCGGAAAAACTCATGCCGGCAAGCGGAGGGAAGCGACGGATGAAAAAGGCCGTATTCTGGCACACCTCCTCGTGGGCACTTCGATAGTCATCACCCAGACTGTTAAGGGCCTCGGAGACAAGGCGATTCAGATCAAACCAGAATATGAACTGGGACAAGTGCTGTTCCGCAGAAAGAATCAAGGCTCCCCAGTTGCCGGTTTCTTTGAGTTTCAACAGGGATTGAAGAACATGTGGCGGTGGCGGCATTATGTGCGTTTGTCCGTTGGACTCAGGAGGAAGTGATGATACCACTGACCAGGCAGCGATCCGCTGATACCTATAGGCCATGGCGTTTGTGGGATTGTGTTCCAACAGGGCGGTTGCAGCCTGACGCATTTTTTGCATGCCTGAAGAAATGATCTTTTGAGCATCCTGTTCGGTTTCGAATGCTCCCGGCTCTGGAGCCACGGAAGGACCGGTTGGTTCCCGGCGAGATTCCGGTTTCACTGCCTGTACCCGTTCGGATTCGGTCTGCTCAACAGTCGGTGCGACCTGGGCCTCGGCCGTTTCCTCGGCAGTTGAAAAGATATTCTCTAATGCCGTCTCAATCGATCGGAGCATCGGCGGGTCCGGCAGATGTTCAACAAGCAGGGGATCAATCTGGGTAAGGGTTGTAGAGATGGCAGAACGCTTTTCCCCTGCATCAGATTCGGGTTTTATTCCCTTGAGAGCAGTCTCGGTCTTTTCAATCCACCACTCAATGGCTCCCAAACGACCCCGCATGCGTTTTTTAGGCGGAAACAGGTCATCCCAGAAGTTCTCAAGCAGATCGTGCATAACGGTCAATCCATCGGCCAACCCCTCGATCCGGCGCACATAAATCTGGCTCACCGCCAGATAGCCCGCTACGAGAAGATCCTTTGATTGTTTTGCAAGGATCGAAGCCGCGATATCACCGACTTTTTCCCAGTTGATGCCTCCTGATGCCGAGGGCAACGTAAGTTTGTCAATCTCCGCCTGCAACTGTTCGAATTCGGGTCCATAGCGAACATCCGATCCTGCAGGTTGATCGGGTTGAATCGGGTCTTTTCCCAGAGAATTAATTTCCATTTCCCGAGTCCTGTATGTTTCTTAAAAAAGTAAAGTACGTTGCTATATTTGTAACGCATTCGGCTCGTGAGCCGTCACCAATCGGTTCGGTCTGCAACCGAAACGGACCATAGTTTTACAAAGTCACTCGAATCAAGTGACCGGTTGAATATCGCAAGATAAGATCTTTCAGGAATACCACCCATGAATACGGCACTGGGTGTAATTTTCATGATAGACTTTAAGACACAATTCATATACCCTGCAATAAAAAGTGAGTCCTGCCCGTGGTTACCATTTATGGGGACGAAGAATTCATGTTGTGTTAACAGTGTTCTTGCACCTTTCTCAACATCGGCAGAAATGTGAGCGATATTTTTTTCTTCAAAGGTATACGCTTTCCCATCGATATTCGTTCGTTTGTCGGAAAAAGCAGACCAATCCGCATTCGGCAGCCTGATTCGGCCGAGTTCGGCCTCCATTTGCTTTAAATCTGAAAATCGCCCGGCGGCAATGTGTTCGATATGCCTCCAGGTGTCTTCACATGAAAACGTCAAAAGATCCCAATTGTCTTCCCATCCGGGAAGTGCTCCGATTCCCATAATAAGTAAAGGATACGGTCGACCCCTGCCGTCACTGCTGTCCCGTCCGACTCCGCAGGCAATTGATCCTTTCCCTACACCTCTGGACCAGAATCGCCAGGAATGAATTGTCGATCCCGGGCGGTTCATACCGGCCAGTGTTTCATATCCATTCTCAAACCAGCCGGCGAAAGCATTCGCCAGGGGTGTTGTGACACCCAGACGAAAATAATCCATAACAACAGGGTGCTTTCCGATGGCGAACCATTCCCATGAGTATTTTTTTATCATTGATCCCAGCATGTTACTATTTTTTCCGGTACCCTTCCCGGACCGGTGTAGAAGAGTCCGAGAACCGGCCTGTGTCCTGCAAAACGGTATTGCGTTGTGATATATCGGATACCCATCCGTTTCAGGTCAGCCGTTTGGGCGGGAAAATCATGGGGGTAGAAGGTGCGACTTCCTTTTTCAAAATCCTTTAAAAATTTTGCGAAGGCCAGATTCCCCGTGTATTCCTTGGTCAAGGTCAGGTTGCCGATACTGATCTTGAATACAACATCGCCGCAGGTTTCAGGTGACCATGTAAATTTCTTTTGTATCGGGTAATTGAGGTTGATCAACTGCAGGGTTTTGTCGGCACACTGCATTTCCAGAGCAGTTGCATGAGGCTTCACTTTTGCGTCTTTGTTCGCACCGGTCGGTTCAGATTTTATGGTGACAGTGTAATGTGCCGTGGCCGGACGTGCCGATCTTGACCCTTTGGTCAGAAATGAAAAAAAGTAACTATCAAAGGGCACGCTGTGTCCCATGATTTCTTTAGCATAAAAACCTTTCTTGAGACTTCTGGTAATAAACGGCTTCGCCGGCTCGCTGATAAATTTTCTGGCATAGCCGTCCTGCTCGAGAAGGAGTTTCATGAGTGTGTGTTGGTCCGGAGCCCCCTGTACCTCCAACAGAACTTCTGTTTCCCAGATTTTCTGTAGCTTGCAAGCAGCTTCCCTCGAAGCAAACTCGAGGAAATAATCGAGGGGACCTTGTACCAGTGTCCAGAACAGTTTTTGATCCGGCCCGGCGCCTGCCATTGCGGTCCTCATCTGATTCAATGCTCTCAATCCCGTGTAAAATGGAATTTTACTCGTCGCGGGGTCGTCTTTGTAGATTGCTACCGCCGTTTCGTATGCCGTCTCTCGAGATGCCGATACCGGTACGGTTTCTGCCAGCGAATCTTGATAATCCCGCAATGCCTGCGATGCCGCGAGTTCATATTCCAAATCACCGGCTTCCAATCCGGATTGTTTTTTTAACCCGGCAATTTTTGACTTCATTTTTCGTGTTGCGGTTTTTATGATTCCCGGCTTTTCACCGCTTCTTTTTTTGATATTTGCGGCCTCTCGTTCAGCATCCTTGAAATCATACACAAGCTTCAGCCACGATGGGAACTCCTGCTGCTCGGCAAAGGGCTGCATTTCCTTGGAGATGCGATCAAACAGCGCAAAATACGGGTTCCGGTCGGACCCCATTAATGACGCCATCTGCTGCCATTCCGCTTCTCCCTTCAGCCGTTCGCTCCCCTGATGGAACGCGAGTCCGAATTCATGCCAGGCGTTGAAATATGCTTCACGGTACCAGGTCTGAAATTCCAGTTTTTTAGCGGCAATAATCAACGGATCAACAAGGGCGGATTCCATTTCCTTGATAAAAGTGTCGATCTTCGCTTTACCCTCGAGAGTAAAGGCAGGTGCAACTTTCTTATCGTTCTTTACAGCCTTGCTTCCCACCCAAAAATCTTCCAGGCTGATATAGGAAAGATCAGGATCCAGATTTATCCACGTGGCAATCCAGTTAAGATTGGCATCTTTCATCGTAAGGACATGGTTTAACAAGAGACGCAGTTCATTCATTTCCTGATTCAAACCGCTGGTGTCCTCGTGCCAGAAAACATAATAAAGGTACAAATCCGAGAACTTCCTGGCGACTTCAGGAATAACATCCTGACCGGGTGTCTGCAGCGTATATTCATAGCTCCGCAGGGGTCTCACAGTGATGCTGTCCAGTGTCTCGTTTTCCAGGCGGGCACGTAAGAGGTTGATACGTCTTACCAGTTGAGCTACGTGTGCACCGATAACCTCTTCAGAGGTACCTGCTGAAAAGTGGGCCATCGCCTTTGCGATTTTATCGTTATACGTGTGCAAGAGGCTTTTGAGAAATTGTTTGCTGTATTTCGTTTTAAGTTCATGCTCTACGTTTATGCTTTCCGATAATCCAAACCGGGGTATCCACCAACCATCATTCTGTTGTTCAACTCTCAGGATTGCCTGACGATATCGATCCATACCGATCACATCTGCGATAAGCTCATTCTGTAAAACGACCGGCTTGGAAACTTCCCTCGAAACTTCCCTCATGATTAATAAATTCTTGGCAAAGGAAAAACTCAACAATCCGCACAGTGCGATTGTAACAGCCAGCCACGCCGTGATTCCGAGGTTCTGGGTCAGCCGTTCCCATGCCAGCATTCTCTGGGTCGGGGCAAACAGTTTCCTGTCAGCCGGCATAATGCGTGAAAAAAAGTCATGGAGAAATAAACCCTTGTTGGTTCCCGGTAAGACTTCCCGTTCATCGATCATGCCGAGCTCTTTCAGGAAATGAGAATACGGACTGCCTTCCTGTTTTCCGCTGCTGAAGAAAAGTCCTCTCAGTATCGGTGTCTCCTGATAGGGTGTTTCCTGAAAGGTCTCTTTCATAAACGCGCTGAGCCCGGTTTTCAGTCTTTCAAATTCTTCGGGAAAGAGTAGCAGGCCGGGATCGGTTGCTTTTGATTGTGATTGGTGAAAAAGGAGCAGGCGCAGATCTTTCAACCGCTCGGTCAGGGAGTCAATGGCCCGTATCGTAAAAGATTCGACATCGGTCGAAAGATCCTGATTTATCATTCCCATGGCCTGGCTGTGTGTTTCTTCCGACAGGTTATCGCAGAATGTGGTCATTCCCTGAATCAAATCACACTTCGTGACTAATGCATAGACGGGAAATTTGGCTCCCAGAACGCGCATTAACTCATCGATGCGACGACGAATCGTGTGGGCATCTTCTCTTAAATCATCCGGTCCGGAAGATGTCAGTTTGTCGGCGGCAATGGTGACAACAAGTCCGTTTATGGGTTCCTTCTTTCGAAACTTTGCCAGCAGTTTCATGAAGTTCTGCCATTCGTCCCTGTCACGGCCCTCATCAACCGGGATGGCGTATCGTCCTGCGGTATCGAGGAGAATGGCCTGTTCGAAAAACCACCAGTCGCAGTCACGTGTTCCTGAAATACCGGAGGTTCGCCTGGTTTCAGCAAACGGCGACGATAACCGGGCGCTTTCAATCGATGTGGTTTTTCCCGATCCGCTTTCGCCGATTATCATATACCAGGGCAGAACATAGAGCGGATTTCCGTATTCTTTCAAGTGGGACTTCCTGAGCGCGGTCACGGCTTCTTTCCATCGATCCTGCAATTCTTTCGAGCCGCTTTTTTCTCTGTCTTCCAATGTCTTACGGTGAGCTTCATCCTGTGCGATGACCTGTTGCACGAACCGCTGCTCAACTCGTCTGAGCCATAGTTTTCTCAGCAACACAAAACCGATTACCAGACCCAGCAGCCCTAAAAGAATGAATAAGGCTACCCACCAACTCCATCCCATGCTCAGCACTACTCCCACAACAATACCAACCAGTAAGAGTGATGCAAAGACGAGCAGGGTAATCTTAAGAATTTTCCACAATGTTTGCGTCATTTACGGCACCAGACTTAACAGATTTTCACCGATATTATTGAGAATAAACCGGTAAATAAAAAACAAAGCTGCATAAAGCACAACAGGAAACGCAATACCCACCAGGTGAATCGGAGAAAAACCTCTCTTGTGTTGCTGAGGTTCCGGTTGATCAACCTGCCGGGGATATGCCTGAGCAAAAAGCTGGCCTTTATCGAGGGCCGGCAGTCCTATTGAGCTTCCCATAATAACTTTCAGGTTCGATGTCTTCAATTGTTCCAGGAGAAAATCATCACCTTCATGAACATAGCGTCCTGTGAATCCCATGGCGAGGCAGAGGTAATAAACTTCCCTTACGTGATTTTGATGAGGACCGAGTGTGTTCAACCGTGCAAAAAAGATCTCTCCCGCATCGGTGGTTTGATAATATGTGCGTTGCAGTTGCTGCATCTGCCACTGGTTTTTCCCATTCCACGGAGAGTTCAATATCACTTCATCAATCCATGCAAAAACGGCAAAACGCGCATGATCGAAATCCTCTTTTGAAATACCTGTATCCTTGAGGCAGATATCCGCCATGGATACAAGTCGGTCGATATCGGCCTTCACCTGCTCAAAGGCAGGCTGCCGTGCTTTTACCGTTTTCAGGAAATAGGCTACATAGGCTAACAATTCCATGAAGCAGTCTGCTGTTCGCATCGTTATGTTCTCCCCACTACCATAAGTTCGACTTTGAGATCTTTCGGAGCCGTATCCCAGTATAAGGCAATGTTTTTGCCCTTCTGCACTTTCATCCATTGATCGCTGTGATGATCAATCCGGCAATACATGGCACGTGCCCTGCGGGGCAGTTCCTGTGGTGTGACGGACAAGTGTTCCAGTTTAACGCCGGGAAGCGACTGGGCAATCAGTAACGGCAATGATTCTCGAGAGCTCAATTTTGAAAAAACTTCCAGGGACTGCAGAATTGATTGCGGATCGGCCTCCGTTTCAAAAAAGAGGTAAAAACGATTTCGACCTTCAAAAATCGCCGGAGGCAATTCTGCAGCAAAATAGGTTCCATCATATAACATCTGGATTGCATATTCAGGTCCCGCCGTTATCTCGTCGAGAAGTTTGATTATTACTGCTCCAGCCCCTTCAAAGCATTCCCAAAGATTGCCATGGTTGTAATCTAAAACATCCAGACTTCCGTCCGCCGTTTCCCCCATGACATTGACTTGTTCTGAAAAAGATGAAAGCTCCCCGATCATCTGTTTCAGAAGCGTATACACAGTCCACGGGTGGACGTGGTCTGAAGACAAAACTTGCTCCAGAACGGGTATGTATCGATTGAGGGATCTCAGCGCCAGTAAATAGACCGTATCCCTCGCTCCGAATTCGGCAGTGTGAACTCCCCGATCACGCTTGTAGGATTCCAGTTGGCGTCCACGGGATGCAATTTGATTTTTGATATCCAGAATTCGCTGTACCAGGATTTCCGAACTCTTGACCGTAAGGATCGGCGGTATAAATTTTTCGGAAAGGACAATATGCTTACCCTCTCTTTCGAGAAGGGCAACAGGAATAAGATGGTAATCACCAAGCTTATCTTTCTCAGTTTCCCAGAAGACTTTCAATACATGGTGAAGAAGTTGAACCTGAGCCGGAGAACCGTTCTGGTGCAGATCATGAATTTCTTCGGGATCAGTCGATGTGGCGTACCGTGTATTGACGTCACTCAGATTAAGAAGGCTCGAAAGCGTGGTGACGTTTTCTCCGTGCTGATTCCATTTTTTTATTCCGATATAAACGGTAAATGGGTCACCGCCTTCCACCCATGCCTCGTCAAACGAACGGGCCTCGACGACGGCATTACCCGGCAGGGAGACATAGGTCATATCCGGAAACAGAAAATTACCCCTCAATAGGTTGAAACTCCCGTTATCCAGTACAGCTGTCTGAATTTCCAGTTCCCCGATGCCCCAGGGATGGGGATACAGATATTTGTATACGGGGGTCAGCAGTGATTGCGCATGCAAATCAGCCAGCTGCATGTGCTGAGGCTGCAGAAAAAGGCCTTGATGCCAAAAAAGTGGTCGCTCCATAGTGAGATACCCCTTGTCCTATTGAAGTTGTTGCGGTCCTAATTTAAGTTCGAATCCGAGGATGTCGAACCGTGATCCTATAAACCGTCTGATGTATCCTTTCTCCGGGATTTCATGCAGGCGAAGTATTCTGTCTCTCTCAATGCGGGAGTAGCCTGCTACCACTGCAACATAACGAGTACCTTCCGCACGATCCAATACGAACGTTTCTTGCTGTCCCGGCTGGATGATCAATTTTTTGGCCCCGGTAATGCTGGCATCGAAGAGAGAACACTCGAGCAGTCTGCAAAGCCCCTCCTGATCACCGGCAAGTTGGTTGAGGGCATTAGGGTCTTTGATCTGATAGATGCAGACGAAAAGGGTATGGGGTGTGCCGGCATAAAGATTTAATTGGGGATCCGCCTTAACATAGATAATGATTGCGTCCTTTGCATATTCCACGACGGATGGTGGAAGCGGTTTCGATGCACAGGAACAGACTAGAAAAACAAGTCCCATCAAGATTACTATAATATTACACTTTCTCAAAGCGGTGCCTCCTTACTGCAAAAAAAGTTTTTGACAATTATTTTCAAATTCTCTTAAAAGCTCTTCTGTGAAACGTCCGGAAGCAAAATATTTTTCAAATACCTTGAATTTTTCAGCATATTTATCAAAACAGTCGGCCTTTCGCAGGGGACCGAACTTGAAACCACCACCGGCACCGGCGGCGATC
The DNA here is from genome assembly GCA_016935565.1 of Deltaproteobacteria bacterium. Lineage (GTDB taxonomy): Bacteria > Desulfobacterota > Syntrophia > Syntrophales > UBA6807 > JAFGQS01. Next base: position 32,937 of record JAFGQS010000131.1, read on the forward strand.
CGTTTCGGATCCAGTTCCGTGAGAATTTGACTCACCTTTTTTTCGCCTGCAAGTTTAAATGCCTGGTGTGCAGTCAGAAACGCCTTGTTGATTTGACCGAGATAGCTTTCAAGAGATCTCGAGGCAGATCCTCCTTCCAGATGAAATCCGATAACTTGCCGGATCGTTTCGACCCCTTCCCGCTGGCCTAAAAATGTGATGTTGATAACGCTGATCAGCTGATTCAGCATATCGAATATTGTATTCAGAGAACCGGCAAGGCGCTGGAGAAGCTCGTCGGATGAAAGTTCGGCCTGTGAAACCTGTCTGCCAAGAAGGAATGAAAATATCCGTGACAGAACCTCCTGATCTACGATTACATTTTCTAAAGAACAGGCACCGTCTTCTCCGAATTGGCTGCAGAGTTCATCCACAATGGCAACCCTTTCATCCTCTGAAAGTCTTCCGAGTGACTGTTCGAGAAATGCTTCTATACTGTTTTCAGCCTGTAATGGATCGGACAAATATATCTGCCGAATGTCGTGTGCCAGTTGATCCAGTCTGAGATGTTCCGTCATAGTCTTATTGTCCGCCTTGAGATTTCTTGTAGTTTATTATAACCGTTTCAGGCACGTCCTCTTCATCATGTTTTGTTTTCCTTGGTGACGTTTCAGCGTCTGTCAATCCTTCCGGAACCTTCGGATCTGTTGGTGTTATTTGTCCTTGTTTCGTCGATTCTCTCTCTCGTTTCATCTGGGCGTTTGTCTGTGATGCCAAAGGTTCATGAGGGGAGATGACCACAGTTTCGGGAATGTCGTCGTCCCGGGGTTCTTTCGGTGGCAAAGGTCGATCTTTTTGATTGATGATTCGGGTTTCTGGAAGGGCCTCTATCGATTCAGTGCCGTGATCAAGGGTATCGGACGGCAACAAAGGTTCTGTTATTGTCAGGCTCTTTTCCGGTTGGCGAACTTCTGAAATGTCGGGAGAAGGAGGTTCTTTTCCGAACATATCAGGCGTAAGGACCACGGTCTTCTTGATTAAAACATTTTCCGAAGAAACAGCGCCTACCCGGTTGATTTCATGCTCTTTTATTGACAGACCGGCCGTGACTTGTTCCGGTTCAGGAGAAGTTGTTTCCATGTCGCCACGCCATTTCCGGGCGATCCTGACGAGAATGTTGTAAATGTCCTTCGTGGCATCGGGGATCAAGACGCTTGAACCCTCCATTTCAGACGTGAACAGCACATTCTTTATCTGAGCCATAAGTTGCTCATATTGTATCCAAAAGTCGGTTTGTGACCATTGTGGAGTTGCTCCAATGCCGTTTTTAATCAAGAGAAATCCCAGATCGACGGACTGTGTTAAAAAATTTGTTATGTCTTCATGGCCATTGTGTTGATCCGGATTCCAAAAAATATTTTCCGGAGAAAAAATATGAGACTGATATATTTTCAAGCGCGATTCAGGGTCGAGGCCATTCTTCGATGCTAATAAATCGATAATATTTTCGATTTCCGAATTGATTGTAGAAAAATCCTGCCTGGAATTCATAAACAGGACAGTGAACCAACTTGATACGAGGAAAGAAAGCGCATACGATTGATCCGGTTTAAACGGAAAAGACGGTTGATTGGAATCTTCACCAATACCGATGAATTGTAACGTAAAGTTCCAGAGGAGGGGCGTCATCTCGTTTTGATCAGCCACGTTTACCCAGATCCGGTCCAACGACAAAGCAAGATCAGGATATTTAAAGT
>JAFGQS010000132.1 GCA_016935565.1 Deltaproteobacteria bacterium
AGACATGACCATAGCACGGGAGCAACGATTATTTCAGGTACTCCCTTTTTTTTAAAATAAACAATACCTGCAGAAAAGAGAGACACATAGAGACTCAAATAAAGAGCAAGGAGCAACATGATAAAGATACCAAGATAGAGGGGTAGATAACCATATTGAACAATAACAAATGAAACCCAGTAGAGTATTCCGATATTATATGCAAAACCCACCGTCAGACCTATCCAAAATGCTTCACCGATGCTTTTTTTCTGTAATGCGAAAAATAACGGCACAAGAGAAACCCAGACGAGAATGCTCAAATCAAACTTTGGAAAGGAAAGAAAGAGAAGAATGCCAGAAAATACTGATAGAAGTAATGTTTTTTTACCCATTGCCCCGGTTTACCCTTTTCACCCAACAGCCTCAACCCACTTTATCAATGCTTTGAATCGCTACCTGATTTTTTTATTCTTACTTTTTTTATACTTCTCTCATCTGCCGATTCAATGATCAGTTCGAAGTTTTCATAATGAATGACTTCTCCCGGAACGGGAATCTTTTTAATGATATGAAAAATAAATCCTCCGAGTGTTTCGAATTTTCCCTCCGGTAGTGTGATACCGAAATATTCTTCAAATTCCTCAATCTCCACTCTACTGTCGACGAGTATATCTCCATTGGAAAGAACTGTAAAGTTGTCCTCTTCCACATCATGTTCATCATGTATCTCGCCGACTATTTCCTCTATGAGGTCTTCCAATGTTACGAGACCGGCAGTACCACCGTATTCATCTATGACAATTGCCATGTGGGATTTTTTTTCTTTCAGTTCATGCAACAGAAAATGTATGTTTTTTGTTTCCGGAATGAAGTATGCTTCCCGGAGAATTGACGTTATATTAGAGTCATTGGACGATCCTGCCCAAAATCTCAAGAGGTCTTTTACATTTAATATTCCTATAATGTTGTCCACACTCCCTTCATAAACGGGCATTCTCGTGTGACCATGTTTTATAATCAAATCAATCACTTCTTCGATCGTGGAATTACTGCTCACTGCAATAATTTCTGTCCTCGGAACCACAACTTCACGAACTATCTTCTCCCTGAGCTTAAGAATACTCTTAATCATCTCACCTGATTGCTGATCGATCAGACCTTCTTCCTTACCTGATTCGATAATCGATCTGATTTCCTCTTCTAAATCAGTTTCCTCTTTTTCTTTACCTATTTTTGATAAGAGAGCATCTAACCAGGGCTTATTATGTTTCATATAAAATGTGCTCCTTCTTATAATCCACGCATAAACTCAGGTCTCAGTATTTTGCGATCATTGGCAGAAATGACAGTACATATAAGTCTCACCGTTTCTTCTTTCTCCTCAGGCATCCTGGCCCGTATAGGCAGGTAATTTGATGCGTGGTTGGATGTGAAAAAACAGTTCGTAAAATCGGATTTAGACACGATGGTACCAAGCTCTTCAAGAAAGCCGAATGTGTCGGGAAGTTCGAATGTTTTTGAGATATATTCATCATGAAGCGGTGTGCCCGGTATAATCATAACAGTCAGCGCTCCCACATAATCAGGATCTATGTCCGTCAGTATTTTTGCGGTATCACGTGCATGATCCAAGCTTTTATCTTTGCCGCCAATCCCGAGAAGAACGGTAGCAGAAAGCTTCATGCCTGCCTGTTTGATCCTCCTCCCTGCCTCAACCATCTGCTTGTAATCGACACCTTTGTTTATTTTATTAAGCAGAGATTCGTTCCCCGTTTCAACTCCCAGATAAACTATCTTGAGACCCAATTTCCGTAATTGCTTGAGTTCTTCCGGGGTTTTTCTGAGAATACTTTTCGCATTCCCATACGTGCCGATCCTTTTCAACCCCTGTATATTTGTTCTTATTGATTCTAAAATCGGAACAAGTTTTTTTTGAGGTATGATCAAGGCATCTCCATCACAGAGAAAAACTCGCTCGAACCGACCATAGCAGGCCGCTTCTAAAATGTCCTCTTCAATTTCACCCAATCCTTTTATTCTGAATTTCTTTTCTTTGTATGTGCCACAAAAAGTACACTTGTTATGAGAGCATCCTACGGTTATCTGTAAGAGCAAACTGTGTGCCTCACTGGGAGGCCGTATAATAACTCCTTCGTACTTCATTCTTCTTATTCTGGTACCTTTCCTCCATATGGATTAATATCGATATCATTGTAACACTTGCTGCAAAAAGCCTTGGGATCACCATGACCGCAGCCATAACCCCAATATTCAAACTGCTGGCAATCCCCACACAACAATACACCACATCCGTCACAAAAAACGACTGCTTGTTTTGTTTTACAGATTCCACATGTTGCCGTACCCGTTACAACAATCAATTTGATTCACCTCCATATTCATCGTATTACCTCTAAAATCGACATTCAACGATCGCAGAATCAATCACATGGACACTTTCCCCGTCAATATAAATTCATATCAAACTGACGGCATTTTTCATAAGAATATTTTCTCACCTTTATTTCAATACGTAATACCTCAATGGCCTCACATACTTCCTAATTGATCTTGCCAATGATAATCATAATACATGATGCGAATAATGTAAGCCCATCTCAACAGATTACGTGATCTAGTGAGTGATTATTTATACCATGACAAAACAAATGGCAAGCGATTATAAAGATATACAAGAAAGGGATTATGTATTGATGTTCCCGAAAATCATAAGCTCTGTCTATCGGATATTTCTGTGCCGGATATGCCATGCAAACTCTTAAATTTAGTCTCAGTCATTTTTCCTGTAATGCTCATCGGTAATTATCGTATTGGAGTTAAATGTATTGTTGGATAAGTTTCATTTATTGTTAATGGGAGATCACAAATCGCGTATACCAGTTGTAATACATCCGCAATGGTATGAGTAAACCAAAAAAAGGAAGAATATATATGGCTGCAACTGTGGGCTCCAGTGGGCCAAAGAAGCGCGAGGCAAAGACAATAATCAGGACATTATTCATATTTCCCAATGTTATCGCTCCGGCCAGTTGATCTTCAATCGATCTTTTAAACATGCAAGAAATTCCTATGACACAATAGATGACGGAGAGTACGATAGCTGTTGACGTAGCGGTGATAATTGCAATCGGTTCACGGTAGAAGAATTCTGCATAGCGTGAAAAGATTCCCAGATTAACAATTGCAAAAAGTATGAGGGAAAAGGGAAATCTCACTTTCATGATTATTGGCAACGACGAGGGTGCTAATTTCCTCAGACATTCCGCGGCAAGAAAGGGAATAAAGATAACAAGGGCAAGCATTCGGATCATGTCGATAAGCGGAATATTTACGGACTGGCCCAAAACCATTTTGATCAATGCAGGCAGTGTAAAAGGGATCAAAAGCGATGTTACAACCACCATAACCATGACCAGGGGGCTGTTTCCTTTCACGAGATTTGAAATAAAGGGTGCCACAACACCGGTAGAGATTCCGGAGAGAAGCAGGGCAGCAACTGCGTAAGATGGTGCTATAACTCTAAAGACATAATAAATTGCTATAGGCAGAATAACAATCTTCAAAAGCGTCAAACATATGATCTTAACGATGGAATATTTAAGTGTATCCCAGATCGTCTTTATTTCGATTGAGAGGAAACTGAGAAAAAGGAGAACCATCAAACAATAGAGAGGATAATGGCGAAAGAGTGAGCCGAAATGGGGAAAGAGAATGCCTCCAAGCATAGATACGAGGACAACCATAAGAAGGATAACATCATTTAAACGAAACATCTTGACCTCTGTCTGATATCAACTGAAGTGAAAATATTCAGATTCCACAGAAATGTTGATAAACGTGTTGACAGGGGTGTTAACAACATCCGTAAACCCCCAATAACCTCGACATTATACCAAGTTGCACGCAAGTTATGCATCAACAATATCCTTTATTATTAGATGGTTACAAATTACCCTACTGAATCAGACAAGTTATGTTAGGTTGGTGTAAATTCTTGGGAAGATATAAACATCACGCTAATTAAAAGAAGGAATTTCTAAGGGTTTTCGAAGTGTCGGCGTACTCGCATATGGCTGACTTTTTATTTCGACAGATTCTCGACAATATCCTCATAAATAGATTGTTTCACTCTTCAGGTCAAAATCGGCATTACTCGTCATGGCGTATGCTTCCATTCATATCAGTCTTTTTATAACGAACGGTCTATATGTTTCACAAGGTACACCCAACCGTCGCCATTGCTGCCGGTTATCAAGTTCTTCATTGATTATTTCTTTTATGGTCATAACCCTTCCGTCATCACGAGTTATACTCTCATTAATGTCTATTTTCTCTTTCGTTACGGGCAATGTTCCACCTAATTCATGAACAAACATACCTTCTGCATCTTCAGGTAAATCTGCAGCTATGATGTAGTTTTCTATTTTGTAAGCTTCCATTGATTCTAACAAAACCCCTCACAATAATTTTTATAATTGAGGCATTGATTTCATGAACACACCAACATTCCCTACGGTGACAGTTTCGTAATGGTATGATCTTACGTCTCTTGGAATGCTTAGCAAATTTAATGCCTAACCTCAACAGAAAAAACTGATACTGTCATATAAAACGATTATTCCATCGAAAATTTAACACCATGAATAAGTCTTTCTCTGCAGCCTCCACAACATAATTGATTTGTAAAATATCCCTTTCATGGTATAAGCGCTTTGATAATCAACAAAATATCATCTCTCGTGATCGAAAAGGAGACAAATTATGGATTTCACTGATCAGGCTAGCATGAAAGAAATCTCAGTCGACCGGAACAATCTTTATAGAGAGGAAATGTTTACCGATGTCAAAATTGCTTCAATACGAAGACTCATCCCCGTCAAACCTGACGGATCTCAAGATTATACTCGTAAGCCCATTTTTATCGGTTTTACACAGCTGGTGTCACCGCGGGGGCCTATACCGATTCAATTCCCTATAGAAGCCAGGAATCTTAAAGAAGCGATGGAACAATTTCCTGCGTACATGAATCAAACAATTGAAAAAATGATTGAAGATGCCAAAGAATTGAAGCGTCAGGAAGACTCACGTATTATCGTACCGGGTCAAACACCAACCGGAAAAATTAAGGTTCCTTAATGTAAAACAGAAATTAACACGATCTTGTCAAAAATGATATCGGCATCATATACACTATTTCATTTTACTTTTTATGTTCTCTTGTTTTTCTCTTCAGCAAGCTTGCTTTTTAAAAGATCACCCAAGGTTCCCAGACTCGCATTCGCTTTTCCAACATGTTCTTTATAATTATCATGTTTTTCCTCATCTGCGTTTGAATCCAATGCAATGGTGAGGGACAGGCGCTTATTTTTTTTATCTACTTTTTCAATCTGTACTTCTATGGTCTGACCTTTCCCTACTAATTCTCCGGGATGATTAAGTCTCTTCCCCTCTCCCAATTTGGAAACATGTATGAGGCCGTCAATACCGGGTTCGAGAGTGACAAATGCGCCGAATTTCGTTATCCGTGCTATTATGCCTGTATGACGGGTTCCTTCCGGATATTTATTCTCAACATCCTCCCAGGGGTCGGGCAGTGCCTCCTTCAGACTCAGAGTAATGCGGTTATTTTCCCAATCGAGGTTAATGATTACCAGTTCCATGGTTTGACCAACCGATATTATTTCCCGTATATCCTCAACGTGGCCCCATCTAACTTCCGAAACAGGGAGAAGTCCCTGCACACCACCAATATCGATAAAAGCACCATATGGCTGCACTGATGCAACGGTCCCCTGAATAGTCATTCCCTCTTTCAATGATTCTTTTAAGGCTTCTCTTCGTTTTTGTTGTGCTTCTTCTTCTATTATTCGATTTGATACTATTATATTACGTCCCTTTTCTCCAAACTCGATGATTTTAAAGGGAAGATGTTGTCCCACAAATTCACTCGGTGTATCAATACGCTGTGTTCCCATCTGGGAAAAAGGACAGAAAGCTCTTATGTTACCGCCTACTTTGATATCAAATCCACCTTTGATTTCTTTTTCAATAAAACCTTCAACGGGGATACCGCTTCGAAATGCCTCTTCAAGATGTGTTCTTCCGGCTTCGCCTTTACCGATTTTTGTGGTAAACAGTTTTTCATTGTTTCGCGATGACAGGAAATAGGCTTCAATCTTATCACCTTCTTTTATTGTAATATTACCATCGTCATCGCAGAACTCCTTACGATCCAGATACCCTTCGCTTTTTGCTCCCAGATCGATAAAAACCCATTCCCGTGTAATATTAACGACCCGTGCTTTCACTTTTTCTCCCGGTTTCAGCCGTTTTCGATCCATGAAACTTTCATTAAGCAGTTCCGCGAAGCTTTTGTCTTCAGCTGTTTGATCTTTCTTTTCGTTCTCTTCTTCCATCTGCATCCTCTTTGTTCCGACCATTTTATCGGATTTACATTGAAAAAATTTCGTTTACCTACCTCATTCCTCAAAGATTGACAAGTGATAAATTCAGATTTTTATATTCTCTGAATCACAGTATATTTCATTATGTATATCAGCATTTCAATCGAATCATTCAATATCGCATACGGATTTTACCTATTATTGAAGGTTATTCGTCTCAGTTTGAAACTGCATAGTGCAATGACGATACATCCGGGAATGGATGGGCTGTTGCTCAAACAGGAATTCCTTTGAAAGCGGCCATTGAAACATTTTTGCACTAAATATCGGCG
>JAFGQS010000133.1 GCA_016935565.1 Deltaproteobacteria bacterium
CACGGCGACCATGATCACCCGTGTAGGGTGACTTTTCATCGATAGCCGTCGCTATTGTCTTGACGAAAGATTCAAACAGATTTTGCAGGTCCTTGATAAGGCTGTTATTGGTAAGAGCTATTGCCGCCTGTGACGCCAATGATTCGATAAGATCCTGGGATTCCTGAGAAAACGATACCGTTTTGTCAGTTGCGACATCCTTGGCATTTAACAATTGAAGAATTCCTATAATATCATTCTCATGGTTACGCATGGGAATAACCAGCATTGATTGGGAGCGGTAACCTGTTTCAGAATCAAACTGGCGTGTTCCTTCAAAGTTAAACTTTTCAGCATGATAGACATCGGATATATTAACAACGTTACCTGAGAGAGCTGCATATGATGACACATTGGAATAATTGGGAGAACCATCACCGTTATATAACTCGACGGGTGCCCATGTTATCTCTCCGGCTGTTCCACCCATTCTTACGTCTAATGAATGGTTCTGAACAATTGCAAAGTGAAGACTTTTCTCGTCATCACTCATTATATAAAGCGTACCACCATCGGCATTGGTAAATCTTCTGGCTTCGTCTACGATCATCTCGAGCAGTCGATCTATATCACGTTCAGCTGATAGTGCCGCACCTATCTGCGTCAGTCTTCGTATCTGCTCGAGCTGATTCTCCGTGAAATCCTTCACAGATGATACAACATCGCGAAGCAGGCGATTGATGTCATCATTATCGGTGAATTTGACCAGCCCGCGTTTCTTTTTATCTGCCATTTCGATACCTGCCCCCGTCTCGATGTAACCACTCCATAATGCCCAGCTTCAACTAATACAAGAATTCAAATCTTCCGGTGAGTTATATCTGTTATAAAAGAAGGGTTATTATCTGTCAAGGACAACATAAGAAAACACAGGGTTAATGACATACTGAGTCATCCGGTGACGGGCTGCCCGTTGACCGTACATTGGCGCGAAACAAAAAAAGGAGCGAGACGTGCTGTTTATTCATCCTTCAGATACTTCACCACAAGGTCGCCAACTTCCTCGGTGCCGTACCCCATCCTGCCGGCATCCATACTCTTCAGGTCATTGTTTACCACCTTTTTAACAGCGTCAAGTAATCTCGCGGCGGAATCATTCTCGTTCAGATGCTCCAGCATCATCTGAACGGAACAGATGGCGGCTATAGGATTTATCTTATTCAGTCCCGTATATTTCGGAGCGGAACCGCCGATTGGTTCAAACATTGCCGTCCCTTCAGGATTGATGTTTCCCCCGGCTGCCACACCCATACCACCCTGGATCATAGCTCCAAGATCGGTAATAATATCTCCGAACATATTATCCGTTACAATGACATCAAAAAATTCCGGGTTTTTAACCATCCACATACAAGTGGCATCGACATGGGCATAATCAATCTCAATATCGGGATAGTCTTTACTGCATTCATGAAAAACACGCTCCCACAAATCGAATGCAAAGGTGAGAACGTTTGTTTTTCCGCACAGTGTAAGTTTCTTTTTCCTGTTTCTCTTTCGGCAATAGTCAAATGCATATCGGATACATCGTTCCACACCGCTTCGAGTATTAATAGATTCCTGAATAGCCACTTCGTGAGGAGTACCCTTTCTTAAAAACCCTCCACTTCCCGTATACAGCCCTTCGGTATTTTCCCTCACAACAACAAAATCTATATCTTCCGGACCTTTATCCTTCAGCGGGGTCTCAACACCGGGGAAGAGAACGACAGGCCTTAAATTTATATAAAGATCCAGTTCAAATCGGAGCTGTAACAATACCCCCTGTTCAAGAATACCCGGCTTAACGTCGGGATGACCGATGGCTCCCAGACAAATGGAATCCATGTCCCGTAATTCGGCAAGCACGGAATCGGGAAGGAGCTCACCGTTTTTGAGATAGCGCTCACCCCCGAGATCGTAATAAACGAGGGTACATTTCGGCCCGCCCACTTCCGTCAAGGTCTTCAACGCCTTAACGGCTTCAGCCACGACTTCTCCACCTGTTCCATCGCCGGGAATTATCCCGATATTGTATTCTTTCATATTTTCTCCCACCTATCTTGTTCGCCACATATCGTCACAAAAAAACCGGTACGCTACAAACCTGTACCGGTACCTTCTGTGAAACTACTTCTCTTTTATCTTCTTTACCTTCAGGTAGTTGACTAATCCACCCGCCTGAACAAGCTCGCGCATGAAATCCGGAATCGGCTTCGCTGAAAATGATTTCTGTCCATTCGTGCTCTCTACCTGTCCTGTTGCAAGATCAACGACAATCTCCTCCCCGTCAGACAATCCCTCCGACGCTTCTTCCGATTCAATTAACGGTAACCCTATATTGAAGGCGTTTCTGTAAAAAATCCGTGCAAAGCTCTTCGCCATGATAACACCGACACCTGCTGTCTTGAGAGCAAGTGGGGCGTGTTCCCGGGAAGAACCGCAGCCGAAATTTCTGCCCGCAATGACAATATCTCCGTTTGATACATCATTCGCGAACTCAGGTCTGTGATCGGCAAAGCACACCTTTGCCAATTCATCACCATCCGACACATTAATGTAACGTGCCGGGATTATCGCATCCGTATCAATGTTATCACCAAACTTCCACACTTTCCCCCGAATCTGCATTGTATTGGAACCTCTCACGATAATTTATACTCTGATAAGCTATGAGCGGACAGTTTACTGTTCAATGTTCACTCAATTACGACTACAGATCGTCAGGACCTCCGATCCGTCCGAGAACGGCAGATGCAGCCGCCACACAGGGGTTGGCAAGATATACTTCACTTCCGGGATGCCCCATCCGCCCCACGAAGTTCCGGTTTGTCGTGGATACGGCTTTTTCACCGTCGGCGAGGATACCCATATGTCCCCCCAGACAAGGTCCGCAGCAGGGCGGTCCGATAACCGCTCCCGCATTCAGAAACGTTTCGATAATGCCCTCTTCTATCGCCTTCCTATATATCAAGGGAGAGCCCGGTATGACAATGAGCCTCAAACCGCGGGCTATACATTTTCCCTTTAAAATCCGTTCCGCATTCCGCAGATCTTCCAGCCACCCGTTTGTGCAGGACCCGATAAACACCTGATCGATTTCAATGTTTCCCACATCTGAAATGTTCCGAACGTTTGCGGGAGAAGGGGGAAAGGCAACCTGCGGTTCGATTGTATCCACCGTGATTGTCATCACCCTTTCATACTGCGCATCGGAATCGCTTCTATAGACAACCGGTTCATACGATGATCTTTCCTTCACATACGAAAGTGTTATGTCGTCCGGTTCTATAATTCCGTTTTTGGCTCCCGCCTCGACGGCCATGTTGGTCATGGTAAATCTCTGATACATGGGTAATTCATTGATGACGGGACCGGCAAATTCCATAGCACTGTAGAGGGCTCCTTCGACCCCGATCTGTCCTATCGTAGAGAGAATCAAATCCTTCCCCTGTACCCATGGTAAGAGATTGCCTCTAAATTCAAATCTGATCGTTGGCGGCACTCTCAGCCACATTTCACCCGTTGCCATGACGGCACCAAGGTCAGTGCTTCCAACTCCCGTCGAGAATGCCCCCAGGGCACCATATGTGCAGGTATGACTGTCAGCACCGACGATAAGCTGCCCCGGCACAATAAAACCTTTTTCCGGAAGAATCACGTGGCCGATGCCGGATTCACCAACTTCAAAATAATATTTGATGTCCTGTTCCCGTGCAAATTCGCGCATGATTTTTGCCTGCTGGGCAGACTGAATATCCTTATTGGGAACAAAGTGGTCGGCTACCAGGATAACCTTTTCATCATCAAAAACTTTTTTAACCCCTATTTTCCTGAATGATTCGATGGCAAGTGGTGCCGTCAGATCATGAGCATAAGCGAGATCAACCATTACCTCGATTAAATCCCCTGGAGAAACCGTTTTTTCTCCCGCATGCCGCGCCAGTATCTTCTCCGTTATGGTCATTGACATATGTCAGTTCTCCGCTACACCGTTCTTATTCAGATTATCCTTACTCAGCTTGTATTTGATACTGTCCACCAGAGCTTGCCAGCTCGCCTCGATAACATTCGTTGACACGCCGATTGTGCTCCACACATCTCGTTCGTCCCTCGATTCCAGCAAAACCCGTGTCTTTGCCGCCGTCCCTTCGCTTCCTTCCAGGATTCTTACTTTAAAATCGACAAGATGCATTTCATCGATCTGCGGATAAAATTTTCGCAACGCCTTTCTCAGGGCATTGTCCAGTGCATTGACCGGTCCGTTACCCTCAGCGGCGGTTATTTCGTAATCTTTGCCGACAGAAATTTTAATGGTTGCCTGAGCATGAGATGAATTATTTTGCGTCTTTTCATCTATAACACGAAACGACTCCAGAACAAATGGTTCTCTATACTCACCGATCGCTTTTTTTATCAGGAGAGCGAGGGAACCATCGGCGGCATCAAACTGATATCCTTGATCTTCCATCTTCTTGATTTCTTCAACGATTTTTTTGCTGACACCGTTCTCCTCGTCTAACTGAATACCAAACTCTCTTGCCTTGAATTCGATATTACTTCTTCCTGAAAGATCGGAAACAACAACCCTCCGTTGATTCCCCACCAGCGTCGGATCGGTATGTTCGTAAGCGATCGGATTTTTTACGACTGCGTTTACATGGACTCCTCCCTTATGGGCGAAGGCACTGCGACCGACAAACGGCCTCGTATTGACAGGAGGGATATTCGCCACATCGCTTACATAACGGGACAGCGTCGTGAGATACTGAATCGATGAACGGGGAAGGCAGAGTTTATTCATTTTCACGTACATGTTACCGATAAGTGAAATCAGGTCTGCATTGCCACAGCGCTCACCGTAACCGTTGACCGTGCCTTGCACCATCTTGACACCCAGAACCACAGAAGTCAGGGAATTTGCCACCGCCAACCCGCAATCGTTGTGTGCATGTATACCGAGCAGATCCGGAGAAATGAAAGACGTAACGTCTTTGATTATTGCTTCCACCTCCCATGGAAGGGTACCGCCATTGGTGTCGCAGAGAACAATGAAATCCGCACCGGCAGACAGGGCTTTCTTCAATGTACTACAAGCGTATTCGGAGTTATTCTTATATCCATCGAAGAAGTGTTCCGCGTCGTAGATGACCTCTTTGTTCTTCGACTTTAAATAACCGACAGAATCGGAAATTATCGACAGATTCTCCTCGAGAGACACGCCAAGAATTTCCAGTGCATGAAGGTCCCATGACTTACCAAAAATCGTTACAACCGGCGTGCCCGCATCAAGCAATGCCTGGATATTGGGACATTGCTCAACCGACAGGTCGGGCCTGTGTGTACTGCCGAAAGCTGCCAGGCGTGCGTTTTTAAATGTTACATCCTTCGCCATTTCAAAAAAACGCATATCCTTCGGATTGGACCCCGGCCAGCCGCCTTCGATATACTGAAAGCCCATATCGTCGAGCCGTCGGGCAATTCTCAGTTTTTCCTCAGCAGAAAAA
>JAFGQS010000134.1 GCA_016935565.1 Deltaproteobacteria bacterium
ATCATTTCTGCAGGTATACTGCCTTTTTGGACCCACACTTCGTCTTCAAGCTTACAGGGTTCACAGATACAGATTGGACAGGAGTTTCTGCACCCGTAGCATTTGATGCACCGTTTCAGGACTTTTGCCCAGCGTATCATTCGCTCTTTATCGTCCCCCACCAGCAGTTCACGCACCCTTTCATCATCGAAAGGATCAACTCCGGAACATGCTTCACCCACATCGAGTTTTGTGGGGTATGGCCTCTCACAAAGGCATACCGACGCCTGTATGTCACTGCAGGCGATCCCAACGGTTAGAATTTTTTCTTTCTCAATCTGATTTCTTTTCAAGAGTTCGAAAAGGGCACGTTCATCGCAACCCCGGCAAATGACCACCAGACGATAGTCCGGAGAGGCAGCCCGAAGAATTTTCATGGCCAGCTTGGCAAGGTGCCATTTCGGTTCAAGAACCAGGCGTTCCAGTTCTTCCGGGTCTGTAAAAATGTACGGATAAACAACATCCCACCGCCCCTTCATCAGTCCGAGAAGACCGTCTGCCTGTTTTTCTCCAAGCATCCGCTGTGCAATATTTTTTGTCTCTTCCAGCATATGTTCAACCTGTTTCACTATTTCTTCACAAGGGACGTAACCCACGGCTCGAGAGGCTCCAATTGTTCAATCCTGTCAACGTATTTTCTTATGACATCCGCAAACTGGTGGTCTTCATGGGCTGTTCCGAAACTCACCATAAGTCTGTCTCTGCCGATCCCTGCGGTATCAAAAAGATCCCCAAGAAGTTCCAGCCGCTTAATTGCATGGTGATTTGCATCGTTAAAACGGCACCCTCCCACGTGGCAACCCATGACCACTACACCGTCAATACCACTGGCAAGCGCCCTGATAACGGCATCCGGTTCGACAAAAGCCGCACATTCCACCGGGATGACCCTGAAATTAAGAGGGAGACTGACCCTGTTTCTTCCGGCACCGTCAGCACCGATCAGGCCACACCACTTACAGGCGAAGACGAGAATTCTGGGTTGTCTTATTTTATTTTTTTCAACAGTCATTGCGCTATTATTTCAATGTTACTCGGTAATTCATAAATCCAAATTTAAAAAAATCAAATGTCAAATGAAATCCAAAATCTCAAAAAAGCAATCGTCGCCAATTCGTTACTAATCTTGTACATTTGAACTTTATTTGACATTGGAATTTTGTCATTTGTCATTATCAGAATGCTTTCTCTATCATTTTGCACACGGACAGATAGTTATGCTCAGGCATCTGCATGGTACCGTTGGGACACACGGAAACGCAGTTTCCGCAGGCCTTGCACCGCATCTTGTTGACCCTGCTGACATAGGCATACTTCCCGTCAATTCTCTGCAAACGAATGGCATCAAAGGGACACACTGCCATGCAGTTGCCGCATCCGGTGCAGGAATCGGGGGTTACCCGTGCGTGACCGAATTTCAATCCGGGAACACGGCTGAAAGTGAATGCCCTAACTTCCCCTTTCAAAACCACGGAAGCCGCCTTCATTGCCGCCGCCTCCCCCTGCGTAATTGCCTGACCTGAAGAAACGGGCCAGCGAGCCGATCCGCAGATGAATACCCCGTCCATCCGTGTTTCCAGCGGGTGCATGGGATATATTTCGCGGAAAAAGCCATACCGATCCAGCTGCAGATCAAGCATTTCAGCCAGATGTTGATTATCATGATTCGGTATCAGGGGGGTACTGAGAACCACCAGGTCGGATTCAATTGTTCGGGTATGCCCCGTGATAGCATCATAAACCTCAACGGCTTCTATAATTTTCTCTCCCTTGATTACGGGAGGATTATCTTCCGCAAATCGAATAAATTGAACCCCTCGGGAAAGAGCCTTTATGTAATATCCTTCGAGCACGTTTCCCGGTGTCATCACATCACGATGAAGGATGAAAACATTGGTATCAGGATTATCCTCCCTGATTCGTATTGCGTTCTTTATGCTTGAAGGGCAGCAAATTGTTGAGCAGTACGGCCGATCTTTACAGCGTGCACCAACACATTGTATAAAGACGGCGTTCTTTACGGTAACATTTCCTTTTTTAAAACGAGTTTCAAGTTCCATCTGGGAAATTACGTTGCCTAATTCACCATAACGAAAAAGTCCGTTCGGCAGAAAAACCATTGCACCGCTGGCAATAATAATCGCACCGGGTGTGATAGATTGCTCCTCCTCTCCAGAGGAAAACCGAACCTTGAAATTACCCATATAGCCCTTGATTGATGATATTTTCGACCGTGGATAGAACCGTACAAAAGACGATTTTTCTATCTGGTCAAGATACTGTTCCAGCCTGGGGGTTGTGGCATCGTCTTTCGGATACGATCGTGTAATGAGCTTCAACATGCCCCCCGGGGTGGAGCTCCGTTCAAGAAGATGAACCGTAATGCCAAACCGGCCCAGTGATAGAGCCGCAGCAAGACCGGCCGGTCCGGCTCCGATGACCATGACGTCCGGATTCATCGTCACCGAAACATCATCCGATTCGTCTTTATTTTTGAGAAAGACCAGTCCCATATCGATAAGATTCAATGCCTTTTGACTGGCCCCGTCGGGATTGTCCCGGTGTATCCAGGCACATCCTTCCCTGAGATCGACGAGATGAATATCGGCACGGGCAATGCCCCGGTCCATCAGATTCTGAACGGCCTGATCTCCCCGGGCAAGCCCCGAGCAGGCCCCGATGAGAACCTTTTTCACACCACTTTCCCTTATCTGTGAGATAACGGCATCAATATCCCGCCCGATGCAGAGGGAATCAACACATATCGATGATGATATGTTACTATCTTTGTCGAGCTTTTCCCGCACCGTTGCAAAACTGATCGTTTGATCAATCTCTCCAAAACATCTGCAGAGTAAAACAGTGATCTCGCTCATGTCTTTAACGTTTGTATGCTGTTTTGGTTGCAACTCTTATTGCTGCCGATGAACCCTGAATAACCGATTCCGCAATGTCTGCCGGCTCAAGGGTGAAACCGCCGGCAAACCGCGACAGGTCATCACGGGTTGTATCCACAAAACCTTCACTATCAAGTGAGGGCCCTCGCGCACCTTCGACAGTCTGAGCCTGGGAAGGCCGGAGATTGCCGTTCAGCACTACCATGTCAAATCGGGCAATTTCTCTGGTTTGTGTCATGGTATTTTCATACGTAACGGCGATGCCGTCGCCATCCGGCAGAGCATAAATCAACCCGGGTCTGCCCCTGATCAGATGTACCCCCATGCCTTCTAACTGTCTGATTGCATACTCATAGTAGTCTCTGCCGACGGTCCTGAGGTCAGTGTAAAAAATGCAGCAGACGACGTTCGGCTCTCTTCTCTTTACCCATTGGGCCTGCTTGAGGGCATGCATGCAGCACACCGCCGAACAGTACGGAAGCATTCTCTGATCCCGTGCTCCCGCACATTGAATAAAGGCAATATTCTGTGGTTTGTTGCCGTTTGATTTTCGTATGATACTTCCCTCATTGCGCCCCGCTTCCGCCGTCCATTCTTCAAATTCGAGGGATGTCATAATATCCGGGTGAGTTCCGATACCGAATTCAGGAAGCGGAGTAAGATCAACCTCGTTGAATCCCGTGGCCCAGATGATATCGCTAACGGTAAGAACTATCTCAACCGCTGTTCGGTTCAAATCGATAGCCCCGGTGGGACAGATATCCACACAATCACCACAGTTAGTACATATCGATGTATCAATGAAAAATGACGGTGGAGAGGCATGCTCCCATAACGGTCGGACGGCACCGGCGGAACATTCCTGCAAACACCGTCTACAGTATATACAGAGACTTTCATCAATGACTGGATGCACTTTGTTAATTACAATAGTGTACTGCCCGTCTTTTTCTGAGATATTCTGTAATGTTGATGACGTGTGAACGGTGATTCTCGGATGGTCTCGAACCTTTTTTATATCCGTCCAGAGGGGACAGAAGGCACAGTGGTCGGTGGGATAAATTTTGTCCAGTTTCGCAACCTGTCCTCCCAGGAAGGCTGCGGTATCAACCAGCTGAACATCCCGGCCTGTTTCCGCCAGATCGAGAGCAGCTGTTATGCCTGCCACTCCACCACCGACAATCAGGAATTCATTATGTTCGTCATTGCGAGACATCATTCAATAATACCGTAATATCTGGCCAGTTTCTGTATTCGCTGGACAAACCATGTCTTGAAGTCCGGCGGAGGGAATTGATACGGCTCCACACGGTCTTCAAGCCTCAGAACCAGGCCCTTTGATGGTGCTTCAAATCTCTTGAATTTATCATAGGAGACGACAATTGATTTCGGGTCGGTCGGGCACCGCCGTTCACAGGCTCCGCATCCCGTACATTTATCTTCCAGAACTACGGGGAACCTTCTCTCCTTCAGCTCTATGGCTTTGTAAGGACAGGCCTTATAACAGATATTGCATCGTTGTTTCTTCGTCCACGACAGACAGGTATCACGATTGATAATTGCATTACCGATATCAATCTCATTTTTCGGAATCTTCTGAATAGCCGCGGTGGGACAGATACGTATGCATTCCTGGCAGAAAATGCATTTCTTCACATCAAGGACCGGGGTCCCCATATTACTCAGTCCGTCAAAAATGCTCGCCGGTTTCAGTGCATCGGCCGGACAGATATCAATACATTGAAAGCACCGGGTACAGTATTTGAGAAACTCTTTCTCCACCAGCGATCCCGGGGGACGGGGGACGGCTCTCGCACCGGTCACTTTGAATAACGTAAAAACGATGCCGGACACGGCACCGCTTATGATGATATGAAGAATATCTCTTCTGGAGATTCCCATGAATAACGGTTCCCTGTTAACGTTACACCGTCCCTGACCAGGCCGCCAGTTCGTTGTGCCAACTACATTTGTCAATCCTTTTTTTAATAATTACACGATAAGGGCATTATTTTCCATCAACTTGTTATGTTAGAATTATGAAACATGACACAACCATTTCAAGAGGAAGAGTTCGGGACGGGAAAGATTTTACCCGTCCCGATCATTAACGACGTTTACAGTTTTTTCCTGGCCTCTCTTACATCATCGATAAGATACTCAATACCAAGGGTCTTTAAAGTCTGATCCGTGGGGATACCATTCTTATCCCAGCCGAAGTACGAATACGTCTCGTCGTGTATCTTCTTTGTGTCTTCGGCGGTAAAGACGGCATCCTTCTTCGGTCCCGCAGGCAACTTTTCCGTCGTCAGACGTTTGGGCAGGACATCGTCTTTTGCACTGATACCCTCACGGACCTGGAAGCAGCGTTCCAGCGTTATGATACGCTTCGCCGTGGTCCAGTACTCATCATCGCTCATGTTCCAGCCGCAGAGCGGATTCAGC
This sequence comes from Deltaproteobacteria bacterium, assembly GCA_016935565.1. Taxonomy (GTDB): domain Bacteria; phylum Desulfobacterota; class Syntrophia; order Syntrophales; family UBA6807; genus JAFGQS01. The sequence continues at coordinate 5,382 of JAFGQS010000134.1, forward strand.
ATGGCCGTGAAGACACCCGGGGTTTCTTTCGCCAACGGATATCCAGCCACAAAGGAACACATGACCATGGAGTTGAGCATCGCCCACCGCGCGATGGTTGCCGGGTTTGTTCCTTCATGGTGGTCACCGCCGCAGGTACCCATGGCATAACTGTACGCACGTCCCTTATCTCCTCGAGGATCATGGGCGGCAATTTCCTTGCCTTTCACATGAACGGCCCACGCATCGGACCCTTTACCGATCTTTTCGGACATCTTCTTGACACCCATGGACAGAAGCTTGCCTGCCTTGCCGTCCTTGTAAGCCATCTTTTTGATCAACTCATAGTAGGGATCGGCCTCTCCCCATTGTGGCTTAATACCGTCCAGATCAGCCGGTTTCAGGACCCCCTTTTCGATACATTCGGTGGTGAAACCGAGGATACCGCCTGTTGAGATGGCATCCAGTCCGTAGGCATCACAGGCCTCGATGAGGGCCATCATGCCGGCAAAATCTGACAGACCGAGATTGCTTCCCAGCAGGCCACCCGTCTCATACTCGGGACCTTCCGCGATAAGACCCGCGTGTTTCCCCTCGCGGATCACCCCGTATTTCATACAGTGAACGGGGCAATGGTTACAGGCCACGTGTCGTTTCCAGAACCGGCGGTTAGCTTCTTCTGCACCGATATACTCGATGTCCGGATACCAGGTGGTCTGGAAATTCTTCGTGATGAGCGATCCCGATACCCAGTGCTTCAGTTCCAGCAGACCCGTGGTGCCCCATCGCTTAATACCCTGCCAGGCTTCCTTTTCCACGGCAAGTTTCTTTGCGGCAACGGCAGCGGGGTAAAACTTTTTATTATCCGCAACAGGAACTGCCTTTGTTCCTCTTACGGCAATACCCTTCAGTTTCTTATTGCCCATTACCGCACCGGTGCTGGTGCGTGCCGCCGCCCTGAAACGCTCGATAATGACACAGGCTATGGGAACTTCGTTTTCCCCGGCAGGTCCGATAACGGCAGTTCTTGCATAAAGGTCACCCACTTCCTGTTTCATCAGTTCATCGGCTTCTTCAGTGTCCTTACCCCACACATTTTTCGCATCTCTGAACTGAACTTTGTCATCTTTTATAAACAGATAAACGGGTTTCTTGGATCGTCCCGTTATCAGGATACCATCCCAACCGGCCCATTTGATTTCATTACCGAAATGGGCTCCCACCTCGGCATGACTGAGAAGGCCCGTGTAGGGACTCATATTTACGAAACTTGTTCGCGTGGAAACACAGTAAGTTCCGTTGAGCGGTCCTACGCCGATGAAAATGTAACTGTCTTCGGCCAGCGGATCATGACCGGCTTTATATTTTGACGTTATCAAATTCGCACCCATTCCGGCGCCGCCGATGTATTTCCGGCATTCTTCGTCGGTGAGTAAACGTGTTTTCGCCGTTTGTTTCGATAAGTCAATCTCCAAGATCTTTCCGAAATATCCTCCTCGTGGTGCTGCCATGTTCCTCACCTCCTTTCTCCAGTCTTATTGGGATAGAAGAGGAGTTCCAGCAGATCCTCTCCCGCTTCCTCAGGAGTGACATTCCGGTACGCCTGGTTTACGCCGAACCCCAGTTTGTTTGCCATGAGGCATGGACCCTGCGGATTACCGGACTGTGCAAGGCACGCCTTGACACATTCCGGGTCACCGCCACAGAGGTCGCACATCAGCGGCTGACCTGTATCGGGGTTGACCCTGATGAACAGGGCCGGACATGCCTCCACACACTTCAGACACTTGGCACCGAGACATATCTTCTCGTTCAGAATGATGCCATTTGTCTTCGGATCTTTTTGAATAGCGAGCGGTGTCGTCGGACATGCCGCAATACATGGTGCATCGTCACAATGCCAGCAGATAACAGGAACATCGACGACACTCTTGTGTTTATAAACGTGAACTTTTGCAACCGATGGCCTCACAACACCATAATGGTAAACCGAACATGCATACTCGCATGCGCGACAGCCGGTACAGTTCTGTCTTTCCGCAAATAGATATCTGTACATAGGGTTCTCTGCAGGTTCCGCCGCCTTGGCAACTTTCGGCACAGCAGGCCCTACAGCTGCCAGGGCAACTGCACCCCCTGCTGCAGCGGCAGCTCCTTTCAGAAACCCGCGGCGTGTCGTCTCCGCCTGCATCACATCTGGGATTTTCTTCTGTTCTTTTTCCATTTGCTTACCTCCCATATTTAGTTATAACAGCAATAATGGTAGTAACAAACTACACGCCTGACCCTGGGAATATGACCCCATGGTCATTCCTTAAAAACTTTTTACCTTTCAATTTTGAAGGAACCATATTGGAAACTTAAGTGAGAACAGATCTAAAAGATATAAATCGGGCATTTACTGATCAGCCTATTCCAAATGCATTTTCGGTCAATCAGGACCAGGATGATAACGGTGGCAATTTCTTCACCATAACCTGAAGACAGGACATTATGTCATCTCCTCCTTCAGCCACTCGGGTATTGACAATCGAGGCGGGGTGAAATGAATCACATAAAGAAAAAATTATAAACGGACGGGTTCGAGCGTCACACGTAACTGCGGAAATACAGGAGTGGTGCTTTTCGTGATGTGCCGTGGTAATAACCATTGTATAATCCCTCTCAGGAGCTTGATACAAAAAGCTATTTCCGACTCACACTTCTTTCCAAGCACGGGAGGTTTTCCTGTTTCCAGGAAAACCCATTGGTCCGACACCATGGGTACGTCCTTTAGGCGCCGGGACTCGAAGATGTGGTAGTACTCTTATGTTAAAATTAAAATGCATTATAGTCGTCTTGTACATAATTATCAATAAAAAATGCGCATTGATCTGATAATGACTGTATCGACGTCCTCATTCATTGTGCGAAACTCATTGAATCATTACTGGTGATACTATACCATAAACAACCAGAATTAATGTTTATGTCCCATAGAGACACCAATGAATTTGTTCGATATTCTTTCAAACTTACCGGCCGGTGAAGCAACAAAAAAAGAGTGTGGTCTGATGGAAAGTCCCCCGGGTGATTGAAATGGTTTCACCATGTCGTATGTGACCACTTCAACCGATTCACCGTCGACAATCGCATAGTCCTCGTGTGCTGATTTTTTATGATCCTGTCTACGACAGGTTTTTACGACGCTCTTCTCTTTGCCACTCATCGAGTCGATCAGACTGTAACCGGATATTCATGCATAATTTACAAGGCAGAAGTGGATATATTCATGTCTTTCACGCGGGCATAGTTTGTAGCAATTGGATCGGCTGCTGCATGTATACCATCAGCAATACTCCATGATCATTTAAGTACAAAATTATGCCCATCGAAAACAACCGGCAGATGCACATGTCGGTAACATTTCCCTCATTACTGCTGCGACATCACCTGTCCGTTCTTGCTTTGATATTCTACTTATCTACGGGGATGTCCGACGGGAATTAAATATAATGGTTCATGGCGTGGAGGAAGTTTCAATACTTTCTTTACCTCTTCGTCATAATAGGCGCCTACGGGAACCGCGCCGAGCCCGAGTGAAACCGCCTGAAGAAGGATGTTCTGTGCGGCATGGCCCACCTCAATCTTTGCATAACGCTCCCCCCGGCTGCCGTATTTCGTCTCCAGTCTTTCATAAACAGCCGCTATGAGGATTACGGCAGGAGCATCACGTACGCATCCCTGTCCAAGGGCAGCCCGGGAAAGTGCTGCCAGCACATTTCGGTCCACCTGAAGAATCAAGGAATGATCCTTCGGATTATAGTGAAAGATTCCTTCCGGCAGGGCAATATACAGCTCAAGAGGATACAGTGCACCCGCTGACGGTGCGGTTCTGCCTCCCCATCTGCGGGTAATCCCCTGACCTGCCCATAAAAGCTGCGATATTTCTTCACGTGTTAACGGTGTATCCGTAAATTGCCGGATTGACTCACGCGTTTTAAGGGTCTCTTCGAGTGACACACACCCTTTTGTCACCGGCTCGGTGAGCATCATGACGCCGTCTTTGTCTGTTTTCATTACAAGATCACCGCCTTTCAATTGACCGGGCATAAAAGCCGGCATGAAACAAAGAATAAGGAACAAAAAATATGTTTCAGCATTTATCCATGGTACACGGATCTTGCGTACATTGAGATCTTCAACCGGTATTTCTTGTTTCGTATCATTCATGCTGCACACTGGAACGAAAAAAAGTCCTTGAACTGTTGACAAAGATAAAGTCTGTATGATTAATATGTCAAGAAATAATACGGGCGATCGCGAGATGGACATAACAGAAAATTTCAATCCTAAACCATGGGCACGGAATCCTCACCTGCAGACTTTCTTTAAAAGCCTTAAGCTCTTAAAACCGGGCAAAAATGCCATGGTTGACTGTGCACAGCAAATGATCATAGATGCAGGCAATGGTGTACGGCTCCTCGGTTATTATTCCAAACATACGGGCGACGCATCAAAGGGATTACTGCTGATCCTTCACGGGTGGGAGGGAAGCTCCGACTCTGTGTACATCCTCCGCACGGGTAAATACTTTTTTGATAGGGGTTATGATATCTTTCGTCTCAACCTGAGAGATCATGGAGACAGCCACTACTTAAACGAAGGACTCTTTCACGGTGGGTTAATCGAAGAAACTGTTTCAGCCACAAGAAGCATAACCAATCTTGTAAGGAAAAAACCGTTTTATGTTCTCGGTTTCTCCCTGGGTGGAAATTTCGCACTCAGGATTGCCCTGAAGCAAACGGAAGCAAAAATTGAAAATCTGACTCACGTTTTCGGCATCAGCCCTGTTCTGGACCCGCACAAGGCGACTATTGCAATAGATCGGGTTTCTCCGTTTTATAGAAATTATTTTCTCAAAAAGTGGTTGAGATCGTTGAAAAAGAAACAGATCGCCTTTCCGAACATTTACAAAATTGATGCTGCGTTTACAATGAAAACGGTTATGGAAATCACGGATTATATTATACCCAGATACTCACACTTCAAAGACCACCGGGAATATTTCAGCACCTATACTCTCTTGGGAGATATCTTCTCCACACTATCGGTACCCATTACGATCATTACAGCTGAAGACGACCCGGTAATCCCCATTAATGACTTTTATGGATTACGCGATCATGATAAACTTAACCTGTGTATTCAGCGGTACGGAGGGCACTGCGGATTTCTCGATCCTTTCCCCTTCGGTAGCTGGTATGAAAGGAAAATTTTCGGTATCGTAAAAAGTTATGAGACATCTTCTCGCGATTGATAGAGGACAACGACGTGAACCCTGAGATCCTGAAGAACAAAGAAGACACGCTGAAACTGATTGTTGAAAAACTGGGATGTGCTCCGAACAGTTTTTCGAAACAATTCGCCATAATCAGACAAAAACGAAAACAGCATCATACATGGCTGGCTGCCGGCGTTTTGCTGCTTCTCCGTTACAATAAATACCCCGACACCATGGCCGGAAGTGAGGGAGAATTCGTTTTCCAGTTGATCAAGCGATCCGCCAGCGTGCCGCAGGGAGGTGACCTGAGCTGCCCGGGAGGTATTCTTGAAACACCAATTGACGGTCTCTTTTGTGGACTCATCGAACAAGGATTCCCTCCCATTATCAAAGGAGATGCCCTGACCTATGCAAGAAAGCGGGGTGAAGACGAATTAAAAACCATGACATTGTTCCTTGCCAACGCAACCCGTGAATCGTGGGAGGAAATCGGTCTCAATCCATTTGATCTGATATTTCTGGGACCCCTTCCCTGTTTCAGCCTCACCCTCTTCACGAAGACGATTTTTCCCCTGGTGGGTTTGATGAACGGAGAAACGGGTATATGTCCGAACGGAGAAGTTGACAAGATTATTGAAATCCCTTTGATATCCTTTTTTGATGAAAAAAACTACGCCATCTACTCTCTCGATGCTTCGGGAGACTTTTACGATATTCCAGATCGTCAATGGGACTTCCCCTGCCTCATTCATCATGACACTGACGGGACGGAAGAAATCCTCTGGGGTGCAACATTCAGTATAATCATGACCTTTCTTAACATCGTCTTTGATTTTGAATTCAGTGACATACATCCCACGAGAATTATAAGAAGGGCGCTTGATCAGAGCTATATAACAGGGGATTCACGGTAGATATTTCAGATTTCAGATTAATACGCTTTCAATCAGAAAAGACACCCCTTACACCTGCCGGGGAGATTTCCGATAAATATCTTGACAGTATTCCGCCATCTATGTAGTCTTACTTTTTTTAATAATTCGTGCGGACGGTATGACATTTTTCCGGTGTAAGACGTAATGGTCACAAAAAGAGCATCAGATACCCCCCTTCCTTCGTCGTTATGGATGTCCTCGAATCTGATTTTCCTATGCCAATTCTCTGGAAAACATCAGAAAAGGATTTAACCCGATAGAACAATATTTTACGCAAGGATACGACCAGTGATTAAAGACAAGATTACGTTAAAAACGATTATCTTCGATTTTGACGGAACGCTGGCACGACTGAATATCGATTTCACCAATATGCGAAAGCGCATCATCGATCTTATCTCGAGGTACCATGCAAAACCCGACGGATTGGACAATCTCTTCGCACTGGAAATGATCGAAGTGGGCAGACAATTGATTGCCGGACACGAGCCCGAAAGGGAGAGTTCTTTTCTCGACGAGGCGTATGAACTGATCCGGGTTATTGAAATGGAGGGGGCGCAAAAAGGGGAACTTATCGACGGTATCGAGGATATGCTCGAAGAATTGAGGGCTCGCAATATAAAAATCGGTGTCGTAACAAGAAATTGTCTCGAGGCGGTAACCCACCTGTACCCCAAATTAGAATTCTATTGTGATGTTGTTATCACGAGAGAAGATACCAAAAAGGTAAAGCCGAATCCCGAACAATTAAAAATCGCTCTTGCAGCATTGAATGCAGAACCGGAAAGTTCCGCAATGGTTGGTGATCATCCGATGGACATTTCCGTGGGAAAAGACATGGGAACCTACACCATCGGCGTTCTCACGGGATATGCTCACGAAGATATGCTTCGTGATGCGGGAGCCGATATTATTCTGGAAACCGCAACGAACATTAAGGACTTAATTTAGTCGTACCTTCATAATAGACATGAATCGCCTCATCGATGCGGTCAGTGAAGCACTTAAGCTGAACGTATGATGTGAATGGGGGAAAAGCTATGTACGAAGCAAGCATACGAAAATCATTTTCGGCAGCCCATACGTTAGACATCGGTGGTAAATGCGAAGATCTCCATGGTCATAATTTTACCGTGGACATCACTGTCAGGTCACAAGATCTGGACAGTGAAGGACTGGTCGTTGATTTCAGAATATTAAAGGGATGGACTGATGACATTTTGAACGAACTCGATCATACATATCTCAACGATCTTCCACACTTTAAGGGTCTAAATCCTTCGTCTGAGTCAGTGGCCAGATTCATCTTTGACAGAATAGTCGAAAAGGTACGTAATAAAAATATTACCGTTTCCAAAGTGACCGTATGGGAATCGAATTCTGCGTGGGCTACATACAGGGGGACAGAGAGTGGTTGATATTCAAAGCCAGAAGGACGACAGGAATATAGACATCCAGAAAGTGGGCGTCAAGGGAATTAAGTACCCCATAATTGTTCTCGACAAATTAAACGGAACCCAGCATGTCAACGCCACGGTGAACATGTATGTCGACCTTCCCCATCATTTCAAAGGAACTCACATGAGCCGCTTCATCGAAATACTGAATGACTACCGGGGACAGATCAATATTAAAACCTTTCAGCAAATTCTCGAAGAAATGAGAGAAAAACTCGATGCCGAATCGGCACATATGGAAATTGAGTTTCCGTACTTTATTGAAAAAGAAGCCCCCGTATCGGGAGCAAAAAGCCTCATGGAATACCAATGCGGTTTCTTCGGTGAAAGTAACGGCAGAAGGAACGATTTCCTGGTTGGTATAACGGTTCCGGTTACAACCGTGTGTCCCTGCTCCAAGGAAATCAGCAACGTGGGCGCTCATAATCAGCGAAGCATTGTAAAATTGAAGTTGAAATTCAAAAAATTCTTCTGGATAGAAGATATCATAAAGTTAGTTGAAGATTCGGCAAGCAGCGAGGTTTACTCCCTTCTGAAAAGACCCGATGAAAAATATGTTACGGAAAAGGCATTTGGAAAACCCATGTTTGTAGAAGATGTCGTACGGAGTGTGGCAGAAAAACTGAATGAGACAGACAATATAATCTCATATCGCGTGGAAGCAGAAAATATTGAAAGTATCCACAATCACAGTGCTTATGCATATATAGAGAAAGATCTGTAACCTTTCGAGTTGGTTCTCATTATTCTTGAGATGTATTTCAATGACTCATCCCTGAAAACCGTTACGCATTCAATATAACGTGCAGAAAGATGTCTAAGAATAGCTTCATCATGAGGATGAACAAAAATTTCCCGGACAAGACTTCGAAGCCAAAATCGCTGGAAGCGAAACTGTGCATCCGTTAAGGATTTTTCGGTCTCAGTAACGACGCACGGGGACTGTGCAGCCGGCCGTTCGACTGAGCTCACGTCGAAGCCGCAACAGAAGAATATTCTCTGACCGTTCCTATATCCTTCCGGATCGGATAATGGCAATGATCAGCCATACCCCCAGAATGCCGGCCATACTGAAACCGATGAGTCCGAAGACCGGTAAACCGAAAAGCGTGGGACCGATATTTGTGTTGATGATAAGAGATGATCCAACGACAATGGATGAGATGACGAGGGCAAATGCTATTCTATTTGACGCCCTGTCCATTTCAAAAATAAACCGTTCAAGACCTCTGTGCTCGAAACCGATTCGTACTTTCCCCTGTTTTATCTGCTTCAGAATATCCCGCAGCTCACCGGGAATAACTCTCAACAACTCAATTACTTCGTTCCCCGTGATCATGAGTTCATCAATCATGCGCGCCGGATGAAGACGCTCCAGCTTCACGCGCCTGATAAAAGGAGCTGCCCGTGCCGTCATGTCAAAATCCGGATTGAGAACGAGGCCGAGGCCTTCCATCGTCGCTAAAGCCTTCATCATAAGAAATCTATCAAAGGGTATTATCAGCCGGTGCCGGGGTATCAATTCAAGAAGTTGCTGCAGAATATGCTCCACCCGAATCTCTTTCAAAGATTTATAAAGATAGAGCTCCATAAAATCAGCCATATCGATTTCAAGCCTGCGTCTGTCGGGTTCTTCGTCCCATTCGACAATGCGCAACAGTGAATCGACAACACCCGACTCATCCCTTTTTACCAGTGCATAAACCATATCGGCAAGCTGTTCCCGCGACTGCCGGTCAACAGACCCCATCATACCGAAATCAAAGTAACAGATAACATTATCCGGTAAAATGTAAATATTTCCGGGATGTGGATCACCATGGAAAAAACCGTGCGTAAATATCTGCTGCAGCAGCAGATCGGCACCTCGTGATGCGATAATCTTTCTGTCATACCCCTGATCATCCAATGCAACTATTTCCGAAGCCTTGATGCCGCTCACGTATTCCATGGTAAGAACACGCTTTGTTGAATATTCCCTGAAAACTCGAGGGACATAGATATCTGTATTACCGAGAAACTGCCGGGCAAACCGCTCGGCGTACGATGCTTCAATAGTATAATCGATCTCCTTCTCTATAATCCGGGCAAATTCCTCAACAATCCTCGTCGGTCGATAGAGTTCGCCCTCTTCCATATGTTTTTCGACCAGTGTTGCCAGGTGAAGGAGAATTTCCAGGTCTACCTCGATTTGAGGCTTGATCTGGGGTCTCTGGACTTTAACAATCACCTCTTCTCCGCTCTTCAGCTGTGCCCGGTGTACCTGACCGATTGATGCGGCCGCCATGGGAATTTCATCAAATTTCTGAAATAATTCTCCAACCGGCGCATTCAGTTCGGTCTCAACAATTGCTTTCGCCTGAGAGGCGGGAAAAGGGGGAACCTCATCCTGGAGTTTCGACAGTTCCCTGATAAGACTCACCGGAATCAGGTCCGGGCGGGTTGACAATATCTGGCCCAATTTTACGAACGTGGGGCCTAACTCTTCGAGGATCATGCGGATTCGTTCTTCCCGGGTGAGTGTTTCTACGCGTTCCCGGCGTTTTTTTGAAACCATCTGCATACCGATTTCAAGATATTGCCCCACATTGAGCCGATCAACCAGATCACCGAACCCATATCTAAAAAGCACGGTTACTATCTGCCGGTATCGATTAACGTGGCGATAGGTTCGAGAAACAATACCGATTTTACCGATAAACATACTTTATTCCTTGCTTTTTGGAGATTTAGCCATCCGCTCAACTTTATCTTTCAACGCTTGAAATTCGTCTCGTGAAGGAATGTTTAACTTCCTTAATGTATCAGACACCATGTTCTCTACCTTTTCAGTCAGATCTTTTTTCATCTCCTTCGATTTTTCTACGAGTTCGTCAATAGCCTCCTTACCCTCTTTTTCCGACATTTCGCCTTTTTTAATTAATTCATCGATTGTCTGTTCAATTTTTTCGCGTGTTACCGTGGCCAAGCCCATACCGACAAGCATACTTTTTCTTATAAAATCTTTCATTTTCCCCTCCATTATAGAAACCTGTAGTTTCTCATCGTTTACTGATTTTTAAAAAAATTTTACTATTACAACCGGAAACCGGCATTCACCTCTTTTGTAAGCGCTTTACTTCATTCAGAAATCTCGGGAGAAACAATACCCATCGATCGTTCCAACCTGCTCAGGGCAATATTATAATCGCTCAGAGCATTGAAATAGTCAGATTTCGTTTTGGTGAGAAGTGTCTGTGCATCGATAACATCAGTCGAGGTTGCAACCTGTTCTTTATACCGCTCTTCATTGATTCTGAAATTCTCCTCAGCCTGTTCGATCGCTTTTTGGGCAACAAAAATGTGTTTTTCGGCCTCCCGTAATGACAGATATGCACTCTTAACCTCGAGAGCTACACGATCCTTCACATTGATGAGGGCATTCTCAGCCTGCCTGAGCTTACTTTTATTGGCATCGACACTATGTTTTGTTTTGCCCCACTCCCAGAAATTCCAACTGGCAACCGCCATGACATACCAGTCTTCCTGGTCGTGATACTGGCTTCCCGACACATCGGGTTCATCGCCATATTTCGAGTAGTTCCCGACGAAATTGATGGATGGATAAAAATCGCTCTTAGCCAGAGTTACCACCTTTTGTGACTGTTCCACACCCAGTGCATATGCCTTGACGTCAGACCTCTTTTCTAGTGCCGTCTTCAGACAGTCTCCCAGATTCCTTTCGAATGGTTTATACATGAGAATGTCCTCCACCTCTACGGATGCATTTATATCTCTCCGTAATACCGTATTGAATTGTGCCTTCGTAAGCTGGACACCATTCTCAGCTTTTACAAGTTCCTGGGTTCCACTCGCAAGCTCGACCTCCGCAAAGAGAAGATCATTCTTGGGAATTATTCCGACATCATAAAAACTCTGGGCAGTGTCTCGATGGGCCTTTAATTGTTCCACCGACTGTTTCGCCACATCAAGGATTCTTTCACTCTTGAGAATATTAAAATACGCTTCTTTGACATCTCTAACGATATCTTGAATCGTCGTCACCTCATTCATTCGGGAAACATTTTCACTAATCCTGTTAATCTGATAGTTACTTAAGACTTTACCCCCGGCAAAAATCGGCTGGGTAATTTTAACTTCCCATAAATAATTGTCTTTCGTACCTGTCTGCGTGGTGCCGAGGCCTGTTATCGTTGTTGTCGGTTCCTCATTCAATCTTGTATAGGAGTAAGAGGTGCTCAGCTTCGGGAAAAAACCCGTTAAGGCTTCTTTCCTCCCGGACTCGGAAGCTTTCACTCCCTCTCGCGCCGAATGAATCACCATACTCTGTTTGATGGCAAGATCGATACTCTCCTCCAGTGTCAGCCGTAAGACCTTCTCTTCAGATAATGCCGATGTTGCCAAAAATGCAACCATACATACCGATACAATTATTCTCGTAACGTAAGCTTTATTCCACATCGTTTCTCCTTCCCCCTAACTGTCGTAAACGTTCAGCTCCCCATAATAAGCCGTCAGCCTGTCGATCAAGACTCAGCACCATGAACCGGCATTATGTGGTCCATTTGTTACACGCTGACACGGAACAGTGCGTCATGTAATTGAACAGCATGACAATATAATGGCAACTTGCTCCAATTTTTTATTCAAAATGAACGAACTTCTCTTTTTTTGCTCCACATACAGGACATTCATCAGGCAAAACACCATCGGATACAAAGCCGCACATGGAACATACATAATATGTGGTAACCCGATCCGACATGAGATCATTTAAGGCTTTTTTATAAAGACCGGCGTGCGTTTCCTCTACATCCCTGTTCTGGGTAAAAAGCCATGCCGCCCCCTTTTCACCCAGCTCGTATGCGAGTTTCAGAAATGTGTCATACGCCACCTGAGCTACTCCCGTTTCCGATTCGAAGCTTTCATTCAGATTGTTCTCGGTCGAACCAATCTCTTTCAGTACCCGCAGGGCAAGTGTTCCATGGATTTCCTCGGAGAAGGCGATTACGCGGAACAGTTTTGCAATCTGGGGATACCCCTCTTCATCAGCCTTCTGAGCAAATACTTTCAATCGAAGCGCTGCCTTTGCCTCTCCCGTATAGACCTGATGCAATGCGTCTTTGATTTTATCATGCATAGAAATAACTCCTTTCCCGGTCATAATCATCACGTATCGTGCGAAAACTTTACACCATCCAGCTTCTCGTTCACTCCTGTGTATGCCCCCATGCCTTCAGGAATAACGAACGATCGGTGTCTTTACGAATTCCCAAACGAGTCAGTGCAAAATCATATCTCACCGGATCTTCC
>JAFGQS010000135.1 GCA_016935565.1 Deltaproteobacteria bacterium
CCACACATTTGGTAATTTCTTCCAGGACCCGTGCCGGGTCGAGCGACGCGTTGATTACCCGTGCCACGTCATACAGAGCGGCAAAGTAATCCATTTCTTTCTGTTTTACTGTTGCCCTTTTTTTTGCCATGCTGTTCCCTCCCATCTGTGTCAAAAAATAGTTAATTTTCATAAGTTAAAGCTCTACGAACCACTAAGTCAATAAAAAAATAGAGAAGCGGTTAAAAGTTGCTCCATGGTATTGAAAAAAATAGACACCCTCTTTGGGAAAAATCTGTTTACCCGTAACTTTCGTTCCGGGCAGCGTGCCATCCTGTGCAAGGGCGTAAACCTTCTTCTCGGTATCTTCAAAAAATGAGCCGCTGCTTTTACGGTTAAAAGCTCATTATGTTCTTTCATAATGCTAACCTCTATGAAAATTATACTTTACAAAAACTTAGATGGCTGACCTCGTTTTCGTCGGTTGTCACTACTTTTTTCGGAAGATATATATTTCTAAAGTGTTAACGAGAATGTTATAATCGCACCATTCTGTGTGGGAATGTGCCTTGACAGAATAACGTTTCATGTTGACAACACGATTGCGGAGAGGTGTGCAATGAACGTTTCGTCAGTCGCCGTTATAGGCTCTGTTACGATTGATACGGTGGAGCACGGCGGACGAAGTATTTGCCAACTCGGTGGTGTTACGACGTATGCCGGTCTAACCTTTCGGCGTCATGGGATCGATACGTTCGTCGTTTCCAATGTTGCGGAAAGAGACCGGTCAGTCCTCGATATATTGACGAACGAAGGAATCATCCTCTGTGTAGGTAATACCGAAACGACGACCCATTTTATTAATCATGTTGACGACGATTATCGATGGCAGGAAATGCCGCACTGCGCTGAGCCTATAGAGACGGAGCAGATAGAACAATACATGATTTCCTTTGATCACATCCATGTGGGCGCTCTTCATCCCGCCGATATTTCACAGGATGCATTGAATTTTCTCCGTGCAACAAAAATGTTTATAAGTATGGATGTTCAGGGATATGTAAGATATAGAGACCGGGATCGAATAATCAATCGTGCTTCTGATATGTTACCCATTGCCTTATCGGTGTCTCGATTTGTCAAAGCCGACGAAACGGAACTTGAAATGATATTGAGTGCCTATAAAATGAGTTGTGCTGAATTGATACAGGCTTTTGGTATTGAGGAGATAGTCGTCACAAGAGGAAGCCGGGGGGGATTTGTCAGAAATTCGACCGGTCACGAAGCATACTATCAGGCGAAGCCAGTAGCCATAATTCATAATATCATAGGTGCGGGGGATGTTTTTTTTGCTGCATATCTGATACACCGGGTATATAAAGGCGACAACATGGATGTTTCATGCGAGTATGCCTCACATCTGGTTGCACGGTACATGGAGGGGCGGTATATAAAACCTGAAACATTAAATCTGAAACGGTTTTTTCATAACACAGAGTAAGAGAAACATGAAGATACAGGGGGATATACGGTGAAGATAAGCAGCGTACAAGAGATGAGAACTATGGATCGGACTGCCGTGGAGAAATTCGGCATTATGGAAGAAATCTTGATGGAAAACGCAGCCCTTGCAACGTATTCTGTTATCCTGAAGACGTGTGGAGTTGTCGGCAAGAAATTTATAATCGTATGCGGTATCGGAAACAATGGCGGAGACGGTTTTGCCATAGCTCGACAGATACACTCAAACGGCGGAATTGTGACAGTCTTCGTTCTTGGAGACAGTAACAAACTTCAGGGTGCGGCAAAAATGAACTTCGATATCATATCCAGGATTCCACTGGAAATTCATACGATTAAATCCGTTGAGTCAATCCATTCCCGGGTTCTTCATTGTGATGCCATTGTTGATGCCATTTTCGGTACGGGGCTCACCAGGGAGGTAGGAGGTCTTTATAGGGATACTATTCAGCTGATTAATTCAGGCAATAAAACAGTATTCAGCGTGGATATCCCTTCCGGTGTTAACGGTGATACGGGAAAAATAATGGGAGCAGGGATAAAAGCCGACCATACCGTAACCTACGGTCTTCCGAAAAGGGGTACTATGCTCTACCCCGGATATGAATTGTGCGGAGAGCTTTTTGTCACCCATATATCATTTCCTCCCGCCATATACGAAGCAGAGTCGATACGTATTGCAATAAACGATCCATTTCCTTTGCCCCCGAAAGACATGGATGCTCATAAGGGTGATTTCGGTGAGGTACTCTTTATCGCAGGTGCGGCGAACTATTTTGGCGCGCCCTATTTTTCCGCCATGTCATTTCTCAAGGCAGGGGGAGGCTATACACGCCTTGGCGCACCCCTGTCGATTACTCCATTTATCGCAGCGCAGGGGAGTGAAATTGTTTTTATTCCTCAAAAAGAAACAGCAAGCGGAAGCATTGCGTACGAGAGCAAAGAGTCACTGTGCGACCTCGCAGAAACAATGGACATGGTTGTCCTCGGTCCCGGTTTGTCACTTAACGAGGAGACACAGCAACTGGTGAGAGACTTGACGCAGGTAATAGAGAAACCACTCCTTATTGACGGAGATGGTATCACGGCAATCTGTCAGGATCTCGCCATACTGAAGCAGAGAAAAGCATCCACTATATTGACACCTCATCTCGGTGAGATGTCAAGAATGACAAAATTGTCCGTCGACGAGATCGAGTCGGATAAAATTGCTCTTGTTCAGAAAACAGCGAGAGAACTCAATTCAATCATTGTCTTGAAGGGCGCTCATTCTCTCATCGGTTATCCCGATGAACGTGTTTTCATCAACATGAGCGGTAATCCCGGCATGGCAACGGCAGGCTCCGGCGATGTTCTTACCGGTACTATCGCAGCCATGTTCGGCCTGGGGCAGTCGATCGAAGATGCTGTGAGAACGGGAGTATTCGTTCACGGATTGTCCGGGGATATGGCCGCCGTCGATCTTGGTGAAGACGGAATGACTGCCGGAGACATTCTGGAATACATACCGCAGGCCGTAAGAGTCATTCGTGATGGGGAAGAAGAGATCTTATCGAATTACCGCCTGCCCGTCATATAATTAATACATCGGTACAATAGATGTCGTGCCATGTAACAGGAAACAGTAGCTGTACGATATGGATTACAGCCTTCGCCCGATAATGTAATCCGACATTGCAAGCAGTGCGTTTTTTGGTTCGGAATCGTCAAAGCGTTCAAGGAACATCTTGCCTTCATTAATATAGTTGCTTGCCTTGTTGAGGGCGTAATCAATTCCCTGATATTTATCTAACAAGGACATGATTTCATTCATATCGTTGCCATCGCTGTCTATGTTTACCAGAGTCTTTTTTATCGAGTCGGCCTCGGCAGCGGAGCACATATGAAGGGTTCTGATCAGGGGCAGTGTAATGTTTCCCTCCTGAAAATCCTTTCCTATTGCCTTTCCGAATTCTTCTTCCGTGGCTACATAGTCGAGGGTGTCATCGGTTACCTGAAACGCTATGCCGAGTTTCATTCCAAATTGGCTCAGTGCTTCGATTTGTTCTTGAGGCGCCTTTGCTAAAATCGCTCCCATTGCGCATGCAGCAGAAATCAGGATGGCCGTTTTCTGCTCGATAACCCGGAGGTATTCTTCTTCCGTAATAGAAATATCTCCACGCTTGGTAAGCTGCGCCGTTTCGCCTTCAACCATTGTAATCGCCGCGTCTGTAAGAATTTTCTGTACCAGAGGGTCTCCATCTTGAACCATGAGTTTAAATGCCTGTGAATACAGATAATCTCCGACAAGTATACTCGCTGAATTACCCCATATATGGTTAGCTGCGGTCTTCCCCCGTCTTGTATCGGCAAGATCTATGACATCATCATGAAGCAGGGAAGCCGTATGGAGAAACTCCAGGACTGCGGCAATACCATAACGTCTGTCACCTTTATAGCCGCAGAGGTCTGATGTTATCATGAGAAGAAGTGGTCTGAGCCTCTTCCCGCCACTATGGATGATATGGTTGGTGATTTCCGGTATGAGTGTGATGTATGAACCGTAGTGTTGCTCCAGATTTTGTTCGACTGTCCGGAGATCTTGCTTGTAGCGTTTAAAAACGTCCTTTATTTGCATTCCTGAAAGCCTTGATGTTTTACATATGTAAATTTTATCGTTTCTATAGTAAACATCGTAAAATGTCAAAGTATTTCATATTTTTCTAAACAACGTCGACCGTATGTGTAATTTACCTCAGCAGTAGGGGATTATTTTCCGGCAATCAAGACGAAAGAATATTTCAAACGGTAAACTTATTCTGTCGAATCAAGAGTTTTATTATCCGGATGTCTCGGAGACAGGAGTGATACAGTCCGGTGAATTGTGTTCAGGAGAATTCACTCGGGTCGATACTTCGTACGCTACCATTTCATTGTAGGCATAAGGCTTCAGAATGGAAAACACATGAGTAGTATCGCTCATGTCGGTATCCAGCCAGATGTCTTCCTGATCTTTCGGAACAATAACGGGCATTCGATGATGAATGGGTTGTAACAACTCATTCGCTTCGGTGGTGATAATTGTGCACGTACGGAGCTCTTGCTCGTCGGGTGAGATCCATGTTTCGTATAAACCGGCAAATCCGAAAGGCTTGTCCGATTTGAGCCTGACATAGACGGGCGTTTTCATCTTTCCCCGTTTTTGCCATTCATAAAATCCGTTCGCGACGATGAGGCACCGTCTTGTTTTAAATGCGGCCCTGAAGCTCGATTTTTCTGCGACTGTTTCGCCCCGCGCATTAATCAATCTATTGCCGATTGACGAGTCTTTTGCCCATGAGGGGATGAGACCCCATGTGAAGAGAACAAGATGCTTTGACCCATCGTCAATAATAGCAGCAATGGTATTGCCCGGGGCTATGTTGTAACTCCGCTGAAGATTACCGGAAATTTCCTGTACACCAAACTCGGTTGTAATTTCTGCTAAGTCACTTATCAGTACAAAACGGCCGCACATGCTGACAAACTCCCTCGAATTTTTGTAACTGAGGAGTTTTCGATTACGATTTTTTTATACGAAGGTTTTTGAACACAATCTATTGTATCGTGAAGAGCCTTTTTTATCAATAAGGGATAAACTGCACACTGAGATTTGAAAATTGACTTTTCAAGAAGGAGATTCTATAAAAGATCAGGTTTGAAGAAATACGACATGCATTAAC
>JAFGQS010000136.1 GCA_016935565.1 Deltaproteobacteria bacterium
CATGAGTGGAATGTCCTTGATCTCATACACGTTTGAGAATATACTGCCACCGTCGAAAATCGGGGGGGAAAAGGAATCATATGGGAAAGATCGGCTTTGACAATGAAAAGTACATAAAGGAACAAACGGAAGAAATCCTTGAGCGAGTTGAAAGGTTTGACAACAAGTTATATCTCGAGTTCGGCGGCAAGCTCCTTTTTGATTTCCATGCCGCCCGCGTGTTACCCGGTTATGATCCTAACGTGAAGATGAGGCTCCTCCAGGGGCTCAAAGACAAGGCGGATATTCTCCTCTGCATCTATGCCGGCGATATCGAACGGAAGAAAATTCGGGCCGATTTCGGCATTACTTACGATTCAGATGCCCTCAAGCTGATTGACGATCTGAGAGTGTGGGATATCAATGTGCTCGGTGTTGTCATAACACGATTTGAAAATCAACCGGCGGCGACGGCGTTCAAGAATAAGCTGGAAAGACGAAATATTAAGGTATACACCCATCGGTATACGAAGGGATATCCTACCGACGTCGATCTTATCGTGAGCGATGAGGGCTATGGTGCCAACGAATACATTGAGACCGATAAACCGCTTGTTATTGTTACCGGTCCGGGTCCGGGAAGCGGTAAGCTCGCAACGTGTCTGTCGCAATTGTACCATGATTACACGAGGGGATTAAAAGCGGGGTATGCGAAGTTTGAGACGTTTCCCATCTGGAGCATACCGTTGAAACATCCCATCAATGTGGCATACGAAGCCGCAACGGCGGACATCAAAGATTTCAACCTCATCGATCCGTTTCATCTTGAGGCTTATGATGTGAAGGCTGTCAACTATAATCGCGATACGGAGGCATTTCCCGTTCTCAAGAGAATACTGGAAAAGATTACAGGGGGCGAGTCATTCTATCGGTCACCGACGGACATGGGTGTCAATCGCTGTGGTTTTGCAATAACAGACGATGAAGTTACACGAGAGGCGTCAAAACAGGAAATAATAAGACGATATTTTCGGTACCGGTGTGAGTATGCCATGGGCTTTACCGAAAGGGATACGGTCCAGCGAGTGGAACTTTTTATCAAGAATTTCGACCTGGAGCCGGAATACAGAAGAGTCGTGGAGCCGGCGCGCCGGGCTGCTGACGAAGCCCGGGAGAAGGACAAAGGAAATGAGGGCATATATTGTGGCGCAGCCATAGCCTTGAAAGATGGAACAATCATTACCGGTGACAATTCCCCCCTCATGCACGCAGCATCCAGCCTTGTTCTGCATGCCATCAAACACCTGGCGGGCATTCCTCACAAAATAAAGCTGCTTCCTTCCTATATAACTGATTCTATTAGTAATCTTAAAACGGAAATGTTGCACGAAAAGACAGTCAGCATGGATCTCGAAGAGACCCTTATTGCCCTGAGTGTAAGCGCTACGACAAATTCAGCCGCTCAACTGGCAATGGAGAAATTGAAAGAGCTCCACGGTTGTGAGGTTCATATGACCCATATACCGACTCCGGGAGATGAAGCAGGTCTGAGACGTCTCGGTGTTAATCTTACCAGTGATCCCAGCTTCCCAACGAAGAATCTTTTCATTTCATGACGCAGCGCCAAACGGAAATCGTTCTAATGTTGTGCTTCCTGCCTCGATCTTTTTCTGATAGCTGAAAGCTGATAACCTGGTTTTTTAGCTTCTGTTTTCACGCGTTGGGGAAAACATGTTTCTGAAGTAATACAGGCAAGCTCCTGTAGCGCTCCCGAGAGTGTTGTTAAGCAGATCTAACATGCTCGATGATCGACTCGGGAGGAAAGCTTGTAAGATTTCTATGGCAAAACTGATAGCAAACCCGACAACTATTACAACCAGGAGAGATCTCTTGAACGGCACATTCTTATGGGTCATGTACAGGGAAAGAAAAAACCCAAGCGGGATAAACCCAAACAGGTTGATTGTGATATCCAGGAGATTATGAGGGAATTTGCTCCACTCGTTTACTGGAAGTTCTAAAAAGGCTCTTGCATAGGGGACAAAATGTTGGGGGATAATCAACGTTTCCGGAATCCCTGTACCGCAGTCCTTTACCACCGTTCCATGATTGTTTGCAAAGGAATAGCATACCAGAGGTAAGGGATCTCTTATTTGGACAGGCGTATTTTGAACCTCACGTTCCGGCAGTGCCCTGTCAAAAATTGCGATTGAGTGAATCGCCCCCTTCCAGGTACTATGTCCTTTCGCATCGCTTCCGATGACGAGAGGATACGATCTGTTCCAGCGGGAGAATGTCAGGGGGCCGGTCCGTCTGGTTGCGATTTTCTCCCCGTTGTGATAGAGAATAAAGTTATTCAAATCGTAAACGATCGCAAACAATGATTGTTTTCCTTTCCTGAAAACATTTTTCTTTCCGAAACTCATAGTTCTGGCATGGCCGTCGGATTCTATCCGGAGCTCGATACCCGATCTCCATTGTCCTACCAGGAAGTTCATATGGTGATAATCCAGACCGTACAACACAATGCTGCCGAATCCCTTTGATGCAGGGAACTCGGAAGCCATGTCGATAAGTATTGTAAATTTTTTCATATTGAGAAGCTTCTGAGGAGGGTGTTGAGAATAAGTGATGGATGGATGGCTGACGGTAAGACCGTTTTGATGATCCAGAATGGCCGTATTGTGTTGCCAGAAATTCATCGGCCATAGTCCTACGACAAACAGAACGCATATATAGCAAAACAAAATTATCGGAAGTGCGTGAACTCTGTTTTGATTAGTTATTTTCACTGAGTAACTATCCGTTTTTTTTAATGTGAATCATCATTATGTCTAACATCGTGCTCTCCATATCATTTCAAACATTGTTTTTGCAATATTAATTATATCCTGTTGTGCTACCCGGCTATACCCGCTAAAACTTAAAGGTGAAATCTCCGGAACACGTTCCGTCTATGAGCATCAGGCATCTCCGGATCGCCGGGGTTACGCTGTACTGTAAGCCGAGACTCTTAAACCAGCACTCAAGTCGATAAATGACGCCACAGTCGTATTGATCAATAAAGCCGATCCTTTTTATTCCTTTATAGGCGAAGCAATTGTTCGGTTCAAACTCCCAATGTAAGACATTGTTACCGGGAAAACTCATGGTAACATTCATGAAGCCCGGTATAAATAGTTCGGACGCATTCACAAAGAACGCTTTTAGTTCTTCAAGGGATTCAAATTTTTCTTTTTTGAAGCCGAGGGTCTTTTTAATCCTATCTATCTCTAACGGTGCTAAAGACCGCATTGCCGCCTTGTTGAGCGTGTTTGCCTTCTCGATTCCGCATTCCTGCAAGCAATGAAAAAACCACATCCCATCGTGAGTCATCCAGCAGCTATTCAAAAGGTCAATCAATGCTTTTTTGTCAAGATCATCAGCTGACTTCATAAGATACCTCCTCCTTGCATTCATGACCCTACACAGGATGTAACGGACATTCCTTTGAGGGCATGCATCATGCTGCGTTACCAACCTTTGTGTTCCATATCCTCGTCGTCATATATTTTTTCGTCCTCCTGATGAGCTTCCTGTGCATCGGCTTCGAAGTCGCGGGCAAGACGTGTCGCCTTCGTTTTGAAAAATTCTCTATACCATTCATGGGCAACAATCATGGCCATCACCTCGCTTGTCCCGGTCCAGATAGATGCTAATCGTACGTCACGGTAGATGCGTTCAATGGGAAACACGTTGGTATAGCCGATCCCACCCATAACCTGCATACAATTATGGACTACCTTCTGGCATGATTCCGTTATGAACTTCTTGCTCTCGGATACCATTCGACGAATACGATCCATATCAACGTCTTCATCCACTGCGCGAGCCGTTACATAGGCCATGGCGCGTGATGCATCCAGGAGGATCGATGACTCCGCTATCTGAAAGCTTACTCCCTGAAACCGATTGATTACCTGTCCAAAGGCCTTCCTGCGAGAGGTGTAGCTGGTCGCTATATCCAGCGCCGGTCGTGCTGCTCCGATCGTCATGGCGGCTGTTCCCAGTCGTTCCGGAATCATCATGGTGTTAAAAACATCATAAGCTCCATTGAGCCTGCCGATGATGTTCTCTTTCGGTACTTTCACATTTCTGAATACAAGGCGGGCCGTTCCGCCACCCCTGCATCCCATCAGCCCGTACAGATACTTGGTTTCAACACCGGGGCCACGGTCAACGATGAAGGCGGTAATCGATTCCTGCGGCTTGGCATCGGGACTGAAATCGGTCCGGGCATAAACCAGGAAATAGTCCGCTCCTTCTCCTCCGACAATAAAACGTTTCTGTCCGTTTAAAAGGAAATAATCACCTTTGTCCTCCGCTTTGGACGTAGCGCCGAAAAAGTCAGATCCACCGCGTGGTTCTGTCAAACATTCAGCGGCAAACAGATCACCCGTGAGAAGAGGTTTCACATACTTTTCCTTTTGCTCATCCGTACCATGCAGGATTATGGCATCACAAACAAGTTCTGCCCCAACGCCGAAAACACAGGCAAATTCATAACCGAGTGTGCCGACCTCCTCCATGATCATGCAGGTTGTTACCCAGTCCATATCTCTGCCGCCCCATTTTCTGGGATAACGGCATCCCATCAGATTCCGTCGACCGGCTTCCTGAAGAAATTCCTTTGGAAACTTGATCGTGTCGTTATCCATGTCCATTATCATCTGACGAGGGACCCATGTTACCAGGTCCCGGGCCTCATCCCTTATTTTGATCTGTTCTTCAGTGAGCATGTAATCAAACATAATATCCTCCTTTGTACATATTTCAGTTTATAATTACATCATTTCCGGTGCCCCTATGGGC
>JAFGQS010000137.1 GCA_016935565.1 Deltaproteobacteria bacterium
TCAATAATCCGAATAATCGTTCTGGCTCTGTCCTCCGGTATCGTCTGCAGGCCGCGCTCGTATTTCGACATGGTTTGGCGGCTCACTCCCACAACACGTGCCAGTTCTTTCTGTCGCAGGTAGCGCTTTGTCCTGAATTCCGAGATGATCCGGGGATTTTTTTGAATATCGGATACCGTGGCCGGCACTCTGAATTCATAATTCGGCTGTGCCGGATGTAATCTTTTGGCGATACTTGTCTTCCGGACTTTCCTTTTTCCGGCGATCTGCCATAAATTGCTTGAGAGTTTCACGGTGAGTGTTGTATCCAGCCACCGTTCGAAGTACCCTTTTCCTCTGTTCAGCGGTTCGATATCAGAAAAATCCTCCAGGATGCCGAGATCTGCCAGTTTCTCATGACTTGCATGAAATGCATCGACTATTTTTCCGGGATACCGCCAATTGATGGTCTCACCGGTAAAATCGAGAATGGTCCGAGGCGTCGCACGGGGTTGCCTCCCCTTTTTTCCTGCTGACACCCCCAGGAAAATCCAGTAGGTACCGAGCTTTTTTGTCAGCGCATCATGATGGGGACTTAAATGCAACAGCGGGATAGTACCACAGACGTAACAACTTTAAAAGGTGAAGATAACCGTCACCATGTGCTGTTTATCTGTCGATGCCGGATCTTTTTGATTGACGAATGAATCGGGTAAGGTAAAAATGACCGTGACATACATTACTGCATAAGAAGGGGGATACTATGAAAAAGATACTATGCATACTGGCGATCGTAGTTCTGCTGGCTGTGGGGGTATCGGCACCGGCGGAAGATAGTGTCGGGAGATACCAGGCATTGAAGATAGGCACCGCTGCTGATGCGTACGGCATCTTTATCATCGACACGAAGGATGGACACATCTGGGTGTGGGCTGAAGGAGAAACCTCCGACGGACGCTTACGGTCCAGACTCAGATACGGTGGAAAGCTGATCCCGAACGAAAAGGGTGATGTCACAGAAGTAAAGGGATTGAGAAAGTAATCTATTTTCACTTGACCTTATCGAGAAAGGGTGCCTGTATATCCCCCGCTCTATATTTACATTGACATGCCGGGGACATGATTTTATAATGAGCCGTCGTACTGAAATTGACAACCTGTTTTCAAATTCTTACAGGAAAATTTCCGGATCGGGCACTCGGCACCCCTTCTTCACGCCCTTTTCGTCATACGTGAAGAAACTAATGTGACATCTCCCTGTTGCGGCTAAAATCTCTTTTGAGCGTTATACAACCCGCAACACTCTTCTCCGTACGGGCATTTAACCACGCACGGATTCTCAGAGTACTTCTTTATCACATTCATTTTCCCATACCTCCCGCTGATGTAGAAGAGGGTACTGTAATCGTGCCGTCACAAGGAAACAAACAAACGAAAGGAGGCCACAAAAATGAGTGATTCCAAAAAGTTGACGACTGCATTCGGGGTATCGGTTGGTGACGACCAGAACTCCATGACAGCCGGCGACCGTGGGCCAGTTCTTATGCAGGACGTCCATCTCCTTGAAAAGCTGGCGGTGATGTCCCAGGAAGACAGGGTCAAGGCGACGGCTCAGTGAGCGTGAGCATGGGCCCTGCGTGTGCCGCTTGTGTCGATACATCAGGGATATGGCCCCATGCACTTCGTCGCTGAAGACGGACGTGCAAAAGGCAAAAGCCTTTTGCACGACGTTTTCCGGAATCGCCGGGGACTGATTTCCGGAACGTCTGAATCATACGGAATTTATGACCGGTATTTTGTTTTTATTGAATTTGAGGGTTTTTTTATTCTTTCAAAACCTGTATAGTTAAGAAAGTTCATTAAAATGATTTCAAAAAATTAACACCTTGAGACGGAAAACAGTCTGCGCCAGCCGAAATTTATAATCTTAATAATAATCAACTATTAATCTCTTGAATTACAATTATTGATATTCACTGCAAGTTTCAAGAGCCAAACCAATTCGATCGATCCAGGCCACGACGAATGATGCATTGATATTCGGAGAATCAAACGAAAGAAAGAATCTCTATGGTATTCTCTAATGTTTCGTCTCGTCTTGCTTCATGTCATACCGATGCAATACGTACCCTGGCTTTTTGATCTTGCCAGGGTAGGATTGATTTCATCCGGTGCACAATAAAAAAGGCAAGCATGAGAGCCGGCTGAAACAGGTACAGTAAAACAGAGATGTTTTTTGTGCGATCTTGCCGGCAACGGATCCCTTTTTCAACACATCACGAGAGGAGGTAGACAAATGAAACGTCGACGTAAAGATCCTATATGTTTTGTCCTTGTATGTGTGCTGACTGTCGTCAGCATGGTGTTAATTCTACATGTTGGGCCTGTTCTCGCAAAGAGAACAATTACAGGCAGGGTTACGATCGTGACGGGGCAGCCCGCAAGTGGTTATCTGGTTAAGGCCTGGGATGAGGACAGCGGAGGAAAGAATGATTTCATGGGGCAGGCATATACCAATGCACAGGGGTACTATAAGATCGGTCCTTTTACAGCCAAACACTGGGATCCCGCGCCACATAATGTTACAACGTGGCGCCCGGACATATTTGTCGAGGTTTATGCCAAGATCGGCGGCAAGTGGGTACCGGTCAAACAGTCCAAAACTTACAAGGACCGGAAGCACAAGGATGATACAACTATTAACGTACAACTAACGGGTATCGAGGGAATAATTACCGATAGCCGGAAGAAACCAGTCGCGGGCATTCTGGTCAGGGCGTGGGATTCGGATGATGTGCTGGGAGGAAAGCATGACTTTCTGAATGAGGTCGTAACGGATTCAAAAGGACATTACTTCATGATGTATGAGGGTAAGCACTGGGATCCTGCTCCGCACGGCGTTACCACATGGCGCCCTGATATCTTCGTCAAAGTCCTCCGTAAAGTTCATCGATACGGCTATGTGAAAGTGGGAGAATCCAGAACGTATAATGATTGGCCCCATGCGAAACATCTTACAATTAACGTATCCATCCCTGAAGAAGGTTGGAGCGGGTGGAAGCGAACCGCGTTTGAAAGGGCTAAACATGGATGGCCTTTTAAAAATGTAGCCCGCCTCGTCTGTGCTGCTCCCACTTGTAAAGATGAGAATCCTTTGGGCAAAATTGGAAAAGCGACCAGATTCAGATGGGCTCTGTGCGGAGGGATGTGTTTGAGCGCACTCAACCGCTTCAGAGATGGGAAAACCAATCCACCAAATTTTTCACCAACGATTAAAAAAGAGCTTGTGGATGCCCAAATCGCAACACTGGTACCGTACCCCTGTAACTGGACGAGATTTGTCAAATGGACAATGAAACCAAATAAATCTCACACCGTAGCCCTCCATACAATCGGACACAGTACGAAGGAAGAATGGCCAAAGTTGCGGAAAGCAATTGACAGACAAGCACCGATCATCATGGGAATGATTTTTGCCGGGCCATCCAATCTGGCAAATGATGTGTCAAGTAACCACCAGGTCCTGGCGACGGGGTATAGATATAATAACGGAACGAAGGAAGTCGAAATAGAGGTCTACGATCCTAACTATCTGCAGACGTGCACGATTGCCATGAACATAGGTATTCCAGGCAATCAACTCATGGCACAGGAAACCACACCTGATTGTACCCGGAATTTTAGAGGCTTTTTCGTGATTGATAAAGGCAGCGGCCCACCCCATAAGTCGAGTGTGGGGGGCTCGGGCACTTCGAGGCAAATACCGATAAGGCGTCGCTGAGATGTTGGATTTCTGCTTCGACCGGGTCTCAGATGGTAAACGTTTTGCGGCCGGATCTTGCTTTTTGCCGTTTCGTAAATGTTCC
This sequence comes from Deltaproteobacteria bacterium, assembly GCA_016935565.1. GTDB lineage: Bacteria > Desulfobacterota > Syntrophia > Syntrophales > UBA6807 > JAFGQS01. Next base: position 3,846 of record JAFGQS010000137.1, read on the forward strand.
AGCCGTTAAACAAAAAACCCCGTTTCTCGGAAAAGAAACGGGGTTTTATCTCCAAGCACGCCCAGGCTCCTTCCTCCTTTCGTGTATCGGAAAGAAAAGCAGGGACAGACGTTTTAGTGGTAAGTGATTAGTTGACTGAAGACGCTGCAGCATTTTTCATCTCAAATAATTTAACTTCTCAGGGAAAATGCCGATTAAACTTCCGTGCCATATTTGTGGAATGAAGCATGAAATCTTCCATATGGCCGCCTTCTCTTCATTCGTAATGTTTCTTGGTAAGGTAGGACAACATATACCGTTTGAGAATTCACTTCTCGGAAGGGGAAACACAAGACGATACGTACGTCGAAAAATTATAATGATTGTCGGCATCGTATGCTGTCTTGTGTTTCCTTTATCTGCAAAAAATAAGAAAATAAGAAGTTTTTTTACTTTTTGTCATTGTAGCAATTCTCCACACCCAAACAAAAACCCCCGCTTTCCTTCAGAGAAATACTCTCTTGTCTTCGATCATTCCATAGACATGTCATTAAGCTGGGTTTCAGATACAACTTCCGGCAAGACCGTCAAGTACTGTCCCCGCGAAGATCGACGTGTTTTATGATTTGGGTTTCGAGTATTTTGTGATTTTTCCTCAATTTCGAACTTTTCTTCACGTCATTCCGAATTTTGAACTTGACACGGTATTGCCCCTTTTTTATACTCCGCCGCCGGGAACAACCTGTACGTGGTGAGCATGCGGTAAATGCAGGGACGTGCGGCCATGCTGATCACCTGAAATATTTCAAATAAGGATGGAGCCTTCTTAATGACGAAAATTATGGTAATCTCAGACACTCATGACGATCCCGTTTCCATGAACTGGACATTAAATTATCTGGAAACTGAAAAGATAGATACGGTTATTCATCTCGGTGACTATTATGATGATGCCTCTATTCTCGAAGAACACGGACATGATCTTATAAGAGTACCCGGAACATGGGATACGTGCTATTATCCCGATCCGAATATAGTAAACAGGAAATTTATCGATGTTGAAGGTTGGAAGATTTTTCTTACGCACACGCCTGAATCGCATTACAATGATCTGCCCAGTGATATCAAACCGGAGTCGATTATCGTCGAAAGAGACGCGGATATTTTCCTGTACGGGCATACACACATTGCGAAGATCGAGGAAAGAAAAGGTATGGTGTTTATCAACCCGGGTCATATGTATAATTATGAAGACAGAGGGTGCCCCATGACGTTCAGCATCCTGGAAATAGATGAAGAAAAAGTAAACGCCAGCATTGTGCGGCAGAAAGACAATAAGCGATGTCTGCAGGAGGATTTTGACAGGGCATTGTTGAGAATGCCGATGTGCATATAACGGACATTTCCCGTTCAAAGTGTCTATTAACATAAGCTAATCTTTCATTTCATTTCTTCCTGATTCACGGTACCGACCACACAGTCCATCGGAATATTTTCGATTTTTCATCATTTAGTCAGAAATATTTCTTGACAAATTAAAGTCGAACGACTATATTTCAAAACTTCTTTCGATACTGCAATACTCATGAACAGAAGATCCCCATCTGGCGTGAAATTGCCATATGAGGGATTTTTTTTATGTGTAATGCAGTTAACAAACCAACTTGATGGAGAAGGACACATCACCATGAAAAAGGACGACCGTAAAGTCAGAAATATCGGTATCAGCGCCCATATCGATTCGGGGAAGACAACGCTTACCGAACGGATTCTCTATTACACCAAACGTATCCATGCCATCCACGATGTCAAAGGAAAAGATGGTATCGGCGCGACGATGGATTCCATGGAACTTGAAAAGGAACGCGGTATAACCATCGCGTCGGCAGCGACATACTGCGAGTGGCAGGAACATGAAATAAATATTATCGATACCCCCGGCCACGTTGATTTTACTGTCGAGGTCGAACGATCCCTCAGGGTTCTTGACGGTGCCGTCCTTGTTCTCTGCGCTGTTGGAGGCGTTCAGTCCCAGTCCATTACGGTTGATCAACAGATGAAACGTTATAAAATTCCCTGTATCGCTTTCATCAACAAGTGTGACCGGAGCGGAGCAAACCCCGATCGTGTCATCTCTCAGCTCAAATCAAAGCTGGGGCACAATGCGGTGACCACGCAGATACCCATTGGACTTGAAATGAATCTGAAGGGTGTCGTCGACCTTATCGCCATGAAAGCCATCTATTTCGATGGAGAAAATGGAGAAAATGTCCGTGTCGAGAGCATACCGGAATCTCTTCTGGCGGAAGCCGCAGCGAAACGGGAAAAACTGATTGATGCAGCCTCACTGTTCTCAGACGAACTGACGGAGGCTATTCTCGAGGAACGGGAAATTACTGAAGATTTGCTTGCTGATGCCCTGCGTGTGGGAACGTTAAGACGGGAAATCACCCCCGTTTTTGTGGGATCAGCATATAAAAATAAAGGCGTGCAGCCCCTCCTTGATGCGGTTACACGGTTACTTCCCTGTCCGTCCGACGTGGAAAACGAGGCCCTTGACATGGACAATAACGAGAGCCCCGTTATTTTGCCCAGTGATCCGGAAAAACCTGTTGTTGCCCTTGCCTTCAAGTTGGAAGACGGACCGTATGGTCAGCTTACTTACATCCGTGTGTATCAGGGCACGCTTGCCAAAGGTTCAACAATCGTAAACATGCGCACCGGGAAAAAGATCAAGGTTGGTCGTGTTGTCCGCATGCATGCAGACCAGATGGAAGATGTCGCGGCCGTTTCCGCAGGATATATCGGAGCTCTCTTCGGCGTCGATTGCGCGTCGGGAGATACCTTTGTTTCTCAGGGTCTCAACCTGACTATGACATCCATGTTTGTGCCGGAACCGGTTATTTCTCTGGCAATAGCTCCGAAGGATAATAAATCCCAGATTAACATGTCCAAGGCTCTCAGCAGATTTACGAAGGAGGACCCCACATTCAAGACCTATGTCGACCATGAAACAAATGAAACCATCATCGAAGGTATGGGAGAGCTTCATCTTGAAGTCTATGTAGAACGGATGCGCCGCGAGTATAGTGCTGATGTGGAAACCGGCAATCCTCGTGTCTCGTACAGGGAAACGATTACCCGGAGGGCGGAATTCGACTATATACATAAAAAGCAGACCGGTGGTTCAGGACAGTACGGAAGGGTGGTCGGATACGTGGAACCCACGGATGAGGGCGATTTTATCTTTGAAAACATGATAACGGGAGGTGCCATTCCCACACAGTACATCAGCGCCTGTGAAAAGGGGTTTAAAGCATGTCTCGCAAAAGGTCCTAAAATGGAGTATCCCGTAACCGGGGTCAAGGTGGTGATCAATGACGGTGCATTCCATGCCGTCGATTCCTCCGACATGGCATTTCAGGCAGCCGCCCGTGGCGCCTTTTTGCAGGGGTATGCAAAAGCCAAACCGGTGATTCATGAACCCATCATGAAGGTCGTCGTTGAAACACCGACCGAGTTTCAAGGTGCCGTCATGGGACTTTTGAACCAGCGCCGGGGAATGATTGTGGGAGCCCAGGACGAAGGCCCCATGTGCGTAATTGAAGCCCAGGTTCCCCTTGCTGAAATGTTCGGTTTTTCAACGGTTTTACGATCATCGTCACAGGGACAGGCCCAGTTTACCATGGAATTCGCCCTGTATAAACTAGTCCCGCAATCGATTGCAGACGAACTGGCCGAGAAAGCGGCGAAGAACAAAAAGAATGCGGCATAAAAAATAAATTACGGTGAACAACGTAAACATGGTAGCATCATTCAGTGCGTCACAGGCTCAGGCTCTATCCATATTCAAACAACCGGCACGCATCATTAACATGAAAGACAGGAATCTCGATATGCTGAAAAAAGATATTCTCCTTACAAGCCCGTTCAGGCTTCTGGAACAGGACATTGATACGAAAATTTCCGAGGGTGGATTCGGCACTGTGCTTTCACGTGCAGGCGTCGGCAAAACAGCGTTTCTCGTCCAGCTTGCCTTATACAACATGTTACAAGGCAACAATGTCCTCCACATCAGTCTCAGTGATTCGGTGGGCAAAGTCGGACTCCGGTACAAAGAGCTGTTCCAGAATCTTACAAAACACTATAACGTACAGCAGATAAATGAACTCTGGGAGACCACACTACCGCATAGATTCATCATGACGTTCAGGGTCGATAGTTTCAATGTCCCCAGGATTGAAGAACGATTGACCGACATAACGGAGCAGGGTATTTTTCACCCCCGGATGACCATCATTGACGGCCTGCACTTTGATGAATCGGTTCGACAGTCTCTTGTCGATTTGAAAGCGCTGGCTATGAAGCATTCATTTCATGTCTGGTTCAGCATCACGACCCACCGCCATGAAGATCGAAACCCGGATGATATGCCGCCTTCTCTATCTCATGTTGCCGATCTGTTTGATGTTGCCCTGGATCTCCAGCCCGAAGGCAAAGAAATCCATATTAGAGCGTTAAAAAGCGTATCTGAAACATCCGAACATCCCCCGTTGTTCCTTGATCCATCAACCATGCTGATTCAGGAAAAAAAATAAAACACGCATCCGTTTGACCACATTTTATTTTACAACCGGGCACTTTCCTATAAAATAAAACATCTCCATATTCAATATTTACGAATCGAGTGATAAAATGATTCTCCAAGATTTCATGGTTTGTTGAATCAATACCTGATAGATCGGGGGTATCATCATGAGAAAAGTAAAATTTGCACTGTTGGGAATAGTGGTTATCGCAGTCGTGGGGTTTATTGCTGCATACCTGTTTGTTCATTCCGTGGCGACACGAGCATTGCCCAATTACGACGGAGTTGTCAAACTCAAAGGGATAATCGATGAGGTCGTCGTGTACCGGGATTCCCATGCGGTTCCCCATGTGTTTGCGAAGAATGAGAATGATCTTAATATAGCAGTCGGCTATATTATGGCTCAGGACCGGCTCTGGCAGATGGACCTTTTACGGAGAGCAACCACGGGACGCCTCTCCGAAATATTCGGTGAAAAGCTGATAAAAACCGATCTCTTCCTGCGATCCCTCAGAATGCCTGAGAAATCAAGGATGATTTTGGATCGAATGGATGACCGGAACGAAATCACAGCGCTCGAAGCATTCTGTGACGGCGTGAACCAGTATATTGACGGTCATAAGAATGACCTGCCGCCCGAGTTCGTCATCTTAAAATACAAGCCTGAGAAATGGATACCCGAGCATTCTCTCAACCTGGTCAGTTTTATGGCCCTTGATCTTTCCACTGGGTGGAAAAGCGAACTGGTGCTTTACAGGTTAATGCAGAAACTCGGGGCCGATATGTGTCGCGATTTTATTCCCGATACGTCTCGACAGAGATCCGTTGTGTACCCTGATTATGTTACAACGTCGGGACAGGTCGACCTGCCGATGGAACTTGCAGACTATGGCCGTGTGCTGACGGATCTCGGTCTTGCCGTTTTTGCAGGCAGTAACAACTGGGCTGTTTCAGGCAAAAAAAGTGTTACGGGAAAACCGATACTGGCAAATGATATGCACCTCGGTCTCAACTGTCCGGGCATCTGGTATCAGATGCACCAGGTTGTAGAAGGAGAATTCAGCGTGACAGGTGTTGTCCTTCCCGGGCAGCCCTGTGTGATATCGGGGCACAATGACCGCATAGCCTGGGGGTTTACCAATGTTATGGTCGACGACATGGACTTTTACCTTGAAAAAATCAACCCTGACAATCCTGCCGAATACCGATTCGGAGACAGGTGGCGGCCGTTGGAGATTCGACATGAAACGATCAAAGTAAAGGATAAAGAGCCGGTCGTGAAAAAAATCGCGTTCACCCACCGCGGGCCCATTGTCTCGGAAATAAAAAAGATTAAAGAACAGGCGATCTCCATGCGGTGGGTCGGTAATGAATTCAGCAACGAAATGCGGACCGTGTACCGCTTATGCCGTGCCAAGAACTGGGGTGATTTCTGTGATGCATTCTCAACGTTTGGTGCAACGAGCCAGAATGTTGCTTATGCCGATGTTGACGGTAATATCGGTATGTACTGCTGCGCCCTTGTGCCGATACGCAAGGCGGAGAACGCCATCCGCGTCATGCCCGGATGGACTGATGAATACGACTGGAAGGGAATGGTTCCGTTTGAGAAACTACCCCATGTCTATAACCCGGCGAGCGGCTTTGTATCGTCAGCAAATAACAAATCCGTCGCCGATTCTTATCCCTACTATATAAGCCGCTGGTTCGCACCATCTGTGCGAATTGACCGGATACGGGAGCTGCTTGCGGAAAAGCAAACATTATCAATCGATGACTTCAAAAGGATTCAGGCCGATCAATACTCGAAATTAGCTGCGAATATGAGGGATGAAATCGTTCGGGAAGTTACGGATTCAGGCACATTGACACCCCTTGAACGGCAAACCCTTGATATGTTGTCCTCATGGGATGGGGTGCTTGCAAAGGAAAGTTCGGCTGCGTCAATTTTTGAGACCTTTTACTGTACCTTCATTGTGAATGTATTTGCAGACGAGATGGGTGACGACCTTTTTAAGGAATATTTTTCGTCGATTTTGCTGCACAGACATGCCTTTGACAATATCCTGCAAAACAGGGATTCACCATGGTATGACGACATAATCACCGTCGATAAAACAGAAACATATGCCGACGTTGTTCGACAGAGTTACCGTGATAGCCTGGCGTATCTCAACGATCGGCTCGGAAAGGATCCGACACAATGGCAGTGGGGAAAACTTCACCGGTTGCTCCTCAAACATCCGATGGGGCAGGTCGAGGCTCTCGACAGGGTTTTCAAACTCAACAGAGGTCCCTTTGAAATCGGCGGAAGCTGGCACACGGTGTGTAAATTCACCTATGATGTGACCAAACCCTATGACACGTCTTTCGGCGTGTCTCAGCGACACATTTATTCCCTGACCGACTGGAACACATCGCTGTCGGTCATACCGACCGGGACGTCGGGTATCCCGGCGAGCGATCATTACTGTGATCAGACAGAACTCTACATTACAAACAGATACCACCCGGATCTGGTCGATCGAGAACTCATCA
>JAFGQS010000015.1 GCA_016935565.1 Deltaproteobacteria bacterium
ATCCTTGTGGCGCTCTTCACCTCTCCGGTTGTGGATGCCCTCAAGGCCCTGGTTAGCTAGAACTTAATATCTGCGACCGTTACAGGTTTCAGATTTCATATCCCCTCCCTCGCGACAGGTGAGGCAGGGTGAAAGGAAGGAGGATGAATATCATGTTACTCACACGTAAAAAGAAAGAAAATGTATTCAAGTACAGCGACCTGTTTATGCTCAGTGCCTGGGGCTTGACCATCGTTGTATCTTCGTTTTTATTCTTGTATGCCGGGTACTGGATGGATATGAAGTTTCATACCGAGCCCACCTTCATGCTCGGATTATTCTTCCTGGCCATATTCCTCACGATCGGGAGATTTTACTGGGAAGTGTGGCAGAAACGGAAAAAATACTAGAGCGTACCGGCTACGGCATATCCGTAAATCGCTTTTGATAGTATCTGAAAAATCCCTCTTCAGGTATGAAGTGGGATTTTTTATTGACCGTTGTGAAACAGTAACATTAAAAAATGAAAAAGGGATAGAGGGTTGGTACTATACCACTCCTCTATCCCTTTTATTCTTTGCGGTGAGTCAAGAACTCAGCGTCTTGTTATAGGCTATTTTCCAAGACTTTTTTCCGTTTCCAGGATGTCTAACGTTGTTTTAATGACCGTATCGGAATTGAGCGAGATACTGCTGATTCCGCATTCGACCAGGAAGCGGGCAAACTCGGGGTAATCGCTCGGGGCCTGACCGCAGATGCCTATCTTCTTACCCATTTCGTTCGACTTCAGGATTGCCCTTTCGACGAGATTTAAGACAGCCTGATCTCTCTCATCGAAGATATGTGCAACCTGGGATGAATCTCTGTCCAGGCCGAGGGCCAGCTGTGTCAGGTCGTTCGATCCGATGGAGAAACCATCAAAGATCTTGCCGAATTCTTCGATAAGAATGACATTGCTGGGAATTTCGACCATCATGTAGATCTCGAGACCATCTTCACCCTGTTTCAGGCTGTTTTCAGCCATGATTTCTACCACCCGCCTCCCCTCTTGCGGAGTACGGCAGAAGGGAATCATCGGTTTGATATTCGTGAGTCCCATCTCGTCACGAGCTTTTTTCATGGCCTTGCATTCGAGAACGTATCCTTCCTTGTATCGTTCGTCGTAGTAGCGCGACGCACCTCTGAATCCGATCATGGGGTTTTCCTCATCCTCTTCAAAGTACCGGCCACCGATCAGATTTGCGTATTCATTGCTCTTGAAATCGCTCATCCTGACGATAACGTCTTTCGGGTAGAAGGCAGCGGCGATCTTTGCAACACCCTGTGCCAGCTTATCGACAAAGAAGTCGGTTTTGTTTTCATAGCCCTGTGTCAGTGCTTCGATTTCTTTTCTGACGTTTTCATCAGTTACTCTGTCGAAATGTACCAGGGCCATCGGGTGGATTCGTATGAAGTTGTTAATGATGAACTCAAGTCTGGCCAGACCGACACCATCACTGGGGATCGATGCCAGCGCGAAGGCATTGTCAGGATTTCCCACATTCATCATAATCATGGTTTTCGGACGTTCAAGATTTTCGAGGTTGACCCTTTGAACATCATATTTCAGAATTCCTTCATAGATTTCACCTAATTCCCCCCCGGCGCACGACACGGTTGCCTCAGTGGCACCTTTGATTTTTTCCGTTCCGTCTCCCGTACCGACAATACAGGGAACACCCAATTCACGGCTCACAATAGCGGCGTGACAGGTTCTTCCCCCCTTGTTCGTAACGATGGCGGCGGCAATTTTCATGATCGGTTCCCAGTCAGGGTCGGTCATGTCCGTTACCAGCACTTCACCGGCCTGAAAATCTTTAATATTGGCAACAGTTTCAATGACCCGCACCTTCCCTGAACCGATTTTTGATCCGACAGCAGTTCCTGTGGCGAGCGGTTCTTTGGTTTCGAGAAGTACGTAGGTTTCCAGGACATTCATATCTTTTTGTGACTGAACGGTTTCAGGTCGCGCCTGGAGAATGAACAATTCACCGGTTTTTCCGTCTTTCCCCCATTCGATATCCATGGGCTTGAAAAATCCTGCTTTCTCGGAATAGTGATCCTCAATGATCTTTGTCCACTTAGCGAGTTTTAGAATTTCGTCTTCCGTAATACAGAAACGCTTTCTATCCTCTTCGGGGACAGGAACGATCTTGGTTGATTCATCTCCTTCAGTTGAATAAATCATCTTCACTTCTTTTGTGCCCAGTTTTTTCTGAAGGATTGGGCGATGTCCGTCCAGTGTCGGTTTGAACACAAAAAACTCGTCCGGGTTGACCGTTCCCTGGACAACCATTTCACCGAGACCATAGGAACCGGTAATCAGGATGGCATCTTTAAATCCCGATTCCGTATCAATGGAAAAAATAACGCCTGATGATTCGAGGTCTGACCGGACCATTTTCTGGACGCCGATAGAGAGAAAGACCGACATGTGGTCAAACCCTTTGTCTTCCCGGTACGAGATGGCCCTGTTTGTAAAGAGGGACGCAAAACATTTCTTGCACGCCTCGATGACGGCTTCTTCACCCCGGATGTTAAGGAAGGTTTCCTGCTGTCCGGCAAAACTTGCGTCGGGCAAATCTTCTGCCGTTGCAGAACTCCGTACCGCAACGTCCATGTTTTCCTCGTATTCTTCACAGAGCTTGTGATACGCTTCAACGATTGCATCTCTCAGATCATCGGGTACAGTAGCATTATAGATAAGAGATCGTATTTTCTCACCTTTTTCGGCAAGACTGTGCATATCATGGGTGTCAAGATCGGATAGAATATGTCCTATCTCATCTTTAATTCCGGCAGAATCCAGCAGGTATCTATAGGCATAAGCGGTAACAGCGAAACCATCCGGAATGCTGACATTCTTGACGGTAAGCTCACGTATCATCTCACCGAGAGAAGCATTCTTCCCTCCCACCTGCGGTATATCGTCCAGTTCGATTTCATTGAACCAAAGGACAAATTTATCGTCTTTCATAGGACCCCTCCTGAAGAGTTTATAATTAATATATAAGTGGCAATACGTATCAATTATATCTTCTTAAGTCAATAATAAATGTGGAAAATTAAAGAAACCGGCAGGTTAATTCTGCAGTTATTACAAGTGCTCATATTGATCGAATTCTCGCTCCTGTCATTTACAAGCAATCGACTTGCATTACCGTATTGTCAGGAGGATAACACAAAGTAGTTGAGACAAATAGCATGTGCAGTATCAAGAGTATAAACGCCCACTAATTGTAAGCATTCTTACAACGTACGATTATTTCCCTATCAGTTTTTGACTTCTGTGAAAATATCATTTAATAGGTACCGGAATGATGTGATTACAATGATAGGATTTTCATTGTTATGAAAGTAACATCGGCAGAATTTTTAAAAAGTGCCGCTGAACCTTCCCAGTATCCGGAAGAATCGATTCCTGAGATAGCCTTTGCGGGCAGATCCAATGTGGGCAAATCTTCGCTGATCAATACCCTGCTCAATAGAAAAAGACTTGCCCGAACAAGTACTGTGCCGGGGAAAACCCGTCTTATTAATTTCTTTAAGATAAACGACCGACTGTGTTTTGTTGATCTACCCGGTTATGGATATGCGAAGGTTCCCCTTTCCGTAAAAAAGACATGGGGTCCCATGGTGGAGAGATATCTCAAGGAAAGAAAAAATCTATGCCTGGTCATTCTCATTCTTGATATCAGGAGAGAACCTTCAGACGATGATCTCGCACTCGTTGATTGGCTTCGTCATTATGACGTCAATTTCATTTATGTTCTGACGAAAATGGATAAGATTTCAAAAAATCAGGTTACTGTTCGGCGTCGAACAATAATGGAGCATCTCAACCCTGCACATGATGAAGGTGTCATTATGTTCTCGTCAAAAACCGGTTACGGAAAAGATGATCTGTGGGAAAAAATAATGAAAGCAACAAAGAGATAAAAAAGGGTAACTTATTTGATATACATGTGTTTCGTGGTGTCCGTTTAGTAAATATTTTTTAAATATGCCTTGACATAAAAATGAAATTCTGCTAACGACGCGACGGTTGGTACGTATTAATATTAACAGTTATAATAGCAGATACAGACATTAAATCTGAGGTGTAAATATAGTGGTTAAAGATAATGAAAAAGTCGGTGCTGTAATGGTTGTGGGTTCAGGCATAGCCGGTATTCAGGCTTCTCTGGACCTTGCAAATTCGGGTATGAAAGTATACCTCGTCGAAAATGATATCAGCATTGGCGGTGTCATGGCCCAACTCGATAAAACATTTCCCACCAATGACTGCTCCGCCTGTATCCTTTCTCCGAAGCTTGTTGAAGTCGGACGACACCCGAATGTAGAAATATTAACCAGAAGAACTGTGGAATCCGTTAACGGGGAACCAGGACGATTCAAAGTTGAACTGACGAAGGCTCCACGATACATCGATGTTGATAAATGTACCGGATGTGGTGATTGTGCCAATGTCTGTCCCGTTATAGTGAAAAACGTCTTCAACGAAGGCCTTGATGAGAGGAGAGCCATTTACCGAAAATTTCCCCAGGCTATTCCCAGTGCGTTTGCTATTGACAAACTCGGGACTGCACCATGTAAGGCGGCATGTCCGACCCACATAAGCGTCCAGGGTTACGTGGCCCTTATTGCAGACGGCAAATACAAAGAGGCACTCAAACTCATAAAGCAGGAAAATCCCTTTCCTTCGGTCTGCGGAAGGGTCTGTACCCATCCCTGCGAGACTGCATGTAAACGGGCAGAGGTCGATGAACCGGTCTCAATCATGTATCTGAAACGGTTCGTTGCGGATCTTGACCTGAACGATGAGACGAAATACGTACCGGAGATCAAAGAGAAAAAAGACAAAAAGGTAGCCATTATCGGTGGAGGGCCTGCGGGTCTTACCGCTGCGTATTATCTGGCTATCGAAGGATATACGGTTACCGTATTCGAGGCACAGCCTGTTGCCGGCGGTTGGTTGGCCATCGGTATTCCCGAATACAGACTTCCGAAAGATGTCCTCAGCGCCGAGATCAAAACCATTGAAGAACTGGGCGTCGATATCAAACTGAATACCAAAGTCGGTGTCGATATTGCCTTTGATGATATTCGAAAAGACTATGATGCCGTGTTTCTCGGCGTGGGAACGCATATAAGCAGTAAGCTTGATATCCCCGGAGAGGACCTGGGTGGGGTTGTCCACGGAATCGACTTCCTGAAACGGGTAAATCTTGGTGAAAAGGTATTCCTGGGGAATCGAGTCGCCGTTATCGGTGGTGGTAATGTTGCCATGGATGCCGTTCGGACTGCGCTGAGAACCGGGTCGCAGGAAGCATTCATTCTCTATCGAAGAACCCGTGCCGAGATGCCCGCTGCGAATGAGGAAATTGAAGAGGCACTCGCAGAAGGTATCAAGATGGAATTCCTTGCTGCCCCGGTCAGGGTACTTGGCGATAACGGTAAAGTGACGGGTCTTGAATGTATCAGAATGGAACTGGGCGAGCCCGATGCGAGCGGCCGACGGCGGCCTGTTCCGATTGAAGGATCGGAGTTTATCCTTGACGTGGAGGCTGTCATTCCTGCTATCGGTCAAGCGGCTGACCTTTCGTTTATCCCTGAGGGCAGTGACGTTTCGATTAACAAATGGAACACTTTTGATGTCGATCCGGTTACCTTTGCGACGAACGTTCAGGGAATCTTCGCCGGTGGTGACGACGTCACCGGTCCTGCAACAGCTGTAGAAGCTATCAATGCCGGAAAGGAAGCGGCCAGATCGATAGATCGTTATCTGAAAGGTGAAGATGTCAAATTAGGCCGTGAGAGAGACTGGACAAAAGACCTGGCCGATAAAGGTGATGTGAGCTGGATGAAGAAGAGCCAGCGGCCGCATCTGCCCGAGCTTGAGCCGGAGGAAAGAAAGACTCACTTTGACGAGGTCATTCTCGGATACAGTGAAGAAGAAGCAGTCAGAGAAGCGAACCGATGCTTGAGTTGTGGGATATGTTCAGAATGCTATCAATGTGTTGATGCTTGCATTGCCGGTGCTATCAATCATGAGATGAAGGAAGAGCAAGAAGCGATTGAAGTGGGGTCCATCATTGCTGCACCGGGGACTGAACTTTTCGACGCTCACTTGAGAGGTGAATACGGATTTGGCATATACGATAATGTTATAAGCAGTATTCAGTTCGAGAGAATCTTGTCTGCATCAGGTCCCTTCTTCGGTCATGTCCAGAGACTTTCCGATGGTCAGGAACCTAAAAAGATTGCATGGATTCAGTGTGTGGGTTCACGGGACGTAAATTGCGGAAACAGCTGGTGCTCATCCGTGTGCTGTATGTATGCGACAAAGCAGGCCATTATCGGGAAGGAACACCTCAATACACTCGACCCCACAATCTTCTATATGGATATACGTGCCTATGGGAAAGATTTTGACCGTTTTGTAGACAGGGCAAAGGACGAGTATGGAATCAGATATATCAGATCCATGCCCTCGTCGGTGAAGGAGTTGCAGCAGACGAAAAATCTTCTTCTCACCTATGTTGCCGAAGACGGGTCACTGGTAGAGGAAGAATTCGAGATGGTTGTTCTTTCCGTCGGTTTAAACCCGCCGAAAGAGGCAGAAAAACTGGCCGAGAGCTTGGGAATAGAGCTTGAAGAACATGGCTTCTGCAAGACTTCCCTTGAGAATCCTGTACAAACCAGCCGTAATGGTGTTTTTGTCTGTGGTGTTTTCGGAGGTCCTAAAGATATTCCTGAAACGGTTATGGAAGCAAGTGGCGCGGCAGCGTGTGCGGAAGGTCTGCTCAGTTCCCGTCGAGGGACCATGACTACCGTAGAAGAACTTCCCCCTGAGATGGATTTAAGAGGCATCGGCCCGAGAATTGGAGTTTTTGTCTGTCATTGTGGGATTAACATTGGCGGGGTTGTGGACGTGCCCGCGGTTGTAGAATATACGAAGACCCTTCCTTATGTAGTTTATGCCGCAGACAATCTCTTTACCTGTTCTCAGGACACGGCGGTCAAGATGGGCGAGATGATCAAAGAGCACAATCTTACCAGGGTTGTGGTGGCATCCTGTTCCCCCCGGACACATGAGGGTCTTTTTCAGGAGAATTGTGAAAAGGCGGGTCTGAACAGATATCTGTTTGAGATGGCCAATATCCGGGACCAAGATTCATGGGTCCATATGAATGAACCGGAAGCAGCAACGGAAAAGGCGAAAGACCTGGTGCGAATGGCGATAGCCAAGGCTGAGTATCTGAAGCCCCTGAAACCGGGTCAGCTCAGTGTAAATAAGGCTACATTGATTTTGGGAGGTGGACTTGCCGGTATAACCGCAGCCCTTGCCCTTGCCGATCAGGGTTTTGAATCCCATGTTGTGGAAAAGGAGAATGAATTAGGCGGAAATTATGGGAAACTGTATTATACGTTGGAAGGTCTTGATACGAGGAAACATCTGGCCGGTCTCTTGGAACGTGTTGAAAAAAGCGACTTGATACATGTTTACACCGGGGCAAAGATAAAGGAACTCGAGGGATTCATAGGGAATTACAAGACCACTGTTGCATCCGGCGGGGAGGAGTACCAGTTTGAACATGGTGTAGTCATCGTGGCGACAGGGGCGTACGAGAACAAAACAGATGAATATCTCTATGGTCAAAATGAAAACGTTGTTACCCAGCGGGAGCTGGAGGCGTTGATTTATAAAAACGATCAAAAGGTTACCGATGCAAAGAGTGTTGTTATGATTCAGTGTGTCGGTTCGAGAAATGCCGAGAGGCCATACTGCAGCAGGTATTGTTGTACCGAGGCTATCAAGAATGCCCTGAAATTAAAAGAAGCTGATCCGGATAAAGATGTCACGATACTGTATAGAGACATCAGAACTTACGGATTTAAGGAAGATTATTATAAAAAAGCCCGGGAGGCCAATGTCAAGTTCATCTGCTATGAAGATGAGGACAGGAAACCCGAAGTAAAAGCCAACGGTTCCAAAATAACCGTATCGGTTTTTGATCCCATATTGAACGAACCGGTAGAAATTGAAACGGATATACTGGCACTTAGTGTTGGTGTTGTCGGGAATCCTGAAAACCATGCCATTAGCAATATGCTGAAACTGTCGGTAAATCAGGATGGTTTCTTTGCTGAGGCCCATGTTAAGTTGCGACCCGTGGATTTTGCCACGGATGGTGTGTTCATGTGTGGTATGTCTCATTCATCGAAACTGAGTGATGAGGCCATTACACAGGCCAATGCTGCTGTTGCACGTGCATGCATCGTTCTGAGTAAAGACTTTATAGAAGCCGAAGGGAAGACGGCTCATGTAAACAAGGAAAGGTGTATGGCATGCGGGCTTTGCGAACTTAATTGCCCCTTCAGCGCCGTGGAAGTAGATGTGGTACAGGGTTGTGCAGTGGTCAATTCTGTTCTTTGTAAGGGGTGTGGTGTGTGTACGGCATCGTGCAGAATGAATGCCATTGATTTATATGGATTTGATAACGAGGGAATCCTGACGCTGTTAGGGAATTTGTCGAGCTAGTGAATCTTTGCGAATAAATGCAGGTGAGGATCCCCGATCAAAGTTGAGGACGAGCATTATGCCCTCCCAAATGCCTTAATCGTGTGTTGTCGTTGTAGGAGAATATATGGCTGAAAATAAATCGAATGAAAACTGGGAACCAAAGATTGTTGCTTTCTGTTGTAACTGGTGTACCTATACGGGAGCAGATCTGGCAGGAATTAGCAGGATACAGTATCCCCCCAACGTGAGGGTGATAAGGGTTCCATGCTCAGGGAGAGTAAATCCCTTTTATGTAGTAAAGGCTCTTCAGGAAGGGGTGGATGGTGTTCTCGTGTCCGGCTGCCACCCCGGGGAATGTCACTATATAACAGGTAATTTATCCGCCAGAAGAAAGTTTGCCATGCTGAAAAACTTTCTTACATACATAGGAATTGATCCCGATAGAACAATGTTTAGCTGGGTTTCGGCATCTGAGGGTGAAAAATTTGCCCAGGTTGTGAGGGGAGTAACAGAAAGAGTAAAAGCCCTTGGTCCGGCAAATAAACTGGTAAAAAAGGTATAATAGGACACAGCGATCAGCACGATAAAGAAAAAAATATAATATCCCAATCCAGTTGAGCTGGTGGCTGATAGCTAAGCGCTAACTTTTAAAAAATGAATGAGGAATCAGAAACAGTGGAAAATGTGGAAAAGCAACTACGAGAAGAAGCAAAAAGACTGTTGGCTGACAAGAAAGTGGATGTCATTGTGGGGTATGAAGAGGGAACTCTTCCACTTCAGACGGTACCTTGCTTTATAACAAACCCTGACGATGCGGGAAAACTGGTCTGGAATTCTTTCTGTTCGCAAAATCTTGCAAAGTATGTGCATGACATCATCCATCAGCATAGAGAGTCACAGGTGAGGGTTAAACCGGAGGATAAGACGAGAAAGGTTGTTGGTGTTGTAGCAAGGGGATGTACAACGCGATCTCTGGTAATTCATCTTCAGGAAAGACAGTATGACAGGGACGAAGTCGTCATCATCGGTGTTCCTTGTACCGGTTTTGTAGCAAAGAGAAAGGTTTCAACCCTTGTAGATGGTAAAGAGATATTGGAGGCTGCCGTCAACGGGGATAAAATATCGGTGAGAACAACCAGTGGTGATAAGGATGTACCTCTCAAGGATGTTATTGCCGATAATTGCCTTAACTGTCATTTTAATAATCCTGTTATTTCAGATATCATGGTGGGAAATGAAGCTCCGCCTAGGGATGTTGACAGGGAATATGACAGTGTCAATAAATTTGAAAATCTTCCACTGGAAGAGCGGTGGTCTTATTTTACCAAAGAAATGGAGAAATGCATACGTTGTTACGCCTGTCGGAACACGTGTCCATCATGTTACTGCAAGATCTGTTTTGTTGAGCAGAGCCAACCCGCTTGGGTCGGAACAGGTGATGATCCAACGGACGTTCAGGTGTTTCAGATCATGAGGATGTTTCACATGGCGGGGCGTTGTGTTGATTGCGGTTCCTGTGTTGAAGTATGTCCCATGGGTGTTGATCTCAGGAATTTCCTGAAGAAGCTGGATAAGGACGGTTTCGAACTGTTTGCTCACAAGGCGGGAGAATCGATTGATAAGCCCGCACCGCTTTCAACTTTTGAGATGGGAGATAAAGAAAAATTTATATTTGAGCCAGAATCAAGCAGTTAACGGAGAAAATATGGGAACTTTTTTAGAAGAAGTAAACGAAAGAATAGGTGGGGTACCCATTCAGAGTTGTTATCACTGTCGGAAATGCACGGCAGGATGTCCCATTGCATTTGCCATGGAATATAACCCGAACCGGATCATTAAGATGATTCAGATGGGAATGCGGGATAGGGTTCTTAACAGTTCAACGATCTGGTTGTGTGCTTCCTGTGAAACCTGTGTAACCAGGTGCCCCAATGATGTTGATATCGCCCGGATGATGGACGTCCTTCGCGAGATGGCCATTGAATCGCACGTGGATGTCAAGGAAAAGAATATACTGAAGTTCCACGAGGCATTTCTGTCCAGCGTAAAGATGGGCGGACGTATCAACGAACCTATGATGATCGCGAACTATAAATTAAAATCGGGTGATTATTTTTCCGATATGGGGATTGGGTTAAGCATGTTCATGAAAGGGAAACTTACGCTCTTTTCCCCACGAACAAGTAACATGAAATCGGTGAGAAAAATATTTAAGGAAACGAAGGCATAGTAACCACGAGTGTTATTGTGTTCTTTATCGTGAAGGAGGCTATAGTTGAAAGTTTCATATTATCCGGGATGTTCACTCCATGCCACGGGAAAGGAATATGATGAATCGGTCAAGGCAGTCAGTCATGCCCTGGCTATAGAATTGAAAGAGGTGGATGATTGGTCATGCTGTGGTGCGTCATCGGCCCATATGACCAATTATAAGCTTTCGGTTGCCCTTCCTGCACGAAATATTATGGCTGCTGAAAAAGATGGTATGGATGTCATGGTTCCATGTGCCGCCTGTTTTAACCGTTTTAAAATGGCACAGCATCACCTCAAAAAGGATAAGGCATTGAAGGCTGAGGTAGAAGGCATTATTGGTGACACGTACAATGATAGTGTCGCAATCAGGAACCCTATTGATATTATCTATAACGATATTGGCCTTTATGCATTAGAAGAAAAAGTAACAAAAAAACTTGAAGGACTGAAGCCGGTTTCTTACTACGGGTGTCTGCTTCTTCGCCCCCCGATGTCTGTGAATTTGAGAATTATGAAAATCCCTATATGCTTGATGCTATGATGGCGAGCTTGGGCGCCGAATCGCGTAACTGGTCATGTAAGACCGATTGCTGCGGTGGAAGTCTCACGCTGGGAAAGACTGAAATTGTTATACATCTGGTCAATAGGTTGATGAGAATGGCAAGAGAAGCCGGGGCAAATTGTCTTGTGACTGCCTGCCCTGTCTGTATGGCGAATCTGGACATGAGACCGAGTGAGGAATTGAGACTTCCGGTTTTCTATTTTACCGAACTGATTGCCTTGGCAATGGGCTTGGAAGGACCGGAAAAGTGGTTCAAAATGCACAATGTTGATCCGCTGCCGTTACTCCAGTCTCTGAAACTTCTCTAAAAGGAAATTATAAAGCGGAAATTGAAAAAAGGTTTCCGATGTTGATATAACCACAAACGAAGTGATCAAGGAACGATATGGAAAAGAGATTAATAAAAAAGGATGCTCTAAGCGGTATTATAAACAAGCTTTCCGAACAGATGCTGGTTTACGCACCGGTAAAGGACGAAGACAACGTTCTCTTTAAGGTCTTGGAAAAGGGTATGGAGCCCCTTGCAGACTATTCCAATACGAGGAATGCTCCCAAGAATTTTTTCTTTCCCAAAACAGAAACCATGATGAGATACATGAGAACGGAAAGGGGAATAGAACTTTCGGGAGAAGGAGAAGGGGCACCGGAGATGGTCCTTTTTGGAGTACGTCCCTGCGATGCGCGAAGTTTTATTCTTCTCGATAAGGTCTTTGACCAGGAAAAATACAAAGATCCTTATTACATCGATAAAAGGGAAAAGACTACAATCATTTCCCTTGCCTGTGTTCATCCACCCTATTCGACATGTTTCTGTACATCGGTAGGTGGACATCCCATGTCTTCTGAGGGTGCGGATGTGGTGCTGACAGATCTCGGAGATAAATACCTTGCTGAATTCGTAACGCCGAAGGGGGAAAAGCTTCTTGAAAAAATGGGAGACCTTTCCAAGGCGGATGATGCAGCAGAAGCTACAAAAGAAGAATTATCGAAGAAATCTGAAGAGGCAATCACATCCCATGTAGCGGGGAGGGAAATAAAACCATGGCTGGATGAAAATTTTGAACATCCGTTCTGGGATACGATTCACCAGAGCTGTCTTGCATGCGGGACCTGCACGTATCTCTGTCCCACCTGTCATTGCTTCGATATCAGTGACGAGGTAAAGGGTAGTGACGGAAAGAGAATAAGGACATGGGATTCTTGTATGTACTGGTTGTTTACCAAGGAAACATCCGGTCATAATCCGAGGACATCGCAAAAGCAGCGGTGGAGGCAGAGGCTTATGCATAAATTCAAATATTTTGTAGATAACTTTGATGCAATTGCCTGTGTAGGTTGCGGCAGGTGTGTAATGTATTGCCCTGTTAATATTGATATCAGAAAAATTGTTAACGATATTTCGAAATTATAGTTTCGGGAGATAAGAATGCAGAAAAATCCATATATACCCATGCCTGTTGACTTGGTAAAGATAGTAACGGAAGTAACAACGAAAGATATTAAAACGTTTCGATTTTCTTTTGTGAACAAGGAAGATGCAGAAAATTTCAAATATCTGCCGGGGCAATTCGGAGAACTTTCCATTTTCGGAAAAGGGGAATCGCCCATTGGTATAGCTTCATCACCGACCCAGGAGGGCTATATTGAGTTTACCGTACAGAAGGCCGGGGTTGTGACTTCTGCCCTTCATGATCTTGAAGAGGGCGCACGTATGGGTGTGAGAGGTCCCTTAGGTAACTCGTGGCCAATCGACTATTTAGAGGGGAAAAACGTCGTTATTGTCGGTGGAGGGTTCGCTTTTACGACGCTGAGATCGATGATCAACTATATGATACATGAAGGCAACCGGTCCAGATTCGGGAATATTACAGTCGTTTACGGTGCGAGAGAGCCCGGACTCCTTATTTACAAGGATGAGCTTGCCGCATGGGAGAAGAGGGACGATATCGACATGTATGTAACGGTAGACAAAGGTGATGAAGCCTGGACAGGAAGAGAAGGTTTTGTTCCCACTGTTTGCAAAGAGGTGGGGCCAAGCTCTGAAAATGCCGTGACCATTATCTGTGGGCCGCCTATTATGATTCGCTTTACACTTCCCGTGTTTTTTGAGCTGGGTTTCTCAAAAGAAAACATCTATACATCACTTGAAATGAGGATGAAGTGCGGTATCGGTAAATGCGGACGATGCAATGTCGGTGAGAAATATGTCTGTAAAGACGGTCCTGTTTTCTCCCTGGCTGAGCTGGATAAACTGACCCCGGAATATTAATAACGTTCACATTTCACTCAGTCCGGAATATTTTTCACCAACCGTTACGTAATGAAGTAATGAGTCTTAAGGGAACCCCGTGGTTCCCTTTTTTGTATGGACTATTTCATGCGTATTTGATATCTCATGCCGGAAATATAACGCGAGTTAGAGCCGTAATTCATCAAAAAGGAGACCTCAATTTGAACAGGATAGTAGAAACAGAATTTCTTTCACATGCCGTCGTGAAAATGGTGATCGAAGCCCCGGATGTGGCAAAGAAGAGAAAAGCGGGGCAGTTCATCGTACTCATGACAGATGAGAAAGGGGAACGTATTCCCCTCACAATCGTCGACTCCGATAGTGAAAAGGGAACGGTAACGATCATTTTTCAAGTCGTGGGAAAGACAACCACGTGCCTTTCCGACATGAAAGAGGGGGAGAGTCTCTATTGTGTTCTCGGGCCCCTTGGGCGTCCGACAGAGATAGAAAAATTCGGCACGACCGTCTGTGTCGGCGGCGGTGTTGGAATCGGCGTCGTTTATCCCATTACAAAAGCACTCAAAGAAGCGGGTAACAGAGTAATATCCATCATCGGTGCCAGAACGAAGGATATTCTGATTCTTGAGGATGAGATGAAGGCGATCAGTGATGAACTTTTGATCGCGACTGATGATGGCAGTTATGGCTTTCATGGATTTGTCAGTGACGTGCTGCAAAATCTTATTGATAGGGGAGAAAAAATTGATCGCGTTGTTACCATCGGACCGGTACCGATGATGCGGGTTGTATGCAATTTGACAAAGCACTATAACATCAAGACCATTGTCAGCTTAAATCCGATTATGGTGGATGCGACCGGAATGTGCGGTGCATGCAGGGTTTCAGTGGGTGGCAAAACAAAGTTTGCCTGTGTGGATGGGCCTGAATTTGATGGTCATGAGGTTGACTTCGATCTCCTAACGAGCCGTCTCAGGATGTATTATGTTCAGGAAAAAGAGGCGTTAGAATACATAAGGTGTGAATGCAATGAGTGAGCAGAAGAAAAAGGAGAAGATTCCACGACAGCCGATGCCCGAGCAGGATCCCGAGATCAGGCGCCACAATTTCGACGAGGTTCCTCTCGGCTATACCGCTGAGATGGCCGTGCTTGAAGCGAAACGATGCATTCAATGCAAAAAACCGAGCTGTATGAGCGGGTGCCCGGTGGATGTTGATATCCCCGGTTTTATAAAACTGGTTGCGGAGGGAGAATTTATCGATGCGGCTCGCAAGATAAAAGAAACAAACAGCCTCCCTGCCGTGTGCGGTAGAGTGTGCCCCCAGGAAATTCAATGCGAAGAGACCTGCGTGCTCGGCAAAAAGGGAGACCCCGTTGCCATTGGGCGGCTCGAACGTTTTGTTGCGGATTACGAACAAAAGTCCGGGCAGATCTTATTACCTGATGTGCCACCTGCCACGGGGAAACGAGTGGCTGTTGTCGGCTCAGGGCCGGCGGGATTGACCGTTGCCGGAGACCTGATAAAATGTGGTCATGACGTTACCATTTTTGAGGGGCTACATGAGTCCGGCGGTGTTCTTGTGTACGGGATTCCCGAGTTTCGTCTGCCCAAGCTGATCGTTGCTGCCGAAGTCGGCTATCTCATGAAACTGGGAGTCAAGGTCGTCACCGATGCAGTCATCGGGCGTGTTAAAACAATTGATGATCTTTTCGAGGAAGGATATGACGCTGTCTTTCTGGGTGTCGGTGCGGGTGCCCCGGTCTTCATGAACATACCGGGTGAAAATCTCAACGGAATCTATTCGGCTAATGAATATCTCACTCGATCAAACCTCATGAAGGCCTATCGCTTTCCCGAGTATGACACGCCCATAGCTCTGGGTAAAAATGTAGGGGTCATCGGCGGGGGCAACGTGACCATGGACTCAGCCAGGACCGCCTTGAGGCTGGGTGCGGATAATGTGTACGTGATTTACCGGAGAACCGAAGTTGAGATGCCCGCACGGGTCGAGGAAGTTCACCATGCCAAGGAAGAGGGAGTCCAGTTCGAACTCCTGACCAACCCCGTTGAATACATCGGTGATGAGAATGGGCGGGTGAA
>JAFGQS010000016.1 GCA_016935565.1 Deltaproteobacteria bacterium
GTGACAACACATTTTAACACTGAAAACTCAAAACTCATGAGGAGGAGGATTATACAATGAAAAAAACGGTTTGTATTGTAATGATGGTTTTTGTCGTGGCACTTTGTTCATCGACTCTTTTTGCTGCGGGTGCCTGCTCGAAGGATGACGTGAAAGCGAATGTGGAAAAAGCGGCGGCTCTGCTCGAAAAAGAAGGCACGGCATTTTATGCCAAGGTTCCCACATACCGCTTCTGTGACAATAAGTATGTTTATGTGTCTGATATGACGGCGACTATTCTTGCACATGGATTTATGCCCCATCTGGTCGGCAAGTGCATCATCGGCATCAAGGATGACACGGGCTATAAGTTTTTTGCCGACCTGGTAGCCAAGATTAAGTCCAGTACGGCGACCAAAAACGGCAAGACCTATTATAACGGAACGGCATGGATTAAATATCGTTGGCCGACCCCCGAAGACAAAACCAAGTTCGAAAATAAGCTGGTTTATGCCATGGGAATCCTGTTACCGAATGGTGATAACGTATTTGTCGCTGCCGGTACGAATGAATAGTGAACAATAATGGAAATGGTTCTTGATTAGTATGGAGGGCGGGTCATGTCCCGCCCCTGCTAATACCTATGACACTATAAAAGGTGTGCCACGTTCCTATGGAGAAGAGATAGCAGGCGACGTGCCTGTCAACTGTCTCGGACAAGCATACAGAGGAGGCAGAGGGAGGAAGAAAAGATATGGGGTTTAAAAATCTTACAGTTGGCAAAAGGATAGCAGCCGGGTTTGGCGTCGTTTTATTGCTTTTTGCCTGTGTGGTCGGATTAGCCATTATCAATGCTAATAAGGTTTCCACTACTATGGGTCTCTCCGGTAAAGCAACCCAGCTTGTGAGGTATGTCATGCAGGCCCGAGAAAATGAGAAAGGCTACGCCATTGAGAAGAACGAACGCTTCATAAATGGTCTGGATACGAGTGTAACATCTGCTACAAAACTACTGGCAGATGTGAAGGAAAGCAGTTCTGACGACACCTTGCTGGCTGATATTTCTCAGGTTGAGAATCTCATTAAGGGTTACCATGCCGGGTTTAAACAACTCGTTGAAAATAATAAAAAGAGTGAAGCCGAAACGGTAAAAATGAGTAAGATATCGGATACGATTTTATCGACTCTCAGCAACAATATTACCAAAGCAATCGATATCAAACAGAATATGGCCTTTGTAACAGGACAAGCAGTCGATCCGGGCTATATGGAGGTTGCGAATATCGCCGATCAGATTGCGATGGGTTTTATGGAAGCCCGGCTGAATGAAACGGCATTTATTATGAACAATGACGAGTCGTTTACAAAACAATTTAATAAAAAATTTCAGTTTTGCGGAGACCGTAATAAGGAACTGATTATTGCCATCAATGTCGTTAAAGATCAGGACATGGGGAAAGCTCACGACATTGTTGAAAGTCAGCTCGCAGCCTACCTCACTTCATTTAATAATCTGCTTTCGTTATGGAGGAGTAACCATCAGATAAGTAAGCAGATGCTTCTCGATGGCGATAAAGTGATCGAGATAGCCAACAAGATCGAAGATGGTGCCAAGGACGATATGGTTGCGGCCAAGAATTCTCTCATCAACCTTACGTCGGTTTTATTTGCCGCCGGTATTATTGCGGGTATCCTGTTGGCGTTCCTTATTATTCGTTCGATTGCAAAGGCGCTGAACCGGATCATCGCTCATTTGACTGATGGTGCCGATCAAGTGGCTGCCGCATCGGGAGAAGTATCTTCAGCTTCTCAGCAGTTAGCGGAGGGTGCCGGTGAGCAGGCGTCATCGCTGGAAGAAACGTCTTCATCACTTGAAGAACTTGCATCTATGACCAGGCAAAATGCAGACAATGCCCAGCAGGCTGATGCTCTGACGAACGAGGCAGGTAAAGTGGTTAATGACGTTAATGAGAAGCTGAAACGGATGACAGAGGCGGTGAATGAAATCAGCAGGAATTCTGAGGAAACCCAGAAGATTATCAAGACGATCGATGAAATAGCCTTTCAGACGAATCTCCTTGCCCTGAATGCAGCGGTCGAGGCCGCCCGTGCAGGTGAGGCCGGGGCAGGCTTTGCTGTGGTTGCGGAAGAGGTGAGAAACCTTGCCATGCGATCAGCTGAAGCGGCTAAGAACACCAGTGACCTGATTGGTAATACGGTGAATTCGGCAAAAGAAGGGGCGAGGCTTAACGCGGAGGCCAATGAAGCATTCAAGAAGAATGCTGAAGCCGTTAACAAGATCAGTGATCTCGTGAGTGAAATAGCGGCGGCATCACAGGAGCAGTCACAAGGAATTAATCAGATCAATAACGCCGTAGTGGAAATGGATAAGGTCACACAGCAGACTGCAGCCAATGCTGAAGAGAGCGCTTCCGCCTCCGAAGAGATGAGTGCCCAGGCAGAAGGCATGAAGAATCTTGTGACCGATCTGATTACACTTGTCGGTGGAAGGAGCAATGGTGCCGGTGCCCATAAAAGATCAAATGGTAGAAAGGGCCTGGGTAATATTCGAAAGGCTCTCACAGCGTCACGTGAAAAAAGAGAAACAGGCCTTCCCGCACACCCAAAAGCAAGAGGGGGCGTGATCAAACCCGATGAAATTATTCCGATGAATGAAGAGGAGTTCAAGGACTTTTAGGGTAGAGAACGGTTATTTGCTTAAATAACAATAATATATAGTGCTACGGATAACATTCTTGTCTGATAAGACGTATACGAGTTCGAATGAGGAGATCATACTGATACTGCCATGACGTGGGAATTGAGAGATCATGATTTTGAACAGATAAGAAGTTTTGTTTATGAACTCTGTGGCATCAATCTTCATGATGGAAAACGAGAACTTGTAAAGGCCCGGTTGAGCAAGCGTTTGAGGAAGGGAAATTTCAGGTCATTCGCTGAATATTATGAGTTTGTAAGAACTGAAGAGGGAACCAATGAATTGATAGCAATGATTGATTCCCTCTCTACAAACCTGACAAACTTTTTCAGGGAAGAGAAACATTTTGATACGCTCCGCGAAATCTTTCCTCAGATGTTAGAAACGGCCCGTGTTAATAGTCGAAAACCCGAACTCAAAATATGGTGTGCCGGCTGTTCGACGGGTGAAGAAGCTTACTCAATTGCTATGACAGTGAACGATATGGCTGATAATCATAATGTGGAATTGAAGATATTAGCAACAGATATATCTACCAGGGTGCTGAGAACCGCCGTATCAGGTGTTTATTCTCAAGAACGGGTCAAGAGGATTCCCTCTGAGATGCTTAAAAAATATTTTCAAATTGGTGTGGGAAAGTGGAAGGGATATTATCGGGCGAAGAATACTCTGAGAGAGATGGTGTCATTTAAAAGATTTAATCTCATGGAGAATCCCCCGTTCAATGCTCTTTTTAATATCATATTTTGCAGAAACGTCATGATCTACTTTGATAAGGAAACTCAAAGGGGCTTAGTTGAGAGATTCTACAATTGTCTGAAGGACGATGGTTGGTTATTTGTCGGTCATTCTGAGAGTCTGACGGGTTTGGCCCATCGATTCAGGTATGTTGAACCGAGTGTATATCGAAAATGACTATCTGATGGACGGTAAAGACAATGAGGGTGCGATGATTGCGTGCATGTTTAAGGACGACAAAGTGCTGGGGATGGTTTCATGAATCGAGTCGTGGTTGGAATATCCGAGTTAAAAGTTAGCGGAGATGGAGAAGATATGCTTGTTACTTACGCTCTTGGTTCCTGTATAGCAGTCGCTGTTTATGATCCGGTAGTTCAGGTAGGGGGGTTATTACATTTCATGCTTCCTGACTCATCACTTGATGTACAGAAGGCCAAGAAAACCCCGGCAATGTTTGCCAATACGGGAATTCCTCTCCTGTTCAAATCTTGTTACAAGTTGGGGGCTGAAAAGAAGCGAATGAGCGTAAAGATAGCAGGGGGGGCCAAGATCCTTGATGATGATAATTATTTTAGAATAGGGCAGAAGAACATAACCGCTTTACGAAAAATATTCTGGAGAAACAACGTCCTTGTTGATAGTGAAGACACCGGCAAGAATTACAATAGAACCGTTGAACTGCATATGTCGTGTGGTAAAGTCGTGGTGAGAAATGCCAGTGGAATCCTGCAGGAGTTATAGAGTGTTTTGTCTTATATAGATGAAGTTGACACGATAGGGATTTATTATGATTAGCGACAAGATTTTAAAATCCATAGAAAACCTTCCGGCATTTCCGGCGACTGTTCAGAGGGTTTCCGGACTGTTGGGTGATCCCGATTATTCGATACCTGAACTCGTCGGCGTCATCGAATATGATCAGGCGATAACGGCTAATATTTTAAGGATGTGTAACTCAGCATATTTTGGCGTCCGTTATAAGATATCCACCGTCCGGGAAGCGGTTGTCTATCTTGGCCGGGAAAATCTTGTTCGTGTGGTAAGTGCAGCCGGAATCTCGAAATATTACAAAGAAGTAAAGGGATATTATCAGGAAGCGACCAGATTATGGGAACATTCCGTAGGGGTGGCCATAATGTCGCTGATTTTATCCAAGAGGATTTATAATCGTGCAGATTCAAGTCTTTTCACGATAGGGTTGCTCCACGATATCGGAAAGATTGTTCTCGGGGAGTTTGTGTTGGACTCATTCCAGCAGATCATGGATCTCGTTACAAACCAGA
This sequence comes from Deltaproteobacteria bacterium, assembly GCA_016935565.1. Lineage (GTDB taxonomy): Bacteria > Desulfobacterota > Syntrophia > Syntrophales > UBA6807 > JAFGQS01. The sequence goes on from JAFGQS010000016.1 coordinate 4,720, forward strand.
ATTATTCTTTTCTTGAAGCGGAAGAGGAAGTAATTGGTATCAATCATGCTGAGGTAGGTGCAAAAATAGCACTACTGTGGAATTTCTCTCAGGAATTACGGGATGCAATTTCCAATCATCATCGACCTGATTTGATGACGGAAGGTGATAGTTCTATTCCCTGGCTTGTTTATCTTGCAGATCAGGCATGTATGATGATGGGAATCGGAGGCGGTACGGACGGTCTCGCTTATAGAGGGTTGAGTGAGGTTATTGACAGGTTTAAGCTTCGTCAGAGGGATTTTGAGGAATGTATCGTTGTACTGTTAAAGGACCTCGAGAATGCTAAAGAGTTGCTTGCTCTATAAACCAGCGAGTAGCAGCCAATGACGAGCGGAACGAACCGTGTGCAGATGGCTCGAGTATAAAAATATAGGGTGTTATTATGTCTTTCAATGTATTGATCGTGGACGATTCAAAGTCTATGCGGAGAGTCATTAAGAAGATTATTTCCATCTCGGGCTTCAAAATGGATCGGTGTTTTGAAGCAGGGAACGGGAAAGAAGCTCTTAACGTACTGGCAGATGATTGGATTGATGTGATTATGTCGGATATCAATATGCCGGAAATGAACGGTTTTAAACTGTTGGAGGAACTGCAGAAGGACGATCTTTTGAAGAATATTCCCGTTGTCGTCATTACTACTGAAAGCAGCGAAGAACGCATGCAAAATGCTTTAAATCTGGGCGCAAAAGGGTTTATTAAAAAACCTTTCTTACCGGAAGATTTAAAAAGAATTCTACATGAGGTTATAGGGGTGGATGATGATGGATACTATGGAGAAGATTCAGGAGATAATGGGGATTTCGATTTTTGAGGTCTTTGAAAAGATGTTCTACATATTTCTCGAGCCTTCGGATGTTATGTGTGATGATTATAATGTTGAGGCCGATATATTGTTTGATGGCCCGGTTAGTGGGTCTGTAAGAATATTATTTTCTCTGGATATAGCGAATGCAATGATTCAGAACATGCTTGGTCTTGAGAATGATGAAATTACAGAGCAGGACACGGAAGATTGTTTAAAGGAAGCGGTAAATATGGTTTGTGGAAATCTCTTCGGCAAATTTGATAGTACGGAAGTATTTAATCTGTCGGTACCGACATTTACAAGACAACCCGAAAGTCTTGAGGTGGGGGCGACGACACACAGAATGGATTTTGATTCGGAAGATGGAAAGGTTGGAGTTATTATAGCACTCTCTCATTAATAACCATGAGATATGTATCGAGAGTTCGAGAGGTATAACTGCACTGTATTTAAGAAGAATGTAGTGGCGATATACTGAAAGGCTTTAATAAGTCATTTTGAAATAAAGAGAATTTCTCCAGTTTGATGTGAAGGGAGGCACTGGAGCATTGAAGAAAATAAAAGTCCTCATCGTTGATGATTCTGCAATTGTAAGAAAGGTGTTTTCTCAGGAGCTGTCTAAATACCCTGATATCGATATTGTCGGGACTGCTCCGGATCCTTTTATAGCTAGGGACAAGATTTTAAAGCTCAAGCCGGATGTTATTACGCTGGATGTGGAAATGCCCAGAATGGACGGTGTGACCTTTCTCAGAAAACTGATGAAATACTATCCCATTCCGGTAATTATTGTGAGCTCTCTTACACAAAAAGGGGGGAAGTTGACCTTGGAAGCCCTCGATATCGGTGCGGTGGAAGTTATTGCAAAACCTGGTGGTTCTTTTTCGGTCGGTGATATGAGTGGTCAACTGGCAGAAAAGATCAGAGCTGCAGCGAAAGTAAGAATGTCAAGAGAAAATACAAACTACCTGCCGGATTCTGAAAAAGCGGAACCGATGAAAGCTCTCGCCGAGACGTCTCACAAAATTATTGCTATGGGCGCTTCGACGGGGGGAACGGAAGCATTAAAAGAAGTTCTATCGAAAATGCCGGTGAATTCACCGGGAATACTCGTGGTGCAGCATATGCCTGCCAAATTCACAACAGCTTTTGCTGAGCGATTGGACGGTCTCTGTCAGATCAGGGTGAAAGAAGCACAAGATGGCGATTCGGTAACTCCTGGAAAGGCTTTGATTGCTCCAGGCAATTTACACATGATTTTAAGACGAAGCGGTGCCCGTTACTATGTGGAGGTGAAGAATGGTCCCATGGTTCATCATCAACGGCCGGCAATTGATATTTTGTTTAAATCGACTGCCAAGTATGCGGGACCAAATTCTATAGGAGCTATACTTACCGGTATGGGAGTAGATGGTGCGGCAGGTCTCCTGGAAATGAAACAGGCAGGTGCGGGAACAATTGCCCAGGACGAAAACACATGTGTTGTTTTCGGTATGCCGAAAGAGTCGATAAAGTTAGGTGCCGTGGATAAAGTTGTTCCAATCCATGAGATTGCCAAAGAAATTATCAAGATGGTGGAATTATGAAATTTGACAATTTATTATGCGTTATTAATGAGGTCGCTTCCGATTTTCTGTTTCTCGATGAGAAAGTTATTGACATACCCACAGCCGGGAAGTTTCTCAATCAGCTTGAAAAGATTATAGAAGAGGCTCAAGCAAAAAAATTGGATGCATTGAAGCGAGTAGCCACCGGGCTAAACGGTATTCTTGAGAAAATTATTCTGAATACTATTGATCAGAAAGAAGGATGTAATATCCTCGAAGCTGGTATCACGACAATGCAGGAAATAATCAGCAGTTATGAAAACACCGGAACATATGAAGGAAACATAGAGGACTTTATGAAGTCTTTGAGGGATACTACGGGAATTGAAGGAGACAAGGACACCGTTTCTGATGGTGCCGGGAGACTGGTGGAAGAACCCCGTGATATTGGAATTAGGGTGGATAACAATCCTGCTGTGCAGCAGGAGGATTCTCCAGTCATGGAGGGACGATCGGAGGAAAATGATCCGGCACAAGAGAAATCTCAGGACGTGGAGGAAGAAACGGAAGAAAAATTCGAAATACAGGATGAGTCATTATTGAAAGATTTCATCGTTGAAGGCCTCGAATATATCAGTGAAATAGAAGTAAACATTCTGAACCTCGAGCAAAGTCCTGAAGATAAGGATTATATTAATGCTGTCTTCAGACCGTTCCATTCAATCAAAGGTGTGGCAAGCTTTCTGAACTTGAATGATATCCGCGATATTGCCCATGACCTGGAAAACCTTCTTGATCGGGCGCGGAGTGGCGAATTATCAGTAAGTTCCATCCTTATCGATGTTATCCTTGATGGGTCTGACATACTGAAAGAAATGATAGACAGTTTGAACGAAGTGCTGGATGGATCAAGAACTCAACCGCTGAAACCCGATCTTTCGGAATTGAAAAGCCGGATTCAAAACATTGACACCCAGATAGAAGAGAAAGGCGAAGTCAAAAAAGTAGGGACTATCCTCGTTGAGGACGGGGTTATTACAGAGGAAATATTGGAAGATGCCCTGCACACAGCGAAGGAAGAGCCGCCCAAAAAGATAGGTGAGACCCTGGTAAAAAAAGGTAAGGCCACGCCGAAGCAGGTTGCACAAGCGTTGAGAAAACAGGGGCATCAAATAGCGGATGCAAGCACCATACGGGTCGATGTCAGGAAATTAGACGACCTTATCGATATGATTGGTGAACTCGTCATAACTCAAGCAATGATTAAACAAAATCCGTCTATTACCGATACTACAGACAGGAAGTTGATAGGAGATATATCACAATTGGCAAGCATTACGTCTGAACTTCAGAGGACGTCCACGAGCTTGCGAATGATACCGATAAAGCAGACATTTCAGAGAATGGCCCGGTTGGTTCGTGATCTCACAAAGAATGCCGGGAAAGTAGTAGCCGTTGAGATGGAAGGGGAAGATACGGAAATCGACAGGAATATGATTGATGAGATCTATAATCCACTTGTTCATATGATTCGGAATTCTGTGGATCATGGAATCGAGACATCGGAAGAGCGGGTCAAAGCCGGAAAACCTGAAAAAGGATTGATCCAACTGAAAGCCTACCATAAGGGTGGTAATATTGTCATTGAAATATCTGATGACGGTAAAGGAATGAATAAAGATAAACTCGTCCAAAAAGCATTGGACAAGGGACTTATTAACAGTTCCGACGGTCTTTCGGAACATGAAATCTACAGGCTTATTTTTCTTCCTGGTTTTTCAACAGCGGAAAAAGTCACCGATGTCTCGGGACGGGGAGTCGGCATGGATGTCGTCAAACAGGCAGTGGAAAAATTGCGAGGAAAGACAGAAGTGACGAGTTCTGAGGGGAAAGGGACAACATTTATCTCATGCTTTCCTCTGACAATGGCTATTATTGACGGAATGATTGTTAAAGTAGGCCATGAAAAGTATATCATTCCTGCCACGGCAATCAGACAATTATTACGTCCTGCCCATCAAGCATATAATAATGTCGTGGGTAAGGGTGAGATGTTGAATGTTATGGGTAACCTCTTACCTCTGTTGCGACTGCATGATGTTTTTAAAATAGAACCGGAGTGTGTAAATCCGTGGGAGGCTCTGGTTGTTGTCGTTGAAGCAGAAAACAGGTCAAAATGTCTCTTGGTTGATCAGGTAATAGGTAAGGAGGAGGTAGTGATTAAGAGTCTGGGAGACGGATTGAAAGCCATCAAGGGGGTTTCAGGTGGAGCAATTCTGGGTGATGGTAATGTAGGACTCATATTAGATCCGGAAGGTTTGTTCCAACTGAGTGAACAATAAGCTGTCAGGACAAGCTTTATTCTTAAATGGCATGAGTCGTTTCAAAAAAATTAATGTTTCGGGAGATGGCTATGGACACAAATATTAAGATTCTAATTGTCGATGATTTTGCCACGATGAGGAAGGTTATACGAAACCTTTTAAAACAGGGTGGGTATGACAATATCGTCGAAGCTGAGGATGGCGTGATGGCCCTTAGTGAACTAAAAGCGAACAAAATAGATTTTGTTATCTCTGATTGGAATATGCCTAATATGACAGGTCTTGAACTTTTAAAGGCAGTGAGGGCAGACGGAGATCTATCCAAAACACCTTTTCTCATGGTTACTGCGGAAGCTCTCCAGAACAACGTTGTACAAGCAGTAAAGGCGGGTGTTGATAATTATATTGTGAAACCATTTACTGCTGATGTGTTGAACGAGAAGATAACGGAGATACTCGCAAAATATAAGGGTGGTTAAAGAAGATCGAAAGTAGAGGTGAAAAGTGGAAGTTCGGTTTATCAACCCGTTTTTAGAGGGGACAATCAGTGTTCTTAAAACAATGGCATTTATTGAGCCAAAACCGGGGAAGCCTTTTCTGAAAAAAAACAATTACGCCGTTGGTGATATTTCGGGAATAATCGGTCTTACGGGATCAGTGAGAGGTTCTCTCGCTTTGAGTTTCAGCGAACGATGCATTGTAAAAGTTGTTTCGAATATGCTCGGTGAAGAAATAAAAACAATTAACGGCGACATAAAAGATGCAGTGGGTGAAATTACCAATATGGTATCCGGTGCGGCAAGGAAAAAGCTGGAAGAAAGTGGTCTCATCCTTTCGGCTGCGATTCCGACGGTTGTTTCAGGCAAACAACATTCGATAAGCCATGTCATGGGTGGACCGAGTATTATTATTCCCTTTGAAACGGAACATGGTCCCTTTGTCGTTGATGTATGTATGGGCAAGGAACAATAACCGGTCTATTCATCTGAAAGAGATCACTGTAATGGAAAGAGTCGGATCAGATAATGATATAAATCAGTTAATAGAACAGGAGGTGGATTCCATGGCAGAATTTACAGAAACAATGAATCAGGCTGTAAAAGCTATGGCTGATCGTGAAGGGAAATACCTAACATTCGCATTGGCCCACGAGGAATACGGAATCGGTATATTGAAGGTCAAGGAGATCATCGGTATGATGCCGATTACAACCGTACCTCAGACCCCGGAATTCGTAAAGGGTGTAATCAATCTCCGCGGTAAGGTGATTCCTGTGGTTGATCTCAGGTTAAAGTTTGGGATGGAAGAAATTGAGTACACGGAGCGTACGTGCATCATTGTGGTTGAGATTGCCGGAGCGTATGGTGCGGTGCTGATGGGTATCGTGGTGGATTCGGTTTCAGAAGTGTTGAACATAAGGGGAGACGATATTGAAGATGCTCCTACATTCGGTGCGAGTCTTAACACCAAATATATTTCAGGCATGGCCAAGATTGAGGGTGGTGTAAAAATCTTGCTTGATATTGATCGCGTGCTCAGTGAAACTGAAATTGCTTCCCTCGAGAAAGTGGCTTGATTGTAAAATTGAAGAGAGCAAACTTTATGGAATGGATAGGCATACATACATTGTCAGAATTTCTTTTTAAGGGACAAGGCCTTACGTTCTCTTTCATGTATGTAATGTTTCATTACTCGTCTGTTTAGAGAGAGGCATCTATGGAAAGAAGAATTTTGATTGTAGATGATGAAATATCCGTTCGTGATTTGTTTGAAGATGCTCTTGACGGCACCGGTTACACAGTACACACTGCTGAAAGTGCCGAGCAGGCTCTGGCTATTTTACGGGAAGAGAACATTGATGTCATTTTTTTAGATCTTAAATTATTCGGGATGAATGGAATTGAGTTGTGCCGGAAAATTCGTAAATTTAAACCTGTTTCCCTTATATATGCGATAACAGGATGGTCAACACTTTTTGAGGTTGAAGAATGTCGGGAGGCCGGGTTCGATGATCTGTTCACAAAACCGGTCAAACTTGATGTGATCTTCAAGGCCGTTGAGGATGCAATTGAAAAGATTAACCGGTGGACGAATCAGTATGGTACGGTGGGAAGTGTTCAGCAAAGTAGTTAACTGAGGGGTGGTCATTATTACACTCCGTCTATGATGTATTTTACATGAGATAGTGGTCTTCCGTTTACAAAATTGAAAAGGATCAGGA
>JAFGQS010000138.1 GCA_016935565.1 Deltaproteobacteria bacterium
AGTAACTGCACCGGCAGAATGTGCACTGCCTTCTTTCCGATTATTTCACGGGGTGAGAGCTGGAGTACGGACTCTGCTGTCTGGTTGGAAGATGTTATCGTTCCTTCCGAATCAACGGCGAGAAGACCGATGGGCATATTTTCCACGAGGCTGTCGGAAAAAGCCTTTACCTTGGACAGTGACGTCCGTGCCGAACGATAGCCCTGGGCAAAAAACAATGACATAATTCCCGTCAAGCCGATCAGGAGCAGTATGACGGCCATAACAACCGTATGACGCTTATCCTCTTTTCCGGCAGCATCGACTGCCTCCATATCCAGTCCGACAAATATGGAAAGCCGGGGGGGAGGTTCGCCTTCCTCACGCATCATTCGTGATCGGAACCAGTCGCCGGGCATCGTTCTGTTAAAATGCACCGGATGAGGTTTGCGTGTGGGTGAAAACTGTCGAAAGACTTCGAAAATATCCCTGTTCTTTGCGTCGGTGACGTTCCGCCACTCGACCACTTTTGATTGTGATATTCTTTCAAGATCAAGGTCTTTCCCGTGGTGTCCTCCGATTTGAGCAGGATCGCTATGGGCCAGGATGTTACCGTCCGTGTCCGTTATAAGGAGATAGACAATGTCAGGTTGCTGTGCTGTTTCTCTCAATAATCTCTGAACCTGACGACCTCCCCAGCTCATTCCCATCATCCCCGTTCTCGTACCCGCTTCAAAAGATCGTATCAGTGCTGCCCCTTTTTCAAGGAGTAATCTGGTTGTACTCTCCCGTTGCCGGTGGATATTTTCGTTAGCCCAGAAAATAAAGATCGGCGCCAGGATAACCACAGCGCCGATAACGATCCACGGTGGTATTGCAATCCATGATTTCTTACTTTTTGTATTTATCATAGAGTTATTACCAAGCAAAATGGATACCAGACATCCCGGTTGAACGATTCTGAACGTTACCGGCCTTTTATCGATAGTGGAGAGTCAGGGCCTGTATGAATGACTGGATACATTATAACCATCTGGATACCGGATTTGGATACTTACTATACACTTTTCCCACGAGTATGACAAAGAAATTGAGTGTCCCTGTCCCTGTATGCCGATATAAATGAGTGATTCAGGGCTGTTAGCCTGTTTATGCCCCGTCTGGCACAGAGGTTGCTCAATAAAAAGTCAAACTGACAATATTTCCACAGGAGGATAATACAATGAAGAAAGTAGCAACAGGTTTAGGAATTCTGCTTCTGGTAGCGGTATTTGCCGTTCCCGTATTTGGCCGCGGCTCCGGCTGGGGACATGGTTACTGCGTAAACCAGGGTTATGGTGGTGGACAGGGCGGTCCCATGGCGGGTTATGGCGCCCCCGGTCTCAATCTGACAGAGGAACAATCGGCAAAGATCCGGTCTCTCCGCGAGGCTCATCAGAAAGACGTAACGCCTCTGAGGTCTGAGCTTTTTGCCAAGCGAGCTGAATTACGGGCGCTGTGGGCTCAGACGAATCCTGATAAGGGTGCAATCCTGGCCAAACAAAAGGAGGTCAGCACACTCCGCGACCAGATGAGAGAAAAAAAGACCATTCATCGATTGGAGATGCGCGCAGTATTGACACCGGAACAGCAGGCTTCGCTCAATTTCATGGGAAGTGGAAAAAGAATGGGTCCCCGGGGGGACTTCGGTTATGGTAACCGTGGTACATTCGGTCCGCGAGGCGGTCATGGACATGATCAGCGCTATCATCACGGTCCCATGGGTTGGTAGTCAGCATTACCGGTGAGAAGTGCAAACAAAAAAGACCGGCCTATGATCTCGTAATATCAGAAGCCGGTCTTTTCTTTGTTATGCTATGACACTTCTCACTGAACAGTTTATAGCTGTACTGAAATATCTATGATCTCAACTTTTCTGATGCCTCCCGGGGTGTTTACCGTCACTTCATCACCAATCTCATTTCCGATGAGGGCCTTACCCACCGGGGATGTTACGGAAATTTTGTTTTCATGTATGTCTGATTCAAGGGGACCGACAAGTTGATAGGTAATAATCTCTCCCGTGTTCAAATCTTCGATCGTTACGGTTGTTCCGAAAACGACCCTTTCATCGCTTATATCCCTGAGGTCTATGATTACCGAGGTGGCAAGATTGTTGTTTATTTCCTGAATCTTTCCCTGTAAAAATGCCTGTCTTTCTTTGGCTACTTCATATTCTGCATTTTCCGATATATCACCGTGATCCCTGGCTTCTTCGATATCCTTGACGTTTTCCGGAACAGCTACGGTCATCAGATATTCGAGTTCCTTTTTTAATTTTTCGAATCCAGCTTTGGTAATCGGAATTTTATTCATGACACACCCTCCAGTAAAAGATAGAACGCTAATCAAACTTGTGTCGGGTGTCAAGGAATTTCTTTATGCAGTAATGTTAATGCGGAGAAATGACTTGACCATTTGATCCATTCATGTCTTATAATACCCATTCATCGATACGTGTGCCACGGTAGTGAAATGCTATTCTTTACATGTAAGGTTCATTAAACCAGGGGTGTTGGGCTTGTTGTACAGTACACAGAAACCCTTTCTTTGAGGATTCCCTTGTCGGAGGTTGTCTGAACAATGGGTAAAGAGAAATATCCTCTTTCGCAATTCAAGTATCTGGTAACCCGCATTGAACAGGTATCCCTTCTGCAAAAACATCGTAATTGGACGGGCAACGACGATACCGATCACCATTACCACATTGCCATTCCTCGAAGTCATGATCCCCTTTTTCTGCATCTTTTCTGGAAAAGGGGGAAACATAAGGCTGCTGAATTTGTCGGGACCTATAAACTCAACATAGGTGCTCTTTTGTCTGAGGGATACATCCGGGCAGATGGCGAAGACACCGTCAGAGTGCGCATCTGTCACACCAGTGACGATCTTCTCTATATTCAGACGAAGTCGGGAAAACACGCCCTGGCGATTGCTGAACTATCAAACACTCAACCCGTTACAAAAAAGTACAAATAACCGACTGGGAAGGGTTTCCCGACAGTAATGTGCACGTAATTTATGCCTGCCGATCATTATCTCCCCGGCTTGTTTTCCGGAAAGCTGCACACTATGAGACCGCTGATGTTTTACGCTTCATCTTCCATTGTTCGAATAGGGGGCGATTCACTTGAAAAGGTGCCGTAATGAACACTCGGGCGACAGACCGTCAAGATTTAGATTTGAATGAGGTTGAGAATACAAGAGTTTATACGTCTTAAAGCCTTTTCCCGTTATCAATAAAAAATCGGTGGTGACGCATAATCACCACCGACTGTTATATGAACCGAGAGGTAATTTGGATTGGTAACCTCTCAGATTGTTATAGGGGGGGCGGTGAGTGGAAAGGAGGGAACGGAACCACTCACCATATAAACTAACTGATTCATTCCATCAATTGTTTCACCCCGGGTATTTGTATAAAAAATTGACTCTATCCTCTTCTGTGTTTCTTTCAGCGAACTTTAAAACAGCAGCAACAAAATTACCGTCACACATGGAAGATTTCAAGAATCTGTTGGATGTATGTTTATTATTTCCTCCAGGCTTACCTGCTTCAATGATCGATATCGTGTTCCAAGTTTGCCGTTTATTATTTTCAGGGCATCTAACTCTAACTGATACTTAACAATGGCCCTGGCCAGTTTTGAGCGATTCCTTTTTACATATTTCCCTTTTGATTTGTTGCTTAACATCGTAATAATGTACGTTTCAAAACACCTCCTTGAAAACCTCAATTCTATAAGGGGGCGTCGGCGGATGGAAAGGAGGGGACATAAAACCACCCGCCGACTTTAGGCAACTTAGATTCGGTGATGATTTCCTCTTACTTTATTGTTCCATTTGCTCTTTATGTCTCTTTTAAAGATCGATGATGCAACTCTCTTGTGTCGTCTTCGTATGTCTGTTCATGAAGCCTCAAAGCAAAACGAATATTTGAATAAGTCAGCCATTTGTTCTGAGAATTCGTATTCCTTGTACATGAAAATTCGCTCGCGAGGCACAAGCACATTGTCGAAAATACATAATGCTTCATGGTTTTGAAACGCTGAAGCTGCTCTGTCGACAATGCTGTCTCCCGGTGTTGTCACGGTATGCGATTCGGGGCCTATAATGAATGTTATCCCTTTCGTGTCAATCGGCAGTGCAAAGGAAAGGGCATATGATTCGTCTCGTTCCGTCATGGCCGTGCTCGGTATGATTATAATTTCATGAGAATTCAAAGCGCTTATTTCACATGCCTTCGTTCCCCGCAGGATAATCCCGTCGTTCATTTCCTCTACGGCGTGCAACAAGAGATCGGGATGCGTTTGCCCATGAGGCGGTAAATATCTGTTTCCCCGTGGGTCAGTCATTGATCCGTTACAGGTCAGATCGTTTTCCTGAATATATGCCAGGTAATTGAGAAAACGTACGTAATAATCTGTTCCGTATACGGCATCAATATCACCCGTTGTTATTGACAGGGCATTTAAAGTATTCATCCCCAGTGTGCGTTGGAAGTAACTTCCATTATTACTGCTAAACAGCCGATTCAGTGTCGATTTTTTTACCAGATCATCGATATTTTGATTGATGTGATTGAAGCGATTGATTCTGGATCCGGTAATGTGGGATATGGCGATCATAATGTGTTCATACTCCGGCATGTGTGCCATTTCATATGTCTTGGCTGCTGCATCAATGGATTGGCAAATAGCCGGATTATCTCGTACGTTTCCTGCCCTGTTACCTCGTATATAGACATCTAAATTAAGATCATCCAAACTGCTTCTGTATTGTCCTGAAGTCATCATGATATTTAAACAAATAACCTCCGGAAAATGTAACGTTTCAAAGTGTCGATTATGTAATGGGGGGATTTGGCAATGAACCTTTCGCGCAAAAAAAGCATTACAGTTTTAGGTTACTATTGAGATCCTAAATCCCCCCCCTATTGCGGCGACGTCGATATACAACCTCCTTTCCTGGTTATACTGTCGTTGCTTGTTTTGAAATTTACACCGTATGGTCAATTAGGGGAATGCGATGTAAATTTAACCTCTTATTACCTTAATAAGAGCGTTTGGGGGGAATTGAAGATTAGATCGTCATAGTGTTTGTACTTTCTCAATTCCCCCGGTCTGAAGGTTTGTAAGGAATAACTCTACAAAAGGTTCTTTCTGATTCCCCCGTTCCAACAAAGAGAATCGGTGCTCCGTTGTAATCTATAAATACACTAATCATGCCAAACAGAGACATTCCGGTTGCAGAAAAGAATTATGTATAAATTACATTAAGTTATGGTTATTTTTTTCATGGGAATGGACGGGCGATGAGAGAAAAGGACTACTGCACATGTCGTACTGACATGGCGATATGGCAAATGCTTCGTTCTTTGTACTATATTTCAAATGGTTACAAGATGAACGTCATCATGGCGCACGCTAAGTCATCTTGACGTGGTTTGTCTGCCATCAAATAACTTCAGTTTCCGCTGAAGTGTCCGTAATCCTATTCCGAGAATTTTGGCAGCCCTGGTGCGGTTTTGACCCGTTGACTCGAGAACACGGGCGATATGCTGTTTTTCAATTTCATCCAGGGTCATCAGGCCGGTTTCCCTTCTCTCTTTGGGTCTAGAAAACGGTACCACGCTTTGGGCCGAAGAGAGAGTCAGGAATTTCCCTTTTTCGAGGAGGACAGCCTTTGCTATGATGTTTTCCAGTTCCCGAACATTTCCAGGGTATGGATAATGTAATAAGCAGTCAGCCAGATCCGGATCGATCGAATTGATGTCTTTATTGTTTTTTCCGGCATGACGTAGTAAAAAGTGTCGGGCCAACGGGAGAATATCTTTCTTCCGCTCCCTCAGGGGAGGTATGTTGATATGAAACATATTCAGACGAAAAAACAGATCTTTCCGAAAGCGTCCCTTTTCTATCTCTTCTTCAATATCCGAGTTGGTAGCCGATATGACCCTCACATCTATATTTCTCGACTCGGTACTTCCAAGTCTGTACAGTTCCCGTTCCTCTATGACACGAAGCATTTTACTTTGGAGGGTCTGCTCAAGTTCGGTTATCTCATCGAGAAAGAGAGTGCCGCCCTGAGCCGCTTCAAAGAATCCCTTCTTCTCATTAAGAGCACCGGTGTAAGCTCCTTTGACATGTCCGAAGAAATCATCTTCGAAAAGAGTTTTGCTAAAGGATGCCATATTCACTGCCACAAAAAGGCCATTCAATCGATTACTCAGGTTGTGGATGATTCGGGCCAGCATCTCTTTGCCGGTGCCCGATTCACCGGTGAGGACCACGTTATAGTCAGTGGGGGCAGCAATCTCGGCTTGATGAAATACCATTGCCATTGCCTGATCCTTGGCCACCATTCCCTCGAATGCTGAGGGATTTTTCAGGTCTGAAAATGATAGTTTTTTCTCGAACAAGGCCAAATTGTTACGCAGATTGTATCGTTCGAGAGCCCGATTGACGGTTATGATTAATTTCTCGCTATTGATCGGTTTAACCAGATAATCAAATGCACCGTATTTCATGGCCTGTACGGCCGATGAGACATCATCAACGGCTGTAATTATGATGCATTCAATAGTTGGAAATTCTTCTTTTACCTGTCTGAGGATTTCCATGCCTCCGATATTGGGCATGATGAGATCCAGCAACAGCAGATGAAAATTATGTGTCCTGACAAAGTCCATGACCATTCTGCTGTCGGATACAAGTGCCGGTTCAGGCAAGCCCGAACTGGCGATTGTAGCTTTTATGCTTAAAAGGAGACCGGCATCGTCGTCGACGACCAATACTTGATTCTCTGAACCGGGAATAGATTTCATTGTTTATTCACCATCTGAATCATGTTTCTATGGAAGGGAATGTCAATAAAAAGGTTGTTCCCTTACTCTCGTTGCTTTCAAATGTGATCTTTCCTCCGTGAGCCTCAACAATATTATAGGTAATGGAAAGGCCCAGACCGATGCCCCCTTCATCCTGTTTGGTGGAAACAAAGGGATTGAATATCTTGTCGGAAATAGATGGATCGATACCTTTTCCGTTATCTGATACGGAGATAAATACATGGCGATCCTTTTCCTGAAGTCCCGTGGTAATTTCTATTCTGCCATGAGTATTGTCGATGGCCTGAATAGCATTTACCATGATGTTCATTATGCTTTGCTCTATACTGTTAAGGTCTCCTTCAATCAGCGGAATATTCTTTCCAAGGTCTATTTTCAATGCGATATCAGTTGTTTTGAGGGTCATCTGGATGAGCCTGACGGCATTCTCCACAGCGTCATTGATTCGTATAGGTCGCCGGTCGACGATACTCGACTGTCTTGTGAAATCTTTCAAATTACCAACCGTCCTGGCCACCCGGTTAGCAGCGAGATCCATGTCGGACAGGAGCTGAGGCAAATTGTCCCGTAGAAATTCATAGGTTAGACCGCCATATTTCCTTTCCGGTGAACGTTCTGCCTGTTCCTTTAAATCAGGAAGTACATCACGCCAGATTTTCTGGAGGAGGGGTATATCAAAAATAATTTTATTGACCGGGTTATTTATCTCATGAGCGACACCGGCTACCAGGGTTCCCATGGTTTCCATTTTCTGGGCATGGCGAAGCTGCGCTTCAAGCTGCTTTTTTTCTTCCTCGGCACGTTTCTGTTCGGTAATATCCTGTACGATGCCGGCCAATTTCAACGGATTACCATGGATATCACGTTCAACTTCACCCTGGGTGTGATGAATCCTTACCTCTCCGTCTGTCCGTATGATTCTGTGTTCTGATTCGTAGGGTTTTATATTGTCAAGAGCAGCCTGAATATCCCGTTGTACCTTTTCAAGATCGTCAGGATGTACAGTCCTGATATAGGTGTTGAGAGTAACATCAATTTCTTTCGGTTCAAAACCAAACAGACGATACGTTTCGTCTGACCAGAGAACTTCATCGGTGATGATGTTCCATGACCAGCTTCCGAGGTGTACCATTTCCTGAGCCATTGAGAGGTTCTTCATCGTTTCCTCTAACGCGTGTTCGGCCATCTTCAGGTCCGTGATATCCCGTCCGACCGATTGAAATTCAATGAGATGATTCTTATCATCGAATATGGCACGATTAGTCCACTGCTGCCACCTTATCTCTCCGGTACCGCTTATTACCTGGTGTTCATGTTTCACTTCTTTTATGTCCGAGTTAAGTAAGGTGTTGTGTTCTTCTACTACCGATTTTCGATGTTCCTCGGGAATGAGTGGCAAGAAACTTGTTCCAATCAGCTCTTCTTGTTTCTTGTTAAAATAACGACAGTATTCCTCATTCACAAAGGTAAGTTTCCAGTCAGATGTGTATCGACAGATCAGTTCTGTTTGAGCTTGCACAACGGCGCGGTATTTTTCTTCACTCTCACGCAATGCTTTTTCAGCATATTTACGGTCGGTAATATCATCTCCCTGGGCAAATGTAGCGACCACGGTATGTCCGTCTTCGGCATATGTGTTATAAGAATTCCATAGAACCGTTCGAATAGTGCCATCCTTATGTTGGATAGGGATCTCCTCAGCTTCCCAATCCCCCTCTCCCCTTGACGTTCTTTCAACTTTTCGAAGAGAATCGGAACGTGTATCATCGGGAAAGAGAACATCCATAGACTGTCCGATCATTTCAGCTTCCATCCAACCGCTCATCTTTTCAAAAGACCGGTTGACTATTGTTACCGTTCGTTCAGGATTCCAGACCACGATTGGTGCAGTAGCGGATCGTATCAAATTATCCAGATAATCGGTCGCTTCTTTCAGCTCTTTGGTCTGTTTCTTAACCTCACGTTCCAGGGAATAGGACCACCTGTATGCGGAAATTGAGAGAAACGAGCCGGTAGATATGAGGATGATAAGAACAAAACTGAATCCATACAGTGCCTCTCGAGCCGCACTCCGGATAATTCGATCCACTTCACTGACGGGAGCAGCGACTGACACAGACCATATCTGATCGATGATGCGAGCAGGTGAATACGCTATCAATTTTTCAATCCGACCTGTCTTTCCTCTATGCCAGCCCGAAACATAACGACCGATACCTTCATGACCTGCTAACACACTCCTCTGAATTTGATTTATGGATTCGAATGTAAGTTCAGGGCTTTTTTCTGTGCGGATTGTGAAAGCGTCTTTCCCGACAAACTCTTTTTCATGGTGGGCGACAAAATAACCTTCGTGATTCATCAACCATGCATATCCGGTCTCACCCGATACGATGGGAGCAATAAAGACCCGGGAGATATCATCAAGATCAAATGATGTAATCAGAAC
Organism: Deltaproteobacteria bacterium; assembly: GCA_016935565.1. Taxonomy (GTDB): domain Bacteria; phylum Desulfobacterota; class Syntrophia; order Syntrophales; family UBA6807; genus JAFGQS01. The sequence goes on from JAFGQS010000138.1 coordinate 9,315, forward strand.
CCCTTTGAACGTACCGTTATCGTTTTTTTTCTCACCGAGTAGATAAATCGGTATGGACATTCTGATTCGCCGCTGATCCTGTTCGTTGCATATGATTCCGGAAATAGAGACGCCCCCTGCTTGCTTCGTATGTTGAAAAAAGGCGTCATGACTGTAGTTTTGATTTATGAGTTTTTGCCGCCAGGTGTTAGAAGGATAAATAAAGCGCAAAATACCATTTTCATCGATATATCGGATCGATGTCCGGGGAAGAAAGCCTTCATACATTTTTTTTAAATGTTCGATACCGTCGGGAGTCATGTTCTGAATCGAGGGTAACTTGACTGCCGAAGAAAGGGAGGTGCTGACCTCCGCGAAATATGTTTCAATACTGTTGGCTGTCGATCGGGCCAGAATCAGCTGTTGCTGGTTAAATTGATCAAGCGCGGTAAGTCTGCTTTCATGAAAAGCGCGTTTCCCGAGAAACACGGTTACGGCAACGGCGAGGATAGTAGCGGTTATAATTATCCCCGTCAGCCACCATGACGGCTTTCGGGAGTCTCTATAAAAATGAAAGCCCTGTATCACTTGTAAAATATGATTGAATCTACTCATGCTGCAACGTATCCATACTATGAATTATACAGTTTGACTTCATTGTTCCGTCCTTTCAAATAAAATAAGGATCGGTTAAATAGTGCTGCTTCCGTTGCTCGGTGGAAAGGGAAAAGACTCGTTCATCGATAGGTTCATAAAAGGGAGAAAGACCGGCCACTACACTGATCTATACAATAGATGTTATTGATCATGAGGTCCGGGTCATCATCTTATCGGCACATTTACTATTGAAAGACTGTATCTGAGGTGACCGATTGATAGAACAGAAAGCATCATGTTCGGTCCGCAATGAGTGATAGCAATGTTGATTTCAAACTCTAAGCCTGATGCAGGAAGATAACAGTGTTTGCGCAGGATTCTGATACTGTGATTCTATTATTGTCATGAAAGAACAGTTGAATGAAAACCTCCTCCATGCGAAGCACTATACCACAATACGATTCATCATTGCGACATCAATGTTTTCATTGCGTGACGGTCTGTATTGC
>JAFGQS010000139.1 GCA_016935565.1 Deltaproteobacteria bacterium
ACTCTTAATCAATTGGTCGGGAGTTCGAGTCTCCCGCGGCCCACCAGGAATTTAAAGGGGTCATCGTTAATCGATGACCCCTTTTTCTTTGTTCTGCCGCATATCGTTTCAATCAGTAACAGCACCATACAATGCTCTACCTTGTGGGTGGGTTGATTCACTTTCATATCGAATCACAATAATCGATACACGAACCACACCGCATTTAATGAGAAAATTCCTTGACAAATTTCTCAGATGTGTACTATCTCAATGAAATCAAGTAGGTATCGTGACTCTTTAAAAACATAACATTTCACCTATAATAGACAAACGAGGAAGCCGTGGCGTGATTGACAACAAGACCACGTTTACCAAAAAAGAGAACGGGTTTTTTTGTTTTTGGGTTGGATATTCGGATAGATGGCAAAAAGCAAGACCTGACCCCCTCACTAAAAAATAGGACAATCTCTGTAATAAATGCATAACATGTCAATGCACTGGATAGTCAACGCTGACGCATTGCCTACCAGTGATTTCACCGTTGGACATTTGTGAACTATGAAACGGATCAACTTTATAGCAGCGTCATTAATCTTGATTATTGTCTCAGGCGTTTGGGCTCAGGATGGAGAGGTCGAGTTTTTATATGAATTTCTGCGAGGCACGTACCATGTCATTGGAAGATGGCCTGATTCTAACGAGAGTTATAACGGTAAGCTAGTTATAACGAGCAAAGGTAATCATCTCCAGGTGCTTCGCAGTATCAACGGCGAAGAGATCGAAGGGGTCGGTCGAATTGCCACGGTGACCGCCGACAAGATCAAGGTATTGATGGTTGAATTTTCTCAACGCGGCCGCCAGTATGAGGCAACATACATTATCGACTCAGACCTTGACAACTTTGCAAGACTGACGGGCTATCTATATTTGAAAACAGGCGAAACGAAGAGACCTGGCTTGGAGGCTTTGTTTATTGATCATCACTCTATCGAGAGGTCCAAGGCGATCAGTCATTGATTATTAAACAGGCATTCAGAATAGAATGCCTCGGCTCTTGGTATGTGGTGAGTCTCAGTCAATAGTCTGACCCATGAGAACACTCACGGTGCAATGGAGCACGATCTATCAAAGGGTTCTTCTCGCTTTTTGGAATGGTGGGAAAGTGGTATAATGCAGGCTAACGTAATTTGTGGGAAGGCATGATCTCATCGGGGATTGATTATATCATTGCCTGAGGCAGAAAACGTGTTCACACATAACAGGGAGGGAACAGTATATGCAGGCGGGATCAACAAAAAAGAGAGGTATGTGTGTCGGTGCGCTTGTGTTCGGGTTTATGGATCTGGGGCTTCTCGCAATAGCGGCCGTTGCTGGGGAAAATCCCATTCCATGGACATTCGGCGGCTATGAGAATATCAGCGAAGTCCACATGAAATTTCTGTCTGCTTCCCGGGATTCCTTTGAAAGTCTGAAGAACTTTACAACAGGACAACATGAAACGGAGATCTGCGAAATCTGGTACAGCAAAAACCCGAAACGATTCCGCGTTGACGATTATGTCGAAGCGGGAACACTGCGGTGCAATAAATTCAAAGGTAAAGAATGGGAAAAGATTACCGAAAACGGAAAGACCTATGTTCTCAAAAGGCGCACACTCCAGATAGGGGATAAACGAATATCATACAACCTCGAAAATATAAGTTCAGGGGGCGGGACCGAACTGTGCGAATACAAACGGTTCGAAGGAGTAAGAAGCGAACCTACCTCGATAAAAGATGTTCTGCCACTGATGCCGCTGACCCCATATGCTGCAGAACCCGATGCCGCAGAAATAATCGGGGCGACGCTCGATATGGATAAAGTCATGAACCCTGATAAATATAAGAAAACAATGGCGGAATTGAAACAGCGGCACGATGTTGCCGGTCGAACGACGGTAAAATGGAATACAAATCACGGTTTGATCCGTTTCATGGCACAAGGTCCCGTCTCTATTGACGTGGAATGGGGAATCGCCCTTGAAGGGTATCTCACCGAGGGTCGGGAAGGATGGGGAAGTAAGCCTGTTATCATGGAAAAACCGGCACTGCTGTATAAGGCGGTGATCATCGAGACAAAGATTTCCGATCTGACGGTTTTTGATAAGCAATAAATGCAGTCGTTGGCAGGATCCGCCGTTGATTATTGACCATTACAAATAAGGGGACATCCTATTAATTTATTGAAAAACTAATAGGGTAATGTCTTGATTTTTTACCTTAAAAGGGGAAACGAAAATATCTGATCAAATAAACAAAAGGAGAAAAGAATGAAGACACATCTCTATGTATTGTGGACTAATGACAATCCGATTACGGCAGAAAAGATGGTTTTCATGTATACCGTCAATTCTCTCAAGCATGGTTGGTGGGAAAAGGTCACCCTCATAATTTGGGGTGCAACTGCTCAATTGGTCAGTGAGGATGTCAATATTCAGGCAAAGATCAAGGAAGCTTTAGATGCAGGTGTTTACGTAACCGCATGCAAAGCCTGTGCAGATCAACTGGGAGTTACAGAAACTTTGGAAAAACTACACATTGAAGTCAAGTTTTGGGGGCAACTATTAACAGAGGTTTTAAAAAACAACGAACAGCTTCTGACAATATAGAAAATGGTTTAACATTTGTCTTCACCCGACTGCTGTTCCGCGCACTCTATGCCATCAGGTGAGAAACACGTTCGGCGGAAGGAAGGAGATTATATGAGAAGTACACGACCTTTCTTCGAGATCAAGCATCGGCTCGACGGTAGTATTGACCGTTTCGAATGTCTGCCAGTCCAGGTGTCGTATGATGAAGCTGTGATCATGTATGAATTGCCCCAGAAGGGGCGAGTGGCCGATATCGTCCTTCCTGCCGGCAGCTTGAGCTTTGGCTACTTCTGGAGCGATCGTTACTACAACGTCTATCATTGGGTGACCGAAGCCGGCGAGACGCTCGGGACTTACTTCAACATTTGCGATGATACCAAGATAGGCGAAGATTTTGTCAGTTGGCGAGACCTGATCATTGACCTGCTGGTCACCCCTGATGGGAGGTGTCGAATCTTAGACACCGAGGAACTTCCACAATACCTGGACGAGCGGCTGGCACGGTTGATTAAAGAGACTGAGGAGTACCTCCAAAGCCAGTATCGCTCTTTCATCGCCGAGATAAAAACAAGAACTGCGGGATACATGATGAAATAAGTGTTCGGTAAGGCTGTAAGTTGAATCTGAATCGTCCAGCTCCGACCTCCGTCAGGCCTTTCATGATAATTGATGTGCAAAAACTGGGGTTCAGGCCGTTGCTTTTTGACATAAACTTCTTTAATACAATCCGACCAGATTAAATGTGGGCACTTGGCAATGGATTCGAAAGGGAAGCCGGACAATGCGTAGGGGCCGGCCCCTCTTAATACTGAAGGGGCCGGCCTGTCGATATCCATCCTTGTTCAATAATCATTAACTGTCTCCCCGATCATGGCCCGGTGATCATACCTGGTGGACGATATATGACTTCCGTTTTCGTTGCCTGATCAATCTGATCGGGTGTCAACAGTACCGTTGTCCTGACCTTGGCTGTCCCGGCTGCATTCGTGACAAGTGAGAAGGCCGTGGCACTCACATTGTCCGGCAAATTTGCAATTACGAACACATCCGTCTCGCCAAAGGCATAATAGAATGCTTCCATCGTTCCCCCCAGACTCTTAATGGTCTGCTCTACGGCCTGCTTTCGGTGCGTGCCGCTCTCATCGAGCAGTCCCTTCAGTCCGGTATCGGTATAGGAAGCTTGGAACAGATACTTTTGCATGGGACACCTCCCGTAGTATCTATTGTTTCAATATTGTGGCAAGACACATCTGGTCTCTCCGTTCCCGGACAGACCGCTACCGAAGTTATGTTTAAATCGACCACCCCCTTTCGTGCCGTTTCAGGTGGGAAAAACATGAAATGCCATTCTGCTCCTGCAGGCAAACTGACATGTAATGTAATTCCTCTTAGCCGTTTTATAAGGCAGCATTTGATTGAGTGTATCTAATGTATAGAGTGGAAAAAAAGAAGACGCGGCCATGATGAAGTGTAACGATAACATGGTAATGAGATAGTTTTGTGTTGAGTGCCGTGGGGTAAGATCACTTTAATCAATAAAATATTTGTTTTCATTGTGAAAGCAATTCTCAATCAATAAGTATAGACGAGGGGTTGAATGTTTCTCGTGATCTTTGAATAGTTTCTGCGTGGTGGTAAGATGCAATCTTTTAAGAATACGTATATGGGGAGGTTTGTGACATCTACCAGTTGTAGATCATGTTGGAGGTTACACATTATTAAAGAAATCACACCGGATCCATGATTGGGGCCAGATTCTCGTATGGGAAAATGGTTCAATTACTCTTCTACTCAGGCCGATCAAAAGCTAAAACCGCCTAATGCCATCTTCCTCACTGGAGCATAATATATAAATAGTCAGGCTCCCAACAGAATGTACGTGTCCTGCCAGGAGCATTATGGGCATAATTTGATATGCATTTGTGGCCTCTCTATTCTTCAGATGACTCATTATTACAATTTATAATGTGGGAAAAATTACCAATTGTCAATGTATTTTAAATGTATTTTAAATGACGATTTATTTAAAAAATAAGGGTGGTTATTGACAAGATCACATTGCCGCTGATCATTAACAAACAGTCCGATAAAGTGAAACTGCCTGATCACAAAAACCACATCTTGTCGCAGAAAAAAAAGGAGGGGTCCTGCTTTTTGCCTGTAGTACCGCTTTTTGTTGGTGAAGAAAAATATCATTTGTCTTCATCAGGTCGAGATTCCGTCAACTCTGCATTGCAAGGTATTTAATAAATGGCTGTTTAAATGAGTTCCATCAGGCTAGTGAGAGTCCATTATTGCCTGTAAACAGTTTGTGCCACGTATATTATCGAAATATTTGTCATTATTTAACCATGTAATGTCGTCGTATCCGTTCTTTATAGCCTTTCTTAACCACCGGCAGGCGTTCAATGCATCATTTTTTATAGAATAGACTATGGCAATATTATACGGAATATATTGATTGTTCGGATCGATTTCCAGAGCTTTGGTATAATCCTCAACAGCTCGGTCGTAGTCTCCGGTCATTGTCAGGGCGAGCCCGCGGTTAGAGTACGCTGGAGCATCTTCTTGGTTCGTTTCTCCATGATTCCCGTGTCCACATCTACCTTTGCTGTCACGATAATGCCAAAAGCATCTTCCATGGCTTAATTCTTCTGGGAGATAATCTCTGCCTCGAGAATTCCCGTCAACAGGGCAAGCTTATATAGAGTCGGACCAAGTTAACGAATCGTAATAATAGATAGTATGCCGCATAAAACCCTGGAATTGAGCCTTAATACTTCGATTTTGGTATAGAAAAGAGCATTTTAAGGAAAAGGATAAAGTCTGGCCGGCGTCAAAAGTATATGAAAAAGCCCAATCTGAAAAGAATATTTGAAAAAAGCCTCGTTACAATGTATTCTTCACCTGCCAAAAGATATGAGAAGTATCAATCAGGATTTTACCATCTTTATGAATGTTAAAGTAAAATGAGATACGTATTTGCCATTGTGCTAATTCTTCTGACTCTTGTCGCCTGTTATGTCCAGGAGATCTTCCTGCATTTCTACCCGCCGCAGGTGGGGAAGACGATTTACATAACACTTCGGGCTCAAACTCCCTTCAACTACGACCAGAGGAAAGTTTACGGAAGTAAAAAAGATCACGCTCTGCTTGAGTATGTACCTCTTTATACGTATCGTTCCGACGATTCCGAGGCAGCAAAGAAAAAAATTGAAGATCTCATATCAAAGATTCCTGAGTTCAGATCACAGAAAAACATCGGTGAAGCGACGTTCTGGGGCTATCTGAAACGGGAGTTTCACACAGATTTCACAAGGAACGAAATTCAGAAACTTTACGGGTATAAAAACCTGGAAAACCTCCTCCAACTTGTATTGACCATTGCCGAGCCGATAATGCAAGGCAAGATCATTGATTCCCCGAACCCCCTGAGAGATAAAAAAACGATTGATATTTATTATCCTAACCCATCGAGAACCGAATCATTTCAAACCTATAAGCTTATGACGAAGGAGGATGCCTGCTCACAACTGAGGGAGAAAGTTTCCCGATTGCTGTCGCATGTGGACAGATACATTCGTGATGATGTGCTGGAGCTTATCGTTCCATTTATCTCAACGAATCTGACCTATGATGAAAACGAGAACAACAGGCGAATAGAAGATATTATCAGACAGTTTCCTTCCAGGATCATTGCGTATAAGGCAGGAGATATTCTTGTTCCGTTCTATACGGTCATGAGCGATAAGGATACGTCTTTGATCAATACGTATAAGACGTTTAAAGATAATAGCCATGACAGCAATGTTCCCTGGGTAGTGTTAATAATCATCCTTGTGGTTGTGTTTTATAGCGTAATCCTGTCGAAGGCATTCATCCCTATCAGACAAAAACAGGATTTTCACGCGACACATCTAACCATGCTGATTATTACACTTGTCGTCATGGATCTGTTCATTCTTTTCACTCCACTGCCGGTATACGCGCTCCCTTTTGCATTTCTTCCCCTTGCACTAATCTTATTAAATCAAGACTCAGTTTCCACCATCATGTCAACGCTGATGGGCTCGGTATTGGTGAGTCTTTTTGCAGGGCAATCTCTGGGCCTATTTACGTTCCTAACCTTAGGAGGGTTATGCGCGATTTTGTTTTCATCAAATATCACAAAACAAATCCACATTCTCAAACCCGCCGTTGCAGTTGGATTACTGAGTATGACGTACGTTCTATTCTATTTGTTGGACTGGGCAAACGTTGCATCCCTGTTTGGGAATCAGGGGAATCAAGGAATCTCCTCATTATACAGCGGTTTCGACTTTACCTTCTTCAGCAATGTGAGCTGGGCTTTTATGGGAGGTCCTCTTGCCGGAATCCTGGTACTTCTCTTTTTACCGTTTCTGGAAATGACGTTCCATAACACGTCTTATTTTCGGCTCAACAAATATGGCGATCCTGAAAATCCGGTGCTGAAAGATCTCTTGAGCAAAGCTCCCGGCACCTATCAGCATACAATAGCGGTCGCTTCTCTTGTTCCGGCCGTCGGTGAAGCCGTTGGCGCAAATACGCTCTTACTCAGGGTCGGCGCTTACTACCATGATATCGGTAAATTAAAAAATCCACGTATGTTTGCTGAAAATCAATTCCAAACGAAGAATGGCCATGAAAATCTGGAACCTCTGGAGAGTGCACGAATCATTATTGATCACGTCAAAAACGGAAAAATAATTGCCGAAGACATCGGATTACCCGGAGAAGTTGTCGATTTGATCCTTCAGCATCACGGTACGCAACTCGTTGAGTATTTTTATGATAAAGCCATGAAAATCAATCCGGAATTATTCCCCCGGAAAGAACATTATCAATATCGAGGACCCAAGCCGCAATGCGTGGAAGCCGCGATCCTGATGATTGTCGATGCAGTGGAGGCGGCGTTAAGATCAGTCAGCGAACCGAACAGAGGCGAAATAGAAAAAGTTATTCGCTATGTTATCGAGAAGCGTCTTGCCGAGGGACAGTTTGATGATTGTAACATCACCACCCGTGATCTCGCTAAGATTATTCAATCGCTTACCAACGCTCTTGAAGCACAATTTCATTCCCGGATAATGTACCCGTGGCAAGAAAAAAAAATAGATTTTACCTGATCCCAATTTCTGCCGGGCACTCAGGATACTAGAGGTGTGGATATTTGTAATAAACAGGTAATAAAGGAGAAGGCAGTATGGGAATAAAAAAGTGGAACAAACCGCCGGCGATGCAGATCGATCCGGAGAAAAATTATCTGGCACTGTTACAGACTGACAAGGGGGACATAGAAGTTGAGCTTTATCCCCAATACGCGCCCAAAACAGTCAATAACTTTGTTTTCCTGGCCCGGGAAGGTTTTTATGATGGAGTGTCGTTTCACCGGGTGATCGGCGATTTCATGATTCAAGGTGGTGATCCAACGGGTACCGGGCGAGGAGGCCCCGGATATAAGTTTGAAGACGAGGTAAAAGGGAGTCCGCTGAAACACGAGACAGGCGTAATCTCAATGGCGAACGCGGGGCCGAACACGAACGGAAGCCAGTTCTTCATCACCCACTCGCCGCAGCCGCACTTGAACGGCAATCACACAGTGTTTGGAAAGGTTACTGCGGGACAGGAAATCGTCGACGCAATCAGCCAGGGTGACCGGATCGTCAAGGTGGAAATTACTGAGAGTTGAACAGGCGTAAAGCTGGAGGGCAAGTCTTGCAATAACACATTATGTCAAAGCCACGTAAAACAGACGATAAAATATTACATTGCAAGGCCTAACCCTATTTCATGTTTCATGCGAACGCGGCAATGCCCCGTTTGCAGCACCCGTTGACCGATTGATGTGAACTGTGGATAGTCAAATCTTCAAAGAAAGAAAGTTATCAGCTGTCATCAATTGAAGTGCTGAGAAGAAAATGATGATATGCGATTCGTATATTCAGTTTTAAGGATTACGTACAGGTGGCAACTGTCATTAATTTTCAGGCTTGCTCTGACCACAAAATAGAGCTCTCGCCATAGTCTATACCTTGGAAGCTATTTTTTTGTATAAGGTGAAAATTGAACAGGGCAACGCACACTAAGTTTATTTTTCGTCTTCACATGAGTGGCTGTGATCCGTAATTTGAGAATCATAACGTTTCATTGGCACAAATAGGATGTTTTACCGAATGAGCCCCTCGGTGCCACGATCATCTCTATCATTCATCCTTTTAAAACGGCCATATTACAGGAGCAAGTAACACTGTGGTTATCCAGAATAAAATATTCAGTGGTACTCCAATGCGGGCATAGTCTGAAAAATGGTATCCCCCGGGTGCATAGACCATGGTATTGGTCTGATAACCAATGGGTGTGGCGAAACTTGTCGAAGCAGCGAAGGTGATGGCGATGAGGAAGGGACGGGCACTTATTCCCATTATCTCTGCGGCGGATAGTGCTATGGGCACGAGCAGAATTGCCGAAGCATTGTTCGACATCATCTCGGTCAGTGCTGCGGTTACCAGATAAAGACAAGCCAGCACGACAATGGGTCCCATGTCAATAAGTGGCTTCATAACCGTGTTGGCGAACCATGCAGCGGTCCCCGTCTGCTGCATGGCGAGACCGAGGGGGAGAATGCCTCCCAGGAGAAAAATAACTTTCCAGTCTATCGCTTTATATGCCTCTTCGATGGTAATACAGCGACCGAGCACCATGGCTACTGCACCGATCAATGCCGCGGTGAGGATTGGTAGAATGTTGAATGCTGCCAGGAGTATGACTGAGCTTAGAATCGTTAGTGCCACCACAGCCCGATCTTTCCTGAGATGAAGCTCTGTCAATTCATTGGTGACGATCAGATCGGTCGATTGCATGATTCGTTGTACTGACTCACTATCACATTGCAAAAGCAGTGTATCACCATCATCGAAGGTAATATCGACGAGACGATCACGAAGAACATTGCCACGGCGCTGAACGGCCAGCACCACTAAGCCATATCTCCGAATGTAGTCGGCGCTCCGGAGCGTCCGTCCGATCAGTCGCGACCGTGGTGGAACCAGTGCCTCGATGAGCTTGATCTCGTCCGACTGTAGTTTTTTGTCATCGATTACATCATCTGCTTTCGTTTCGAGGTTATAGTTATCCTTCATTTTGATCAGTTCGTCTGCATTACCAAGAAGGAGCAGATAGTCATCTTTTCTTATTTTGGTTGCCGATGCCCGCCATGTAGCTTTATCATCCCTTATGATCTTTATGAGATCGACATCTTTCAGGTCTTTTTTCTTTATATCCATCCACTTTTTATCGATAAGGGGGGACCCTCCCTTGACTTTCATCTCTGACAGGTAATCTGCAAGCCGATATTTATCGATCTTCTCGTCCAGCCCCTTGCGTTTCGGTATCAACACTTGGGAAAAAATAGTCAGGTAGAGCACGCCGATAATCGTCAAGACAATCCCCAGTGGTGCGAACTCGAACAATTGAAAGCGTTCAAGACCATTCGCCACGGACAGGGAATTGACCAGGATATTGGTGGATGTCCCCACCAGAGTACAGACACCACCAAACTGGCTCGCGAATGAGAGGGGTATCAGAACGCGCGACGGCGCGATCTTCCGGGTCTTTGCAAGCATGACGGCAACGGGTATCAGTATGGCAACTGTTGCTGTATTTACAATAAAGGCAGAAAGGGCAGCAACAGTAATACAGAGTACGATGATCAATTTCCGCTCACCCTTTCCGGCAAGCCTGTCCAGATGACGTGCCAGCCATTCAACGAGTCCCGTCCTCACCAAACCCGCACTCAGGACAAACATGGCTGCTACCGTTGCCGTAGCTGTGTTAGCAAATCCATACAGTGCCTGATCGGGGTTAATGAGATTGAGGATCAGAAGAATGGCGAGGACACACAGTGCCGTAACGTCAACTCGTAACTTTTCGGTTACGAATAGCAAAGCAGCTGCAGCAGTGATTATAAGAATGAGTATATGATCAAAATGGAACATTTACCTTACCGTAACGAAAATGCTATTCAATTTCTAAAAATATGCTGTAGCAGAAGAAAGAAGAAGGTGCCATGCTTTGACAAGTTATTGGTCAAAATCATTATCGTTTGGGCAGCATGCCGTCAAAAAAACAATAAATTCAATAGGAAAAAGTTCTTTCACACTAACTCAGAGAGCAGAAATTCATGTGTGTCTATCATCTTTACCGTTGGGCAAAACTAAAAGGTGTAAGTTATAATCTGTATTTATTTCCTTTTTTGAAATGTACAGCAGTGAAAATAAAAAGGTCAAGTGAAATCAAATAATTCATAATAAGCAGCTATGTATATAAAATCACTTATGAAACATTGCTGAAAAATATTTTGATATTTAATAAAATCTCGATTTAGGTGATTGGAATATAATTTGTGCAGCGCGGTGAAGTGATGATAGTATAACACTGTCGTATTGAAATAATGGTGCCTCTTACTGATGATAGGCGTTTATTAGCGACAATAATTTTTTGAAAATCCAGGGTATCGATATCTTGATAGTACGTAAAATCGCAGCAGCCCTCTTTTGCTAATGTTTTCCAGAGTACGCCCATCATTTCAGTTTCTCGATAGTCTACCGTTGAGCCTTTAGTACTTATTCTCGAATTTTTCTTTGAGTTCTATTTGGCAGGCCTCTGGTGGCATCGTTAACCTCGTTTCATAGCCAAGATAAATCATTTCCTTTGGAATCCGTAATGGCGTGTTTCTCCGGGGCAAACAGTTTAAAATGTTTCGACAAGCTATCCCCGGTCGCCTTTTTGTCCGGGAATTTATATTCGATAGTACGTCTAAGCACCGTGGCTGTACCATCTGTACTTTCCGTGATTGTTTCAT
>JAFGQS010000140.1 GCA_016935565.1 Deltaproteobacteria bacterium
TAATAAGATTGCTGTTGATGATTCCATACACTTGACGCCTCTGCACAAATTGCATATTACTCTCGTGACATAAGGAGTATATGAATATCACATTATGACGTCAAGAATAATGAATATTGTTAACTCCATGATGCACAAAACAGAACAATGTGACAAAATCTAAACAATACTATATGCAAAAACAGGAGGATCAAAAAACACAATGCGCCTGGTTGAAGAAATTACCCTTTCCAATAATTTAGTCGTCGAGGTCTGGGATAATTCACGTCCCATATCTGACGATACTGTTCAGGTCAGGCTGGTTATTAAAATAAAGGTTGCTATGAAAGAAGAGTATTTCAGCGAGCCTGAACACTGTGAACAGGTCAAAAAAGTATTCGGCCATGAAATCTATTATGAATATCAAAAAGAGCGAACATTCGTTAATAAAAACGAAAAAGACAGGGTTTTCAGTGAATTTTTAAATGATTTCAAGAAAGATTCGCTTCCGTACATGGCAAAACCACAGTTCCCTTCGCGCTTTGCAGTATCGAAATACAAGGAAATACAAAAAAGATTTTATAAGTATCAGCATCTCCTGGATGAGTCCCACTGAGATAAAAGCCGTTTTATCCATGCCACCAGGAAGAGATCATAAGTCATTAATAACGGTTATTATTATCAGGAACATATCTTTTCACCGTTGATCTTTTATGTTATGTAATCTCATAAAGTATGGGTGGTATACATCCCGGTGACGTGATTACACACAGTGAGGAAAAGACATGAAGCATAAAGTATCAGTTGTCGGAGCCGGTTTCGTCGGCACCATGGCGGCGCAGAGAATCGCCGAAAAGAATCTGGCAGATGTTGTTCTCGTCGACATCATAGAAGGAATCCCCCAGGGAAAAGCCCTTGATATGGTCCAATCCTCAGCGCTTGAGGAAATTGACGTTACCATAAAAGGCACGAATGAGTTTTCCCACATGGAGGGTTCCGATATTGTCGTCGTCACGGCGGGCTTCCCGAGAACTCCGGGAATGACGAGAGAGGAACTCAGTTTAAAAAACGGCACCGTGGTGAAATCGGTTGTTGAGAAGATTAAAGAGTATGCCCCGGCATGTATCATTATTATCGTTACCAATCCCCTGGATGTTATGACTCACCTTGCCTGGAAAGTTTCCGGATTCGAGTCTTCACGGGTTATTGGAATGGGAGGAGTTCTCGATACGGCACGATATAAATATTTTCTTGCAGAGGAACTCAACGTCTCCGTGAAGGATATTGAGGCCCTCGTACTGGGAAGTCACGGGGATACCATGGTGCCCATCGACAGGTATACGACACTGAAAGGAATCCCCGTCAGCCAGTTCATCACCAAAGAGAAACTGGACTCGATAATTGAAAGAACAAAAGGCGGTGGAGCGGAAATTGTAAAACTTCTTAAAAGCGGCAGTGCCTGGCATGCGCCGTCATCATCAGCCGTCATCATGGTGGAGGCAATTCTTCATGACAGTAAAAGAATTTTACCCGTATCCGCTTATCTTAATGGAGAATATGGCATTACCGACACACACATCGGGGTACCCGTTAAACTGGGCGCTTCGGGGGTGGAAGAGATATTTGAGATAACCCTTACCGATACCGAACTCACCGCTCTCAAGCGTTCGGCGGATATCGTGAAAGAAACGTTTGATAATCTAAAAATTTTATGAAGCACTTGCCAATAGACAACATACTGTCCCACGTTGAAAAACCGAGCAGATATATCGGGGGAGAAGTAAACTCGATCAGAAAAAACCGGGCATCATGCACGTTAACCGTTGCACTGGCATTTCCCGACGTTTACGAAGTGGGGATGTCCCACCTAGGCATTCAGATTCTGTATTCAATCTTAAACGGACATCCTGATATTGCAGCCGAGAGGTTTTTTGCCCCCTGGCCGGACATGGAAGTATTGATGAGAAGAGCCGGCATTCCTCTCTCTTCCTGTGAATCGCGTACTCCACTGAACCGGTTCGACATTGTAGGCTTTTCACTCCAGTATGAATTGTCCTATACGAATGTGTTAACAATGCTCGACCTTGGCGGCATTCACCTGTACGCTGAAGATCGGGACGACAATTCCCCGATCGTCATCGCAGGTGGACCGTGTGTATTTAATCCTGAGCCCGTTTCGCCATTTTTCGATGCCTTTGTTATCGGCGAGGGAGAAGAAGTTATCGTGGAACTTTCCCGCGCCGTGATGGAAGCAAAGCAAAGGAGGTGCCGAAGAAGAGATATGCTCGCATCAGTTGCTGCCATCGAGGGGGTGTACGTTCCATCGATACATACCGGGGAGGAAGCAATCAAAAAAAGAATTGTCGCGGATATCAACCAGTGGAAGCTTCCCCTGAAACCGATCGTTTCTGTAATGAAGACAATTCATGACAGGGTGACCCTTGAAATAACACGGGGTTGTTCCCGGGGATGTCGATTTTGCCAGGCGGGTATGGTCTGGCGACCGACAAGAGAAAGAACACCTGACATACTCGAAGATATGGCAGATTCAATGCTGGCATCTACAGGGCATAATGAACTCTCCCTCCTTTCGCTGAGTTCTGGGGATTATTCCTGTATTGAATACCTCATGACATCACTCATGAACACCTACTATGATGAAAAGATCGCCCTTGCGCTTCCTTCCATGAGGGTAGAAACCCTGACGAAGAAACTTATCGAACAGATCAAACGGGTCAGGAAGACGAGTTTCACCCTTGCGCCGGAGGCGGGAACCCAGCGACTCAGAAATGTCATCAACAAAGGAAATACGGAAGAGAATCTTCTTATGACCACACGGTATGTCTTCGACGCCGGTTGGAAGGCAGTAAAACTGTATTTCATGTTAGGACTTCCGACGGAAAGACACGATGACCTGAAAGGAATTGCAGACCTCGCCTATAAAGTCCTCCATGAAGGAGGAAAAAAAAGGCAGGTTACCGTGAGTCTTTCAACGTTTGTACCGAAACCTCACACACCTTTTCAGTGGGAACGCCAGATCGGCCTTGAGGAGATCCACGAAAAGCAGGAATTTTTTAAAAATACTATTCGTCACAGAAATCTTAATCTCAAATGGCATGATGGAAAAATGAGCCTTCTTGAAGGGGTATTTTCCAGAGGAGATAATTCTTTGGCAACGGTTATAGCAAAAGCATTTTCTCTGGGATGTCGATTCGACGGGTGGAGCGATCAATTAAAATTTAATCTCTGGGAACAGGCATTCCGGGAATCGAACATCTCGGTAGAGAATTTCCTGCGGGAAAGAGACTCGAAAGAAAACCTGCCATGGGATCGGATTGACTGCGGCATAAACAAAGACTTTCTCATCAGGGAATATCAAAAATCTCTTCAGCAGGAATTGACTGAAGACTGTCGTTCTGGTCCATGTCATAATTGCGGCGTCTGTAATAACACTGTAAAGATCATTCTTGCGAAAGATCGGCAGCATGCGGATGTTGTGAATGATAGAAAGAAGGCACAAAAAGGGGATAGTACTGCCGAGGAAAAGAAATATCGATTCATGTTCGCCAAACAGGACGGAGCACGTCTGCTCTCACACCTTGAAACATCGAAAGCCATGATACAGGGAATAACCATGAGCGGCCTTCGTTTTGCATTCTCAAAAGGGTTTCATCCTCACCCCAAGATATCCTTTGCCTTTGCAACGCCGGTGGGAATAGAAAGTAACTGTGAGTATGTCGATGCAGTGATTAAAAGGCCCATTCAGAATATACAAGGGTATATCGAAAGGATAAATGCATCGTTACCGTCGGGATTAGAAATAACAAATATTGAAGAACTGACATCAACGGCTGAATCACTGGTGAAAACGATTACCGGATATCATTACAGTATGTACCTGCCGAAGGAAGTAACGAATTCAGGCCAGAACAATCTTGAAGCAAGAATTCAGGATTTCCTTGCTATGGAAGACTTTACTATCATAAGGAAGAAGAAGGGCAAAGCAATTGAAAAGAATATACGTCCTTTTGTCAACACCCTCACATTTAACAGGATGAATTATTCGATTGACATGTCACTGCATTTCGGATCAGATGGGGGGGCAAATCCTTGGGAAATCTTAAAAAATGTCATCGGGCTGGATGATGAGACGGTAAAAAGTACAAAAGTCATTAAAACAGCCCCCATTTTGTCAAACAGGAAAGACTAACATGGCAAAAGAAATGCTTTTCAACTGCACGGAACATGAAGTGAGGATCGCAATCCTGGAAAATCATATCATGTCAAATTTATATATCGAAAGAGCAGTTGAAAAATCAATAGCCGGAAATATCTATATAGGAAAAGTGGTTCGAGTACTCCCCGGGATGCAGGCCGCTTTTGTCGATATCGGTCTCGATAAGGCCGCTTTTCTTCATGTATCTGACACCTCGTACGATTTTTATGAACTCGAATTACTCATGAACGATGATGTAATCAGAGATCCGGATATCATGGATTATGAAAGAAAATGGTATCAGAAAGAGTCTGAACATCAGATAGAAGATATGCTGAAAGAAGGACAGGAAATCCTCGTTCAAATATCAAAGGATCCCCTCGGAACCAAAGGAGCGCGAATTACAACACACATATCTCTCCCCGGAAGAAAACTGGTCTTAATGCCGACGGTACAACATATCGGTATTTCAAGACAGATAACGGACGAAAATGAAAGACAGAGACTGAAAGACATTGTTGAAGAGATACGTCCCGAAGGGCACGGTATCATAGTGCGTACGGTCAGCGAGGGTAAGGCGGAAGATGAACTGACTACCGACATTGAATACCTCACCAGAGTCTGGGAATCGATAAAAAAGAAAAAAGATCACATAAAGACGCCCGGATTGGTTCACGAAGATATCGGTGTGATTCCGCGGGCGATACGCGATCTCTACAAGGATGATGTCGAACGGATAGTAATCGATTCAAAGGAAGAGTATCAAAAGATCATTGACTTTATGCAAACCTTCGTTCCGAGAGCAAAATATAACCTCATGCTTTATGAGGAAGAACAGTCGATCTTCGATGCTTTCGGGATCGAACTCGACATACAACGGGCGATGAACAAGAGAGTGTGGCTGAAATCGGGGGGGTATATCATCATCGAAGAAACGGAAGCACTCTGTGCAATTGATGTCAACACGGGAAAATATGTGGGTAAAAGAAACTTGGAAGATACCATTTTGAATACAAATTTGGAGGCAGTGAAAGAAATTGCATACCAACTTCGCCTGAGAAATATTGGGGGAATCATTATTATAGACTTTATCGATATGGAATCCGAAACAAACAGAGAAAAAGTGTTCAATGCCCTCAAGGAAGAAATGGAATCCGACAAAAGCAAAACCAAGATCCAGAAGATATCTGAACTCGGCCTGATTGAGATGACACGCCAGCGAAAAGGCAAAAGCCTGGAAAAAATCATGTGCGAACCCTGCCCCAGTTGTGAAGGCACAGGGGTGGTAAAATCAAAAACAACGATCTGTTACGAAATATTCAGAGAGCTCCGGAGAGAGAGAGCAGCCCATTTCGAAAAAAAGATCTGTGTTCTTGTTAATCCCGATGTGGCGAACGTCCTTTTAGAAGATGAGCGACATGCGATAGAAACACTGGAAAAAAAGCTCAAAAAAAACATTATAATCAAGGTTGACCATAATTTCCATCAGGACTACTATCAAATCATACCCCTGCAATAATAACCCGGAGCGATGAAATTCATACCCTGCAGAAACCATTGAAAACAATCTATACTGTCGGTACCAGCAATCGCATGCCGGACGATTTCGGGAACCTTCTGTACTGCTACGGCATACAGCTACTGGTCGATGTCAGACGTTTTCCGACGAGCAGATTTACACACTTCCAAAAGGAAAATCTCGAATTATTCTGTTACCAGCAGAACATAGCATATCATTGGCTGGGGGCACTCCTCGGTGGCTTTCGCTCAGGTAGTTATGATCTATACTGTCAAACCGATGATTTCAAGGAAGGACTGAAACAATTAGAACACCTGGCACTGGCAACTACAACCAGTTTATGCTGTGCAGAGCGTTTCCCCTGGAAGTGCCACAGGCGATTCATCTCGAACCAATTGGAGAAACGGGGTTGGAATGTACTACACATAATCGAGGAAGGTACTATCTGGAAACCGAAACAGACTGAATTGTTTTGAACGTTTATTTTTTAGATTCTTCTCCAATTTAGTTGGAGAAGAGGGTCCAAGGATTCCAGGCCCGCCCTGTCGCAATGCGGTGATTACCAAAAGTATAAGCTGAGCTTCATAATGATGAGAGATTATTGACAATCTAGTAAGGTTGATCGGTCTGGGTCAAGGGTTCAAGGGTTTGTTTTAGAGACTTTATCAGTGCCTTTAACATTCTTTCGCTTTCTGCTATGTCTTTCTTCCTTTCACTCGAATCCTCGAATCCTTGACCCCTCTGGTATTAGTAGATAACGCACTTATTTTGCCTTAATTAACTTCAACTAATCGGGAGATGATCCTCTTTTTTTAACCTCTTCTTCCGAACCGCCCCTTTTTCAAATGCTCCCATAACGGTCCTTTGATCCCGAAGCGACGCAGAGTCCTTTGGTGACCGGGATTCATATTGATATTCATCCCGGGGAATATCCAGGTCGGGTTTTTTTTCGAAAATTCCTCTACGAACGGCAGTATCTCATTTTCTATCGCAGGAGACAGGTAAAAAACAGGCTTCAAAAAATCCTCTTCGGGACTGAAGACTCTTTCTTCAATAGCGATATGAAACAATCTTGTATGGGGGAACACTCTGATGCCGATCATACAGATAACGGCTGTTGGAGATATATCACTTATAACGGCCACGGTTTGACGCACCGTATCCATTGTTTCTCCGGGCCCACCCAGGAGAAGAGAATGACAAAAGGACATCCCCGATTCTCCGCAGATTGCCGAGGCGTTTCTGAGATCATCAACGGTAAAGTTTTTACCAAGATTTCCCAGCATTGCTTCATGAGCAGCATCGCTGCCGAATTCAACACTCGTACACCCGGCAGCAAGCATTAATTCTATGAGTTGACGTGTGACGAATTTTGGATTCGCATAACAGCTCCATCGGACAGGAAGCTGCCGTGTGATTATCTCCTGACAGACGGCCTCGGCATGGTCGATCGGATAATTAAACAGATTATCGACAAAGAAGAGATTGTCTATACCGTCCTGGAGCATACTCTCAATCTCATCACCGATATGTTTCGGACTTCGCATTCTGATTCTTTTCCCTTCAATAATGGGGTACGTACAGTAAACACATTTGAAGGGACACCCTCTTTTCGTCTGAATATTGCCCATTCCTCCCCACTTCAGATATGCCCTGTTATCGAACTCCGAGCGTTCCGGGAAAGAAACCGTGTCCAGATCCTGGAAGACTCCGGATGCATCACGAACAATTCTCGGTCCGGTAAAGTCCTGCATGTTTTCATACTCACCAAGATCCTTAATGAGCTTGACAAAGGTTGTCTCACCTTCACCGATAACACCGAAATCCGCATCCAAGTGATATAAAAGCAAATCGGGAACAAGAGCAACGGCACTTCCTCCGATGACAATAGCTGCATTACTTTTTTCCCTGATCACAGAAATAACCTGACGATAAAAAGGGAGATACGTAACATAATTGGGATAGCTCACATTATCGACATTTCGCAACGACAGGCCGATCACATCGGGATGGAAATCATCTATTGCCGATTGTATTGAGGCTGCGTAATCTTCGGCAAAGCAGAGATCAAGAATACGATAGGGAATGTTATTGTTCCGTAACGCCGCGGCTACGTATGCTAAACCAAGGGGAAAAACAGGATCGGGAAGTGTTTCGATATTGGGTGAAACCAGAAGAACGTTCATAGTAATACGGTCTCAGTACTTTGTAAATACGAGGCTGCAGCTACTGCCACCGAATGTGCTGCTCGTCATCAGGACGTTATTGATGGTGCCGGTCGGTTTAATCTTCCACACTGGATACGTGTGAGTTTTATTTTTTAAAATATCGGCATTGATTGTCGGGAGAGGCGACTGCCGGGAGATGCTCAAAAGAGCGGCAGCAGCTCGTATGATCCCCGCACCCCCAAAATCACCCATGAGATATTTCAACGGTGTGAATTCCAGATTATCCGAACGGTTATGAAAAACATGCACAAGTTGCTCACATTCGATGCAGTCGAGTTCACCGGAACCGTTGGCAGAAATGTCGATGGAGTCAACGTCATCGGGTCCAACACCCGCCTCCCTCATGGCAAGAAACAGAGCTCGGGCCATCTGCTCACCACTTATCTCGTAATGACCGATAGACGTTACACCTCCCGTAATAACGCCCGACCGTAATAATCCATAGATTTCAGCACCTCGCTTACGGGCAAAATCAAGTCTCTCCATTACGATGATACCGGCCCCTTCACCAAGGACAATTCCACCACCGATTTGGGGTGTAACGCTTCCATTATTGTCTACTTTAAGCCTGTTCAGAGCGAGCACGGCATCATAACAGGAATACAACATGGCGGATAACTCCTCTGCTCCCCCCACCAGAACAATATCGGCATAATTCCGCAACAGGAGATTCCTGGCATAGATTATTGCATTCTCTGCAGATATGTCGTTCTGACAAAACGTACTGTTCGGTCCTGTTATACCATGAAATATGGCAATATGGCTGGCTGGAGCATTCGGAACCGTTTCGGGAAACAGTAACGGTTGGGCTCCCCTGGGTCCCTCTTTGAGAAGGCTGACAAAAAAGTCTTCTACATGGGAGCTGCTTCCATAGGAAGTTCCCACAATGATGGCAATTCTCTCTTTATCAAAAGAATCCAGGACAAGACCGCTGTCAGTGATTGCTTCCACACTGGCAGCAACGGCCATTCTCGAAATGCGGCTTAACCGACGATAGCTTCTCGACGGCATGAATTGGCCGGGATCGAAATCGTCAATCCAGCCTGCTATATTTGAACGGAATGATGATGTTTCGAAATGAGTAATCCTCTTAATGCCTGACTTTGTCTTCCTCACATTTTCCCAGAAGGCCTCTTTCCCGACACCGAGAGGACTGACAACGCCAATACCTGTAATTGCTATGTCATTTGTGTTCATCTGTTCAAAACTTCTCTCATCATTTACACTCTTCGAAGAACAAGGGCAGAATTATTCCCTCCGAATGCGAATGAATTGGTTACGGCAATATGAATATCCTGTTTTCTCGAAATATTGGGAACATAATCGAGATCACACTCCGGATCGGGTACTTCGTAATGAATAGTCGGTGGTACAATCTGTTCATATAAAGCGAGGACCGTTGCCAGACATTCAATCGCTCCCGATGCTCCGAGGCAATGACCGACCATGGATTTGGTTGAACTGACCGACACCATGGCGGCGTGTTTACCGAATACATTTTTTATAGCCCGGGTCTCCATCCGGTCGTTTTTCGGTGTGGCCGTGCCATGGGCATTGATATAATCGACATCCTCCGGAGCTGCACCGGCGTATTCCAGGGCTTTTGCCATCACTCTTCCCATTCCCCCGGCATCGGGCGACGTTATATGGACGGCGTCCGAGTTCGTCGCATAACCCAGTATCTCTGCATAAATGGTTGCCCCCCTCTGTTCGGCACGATCGTAATCTTCAAGAATGAGGATTGCGGCACCCTCACCCAGTGACAGACCCTGTCGATTCCTGTCAAAGGGCCGGCAATATTCTGAATCCATAAGCCGTAAAGCATGGAAACCGGCAAACGTCAGTTCCGATAGAGATTCACTCCCACCCGCAACAATCAAATCAAGATCTCCCGATCGAATTAAATCGCATCCATACCCAATCGATGTGGCACTGGATGAGCAGGCGGTACAAATCGTGGCCCTTAATCCACTCAATCCGTATCGGGCGGCAATGAGATCAGTCAAGGTACACGGTGCTGAAGCAAGCAGACGTGACGGTTTCGTCACGGTTCTGTGCAACCAGACGGACCGTCGATAGTTCTCCCAGGAAAGCATGCCACCGGCACCACCACCTAAGGTTACACCGACACGTTCTTTCGTGATTTTTTTTATATCCAGGCCGGAATCCAGCAGTGCTTCCTCGGCAGCGATAAGACCCAGAAGATCACACCGGGAAATGCGTTTTATTTCATTGGGTTTAAAATAGGCCCTCAGATCTCTGCCTCTTACCTCACCCGCCGAATGGCAGGAAAAACCGGTAGTATCAAACAGCGATACAGAACCGATGCCGCATGTTCCATTAAAAAGGCCTTCTTTAAACGCGGGTGTATTTTCTCCGATCGACGTTATAATTCCGAGACCTGTTATTGCTACTCGCTTCGATGTATTTCTATTCATCGGTCTTTCCAGAAGAGATTCTTAAGGTAATTTATGCTGATATGAAACGTATCCTTCACGGGACGGTAATATGATCGATGCCGTCCATCCATAAAATAGATTGTTTTGATAGGAACGAACCCGATTTTATACCCCCGTTTCCCCGCTCTCAGAAGAACATCGGCCTCTGCTTCAAACCCATCGTTCAGAATATAAATGTTTTGCATTATTTCCCGATCATACAGCCTGAAACCGCATTGAGAATCTTCAACGGGCTGACCGATTAAAAGAGAATACAAACAGGTCCCGATCCTGTTCGGCACATAGCGGACCCGAGGTATTTTCTCCTTATGTCCTAATCTGTTACCGATAATAATCTTTGATTGAAAAATCCTGTGATGTTCCAGGAATTTCGGTATTTCCGATGGGTCATGTTGCAGATCAGCATCGAGTGTAATGATAGCGTCGCAATCATGGTCCAGCGCATACCGGAAACTTACGCGCAGGGCATTTCCTTTTCCTCTATTTGTTGGTATCCTGATGACATGAGCGCCGGCATCCCCAGCAATATCAGCCGTTTTATCGGTGGAACCATCGTCAACGACGATAACACGTTCAATATAATGTTTTGTTTCCTTAACGACCGTATCAATCGTGGATTCATTATTAAAAGCCGGTATAACTCCGCAAATTTTCATGCTGTTTTAAAAGAAAGTGCTTGGCATTACGTGAAATACTTATACGTGCATACAGTAAGCCACCATGTGATTTATCCGCTTTTCAAGGTCGCCACTCAATCGGTAAATCATTTTATTATCAGTTGTTAGGAGAACCTGGGTGGTCTCTCCCTTTGCCAGAAGTGTTTCATCTTCCTTATGCAGTATTTCAAATTTAAAGATCAGTGCTGCTATTTCCGGTTTGACTGCCGTTGTCCTTATAATGATTGATTCTCCGCATGCTGCCGGATGTTTGTAATCGCACGTTACATGAATAACCGGCGCAATATACCCGAGTTCGACCAGTTGTTTCGGAAGAAGATCAAACCGCCGCAGAAGAGACATCCGGCCGATTTCAAACCAGGCCATGTAATGACCATACCATGCCATACCCCACTCGTCTACCTCGTTAAATCGGACCGTCTCCTCCGTTTCAATCCACTGCATGAATCAATCTTCCTGTGTATATTCTTCCTGCACAAAGTCGGCAAGTGCCTTAATAGATGCAAACGCTTTTTTGCCGACATTTTCATCTTCGATGATGACATTGAAATTCTTCTCAATGGCAACAACAAGTTCAAGTGCATCCAGAGAATCAAGGCCTAAACCTTCTCTGAAGAGCGGTGTGTCGTTTCCGATATCATCGACAGTAATATCTTCCAATTTGAGAGTATCAATGATCATGTTTTTGAGAAATTCGCACAAAGCCTCTGAATTACTGACAAGTTCCCTCATTCCATACCTCGTATCACTTTATTTCACGTCAGACCGCCATCAACGACCAATACCTGGCCTGTTATATATCGTGCCTTTTCAGATGCCAGAAACAGAACGGCCCCGGCAACATCGTCAGGATCGCCAAATCGACCCATGGGGATCATCTGTAGAAAATCGTTCTTCGTCTTTTCATCCAGGTCTTCCGTCATGTTCGTGGTAATAACTCCCGGACAGACGGCATTTACCGTAATACCGAGACGAGCTATCTCCCGGGAGAGGGATTTGGTAAAGGAAATAACCCCTCCCTTCGAAGCTGCGTAATTCGTTTGTGAAATCCTTCCCGTCAATGCAGAGGGTGATGTCATGTTGATTATGCACCCCGATTTCCTGGCTATCATCGGCTTTATCACTGCTCTCGAACACAGGTACGTACCTTTCAGGTTCACATCCAGTACTCGATCCCAATCGTCTTCATTCAGGAACAAAAGCATTTTATCTCTGATAATTCCGGCATTGTTCACCAGAATATCCACATACTCCCATTTACTCAGCACATTGCTCATCATCTCTTCAACGGAAGTTCTGGATGACACATCTGCCTTTATAGTCAGGGATTGTGTCGAAATTCTTTTTAATTCCGCATCAGTATCGAGGGCACTGCTATTATCGGAAGAGTAGCTCACGGCGACCCACGCCCCTTCCCGTGCAAAGTTTACGGCAATGGTCCTTCCCAGTCCCCTGGTTCCTCCGGTAATAATAACTCTTTTGTCTTTAAATTCCATAAAATAACTCATTACTGATGACGGGAAAGAGAAACAGATTCGGACACTAACAGAATAAACATCTTTGCGCAATATGAGAAGTTAACCATATCGAAATATTTCATTCAATGATCCGGTACAACCGCTCACCTTTAAACTTCAACAGAATCCTGGTCTTTCGATCTGTCAGATAATACCAGTCATTCTGAGACAATATAAATGCTCGACTAAATTTATAGGTCGGGTCTCTTCCCAGATATGCCGGATATCCCAGGCTCATGAGAATTTCTTCCTTCGTCATATTTATTTCTGCAATTCCAGAATGGACACTTTCAGAAAAGGCCGGGTTAATCGACTCAAGTCCGATTTTGTTTCTGTCCTCCAAGAAAAATTTGCTGAAAAAGAGCCAGACATCTCCTTCACTGGAGTTGCCGAACCAACTGACCAGTGTATATTCTCTTCCATCAGCATAGAATATTATCTTCTTTTTCGACATATCTTTAATGAGGCATTCCGTTCCCGCGGGAATAAAGATTCCACCATAATAATGGTTGGAAGATAAAATGATGCTTTTCTCAAGAGTCCTGAAATTTACTCTGTTAAAGACTTTCTTTCCCGTCATCGTTTCCATGCCGCTCGTATCAACCTCATCCCGGAACCATGAACAACCGATCAACAGAGACAATACAACAAGTAATACAGTTAATGAATATACCCTTTTGATCATGGCAACATCCTCCTGTCGTTGTATAACAATCTTTCGACCACTATACGATTAGATTCCAGGCATTTTACTTTCGCTCGATAACATTATTTTGCGGTCAATTCAGTTCTATCTTCATTAGTGTCCCAAAGAGTTGCATGAAGAACCTCTGAACCCCTTATTGGGTAAAGATTCCCGAGCATTTTGTGATTTATCGATTTCAATTTTTTATGAAAATTAACCCTAAACAATATCAGATACTTAGGGAAAGATTTTCTACTTTTTCATAAACGTTGGGACAGTAGTGTTCTATCTTATATACTAATTAACCGCTTCCGAGCAACTTTTTCTAATAGTGAATAGTAATCACTGATTCTGTCATCGGTATATACTATGAAATCCGGGTTATATATAAACTATCAATCCTTCCGAAAAATATTACATCTGGAAGCAGTTACGGAGTAATTGAAGTTTTTTATTAAAATATTCTTGCTTTTTTTCCCCTTGCTCAGTAAATTAATAGCCGATACACATTCTGTTCTTTCGGGTATCGTGTACGTGAAACTTCAACGTCTCCTTTTTACCGGGAGTGATTTAACTGAATGTGTCTTCTTATAGCAGAGTGAAAACCGAAGCAGGATCACATTTTCTTTGAGGGAATATCTTCAATTTTCCGAGCAGGAAGTCGCGAATAAGCAGATTTCGTTGAATGGTGATATTGACCGTTACATGTGACAGAATCATCATTAACCAATACGTGTCATTATATTTAACAGGAGGGAAATATGAAAAAATCGTGTGCAGTGATTGGAGTTGTAATGTTGGTTATTATGGTTGGCATGGGTGCAATCTTTGTAAGCCCGGCTTTTTCCGGAGATGACGGAAATCTATTATTTTCAACTGAATCAAACAGCATCTGGGTTTTGAACAAAGCGACAAAAAAGCTCATCTATATGCGATTTGTAAAACCGGACGAAGTGTGGAAATCCAACCCGGTACCCATTCCCGCCGAATTTAATGTTGAGCATTGTAAAATAAACGCAGTGGGGAGAATAGGAGATTATGTTTTTCTCATCGATAAATCCCAGGGTCTGGTTACATTTTTTCAGGCACAGAGTAACCATACCGTTGATGGCTATATTGTCGTTCCCGTGAATGAGGCTCTTAAATAGAATACATTGAAAAGACGTGTAAGTATATCTCGGGACATTGCTTCTGCTTTAACGCACGGCGATAATTATATAGCTTATTGTATTGCTTAACCTTTTGTGCCCTCTCGCTTTCTGCGGGAGGGCCTTTTTGTAAGTATATTAATCGGTATTCAAATCTGATGCATAAAAACCGCTCATGAATTCTGAAGTCTTTATTACGGACGGACATTGGAGAAAGTCTCTGGCGGCCGTCAGGGCCCTCGGCAAGAAGGGCATAAAGGTTACGGTCGGTGAAAGTACCGGCCTGGCGACTGCAGCATTTTCGAGGTACTGCAACAAGGCTGTCGTGTATCCTTCTCCTTTTTTCAGCCCATCGGACTTCGTGGACTTTCTTCACCGCGAATTATCTCACCATTCTCATAGATTACTTCTGCCGATGGAAGACGAAACCTTAACCCTGATATCGCGACATCACCAGGATTTTTCTCGGTTAACCTATCTCCCCGTCGTACCCGCCGAAAAACTGCAGTTTGCCAGAAGTAAAGATAACGTTTTAAAGACAGCCGCACAGCAAGGTATTCCAATTCCCAAAACCTGGTTTATCAATAGTATCTCTGACCTCGAAACCCTCAAGAGTAGTTTCACCTACCCCGCCGTGATAAAACCAACCATGGGTTCCGGGGCACTGGGTATCGCCTATCCTCGGAATTCCTCAGAATTGTTGGAACACTATCTTTCGGTGCATAAGCGGTTCCCCTATCCCATGATCCAGGAATATATCCCCCGCGAAGGACCGGGTTACGGTGCCTCATTTCTTGTAAACGAAAATGGACGAGTCAAGGCATCCTTTATACATAAACGTTTGAGAGAATATCCCGTCACCGGAGGTGCGAGCACATTGAGAGAAAGTGCCCGTCACGACGATATCAGAGACATGGCGCTTGCCTTATTGAAAACCCTCGACTGGTTCGGTGTCGCCATGGTTGAATTCAAAATCGATCTCCGTGACGGCATACCGAAGCTGATGGAAATTAATCCGAGATTCTGGGGGTCATTACACCTGTCCGTCGAAGCGGGAGTTAATTTTCCGTACCTTTTGTACCGTATGGCCCGCGGTGAAAATTTCAAACCCGTTGAACAGTACGAGATCGGAAAACGGTGCCGGTGGGTCCTGCCAGGTGACATCCTCCATTTCATGTACAACCCGAAGCGTGCCAGACTCTTGCCCGATTTTTTTCATTTTTGGCAAAAAAACACGGTCTATGATATTTGTTCATTCAGGGACCCCCTGCCGGTTCTCGGCAGAATTCTGACACCCTTGACCTTTCTGTACGATAAAGACATGAAATACAGACTGAAAAAGAGAAAAACATGATTGTTGAAAATATCCTGACCGTCGATCTCGAAGACTGGTTTCACATCTGTGGTGTGGAAGAACTGGTTCCGGAAACCTCATGGTCTCAATTGGAAAGCCGTGTTGTAGAAAATACGAAAATAATACTGGGCATTCTTGGGATAAAGAGGATTACGGCAACCTTCTTTGTCCTTGGTTTTGTTGCCGAACGACATCCCGCCCTCATTACGGCAATCTTAAAAGGGGGTCATGAAATTGCCACGCATGGATATGACCACCGGCGTGTCTACACCATGACGCCGGACGCTTTTCGACACGACCTCAGAAAAGCCGTTCGAATCATTTCGAAGATCACCGGTCTGCCTGTGAAAGGCTACAGGGCACCCGAATGGTCGATCCGTGACGATTCTCTCTGGGCACTTGATATACTGCAAGAGGAAGGGTTTCAGTACGATTCGAGCATGACACCGTTACCCATTATCGGTAATCCTGCTTACTCTAAAACACCCTGCAGGCTGAAACTCGAGCATGGTTATTTATGGGAATTTCCACCTCTTGTAGCATCTAGTCCGCTGATTAATCTTCCGCTGGGCGGGGGGTGGGGACTTCGGGTATTTCCCTATAGTCTGATTCAGACCACAATACGAAAACGAAACAAACGGGGTTCCCCTGCGCTTATCTTTCTGCACCCCCGGGAATTTGATCGGCATAGTCCCCGACTAAAGCTACCATTGGCTAAACAGTTCGTCGTAACTGCTCGAATAGAAAGGACAGAAAAAAGACTTCACCGGTTGCTTGAAGATTTTGCATTTACCTCAGTGTCACAGGTCTTGGGAAAAAGAAACAATTGCATTTAAATTATTTTATAGGTATAAGGCACACTTGATGCATGATTGACATTATTTTATTTCTAAAAAACAACCTGGCGGACCATTTTGCACTATACTTTATTCCGCTTTATATCCTGGGGGGGCGACCTGCTGCCGTCTTGAGCGCCCAATTTTTAGGATACAAGATGTCGTTCATTTTACCTATCGTGGTAATGCTGGATACCCTGCAGATACCGATGTTTTACTTTCTGTACAGTACAATATCTGATAGGTTAGTGATGAAAAAGCTTTCTGAAAGGGCCGAAAAAAAAGAAAAAAAACTTCTCGGCTCTAAGCTGTTTCATTGGATGCAGGTAATGGGAGCACCGGGAGTTGTTACCATTACCATGCTGCCGGTGAAGGGATGTGGAATGTGGAGCGGGGTTCTGTTAGCAAAGCTCCTGAATTTTCCGAAACCGACAAGTTATTCGCTTTTGATTGCAGGCAGTTTCTTGGGCTGTGCTTTCCTCCTCGGTTTGGGAGAAGGACTCTTGAAACTCCTATCACTCGTGATGAATGAATTGCGCACATAACAAGGAACCCTGACAGATGATGAAACACATAAAGAATAGGGCATTGATTTACGCCATCAACAGTCTCTTTGTAGTTCTTTCTAAAATAAAGAATGAAAGAATCTTCAGGTGGGCATATTCTCTTGTGGCCTACCTGGCAGAAAAACTCGTAAAAAAAGACTACTATATCGAAAAAATCAGATGGATAAAAAATTTATTTGATAACGATCACCCGAGTCTCATCGTCACGAAAAAGATATTGCAGAACACAAATCCGCACCAGCGAAAGACCTTGATAAAAGCAGCGATTATCAATCAACTACTGGTTGGAACTAACAAACGAAAAGAATTTTCCGAAAAAAACGGCGGTTTTTATCCACCGGGGTTTTTTGTAATAAGCCCGAGCATGAAATGCAACCTGAAATGTGTCGGGTGCTACGCCGGTTACTACAAGAAAGATGCCGAACTCACCTTTGAAGAGATAGACAGCGTTCTCAACCAAGTCAAAGAGATGGGTATCTATTTTTGTGTGGTATCCGGCGGTGAACCGCTCTTTCATCCCAGAATTTTTGACATATTTAAAAAGCATAATGACATGATATTCCATATGTACACCAACGGAACGCTGATTGACGAGGAAGTATGTCAGAAACTTGCAGACGTTGGAAATGTTTTACCCGCCATAAGTATTGAAGGCTATCGCGAAGAAACGGATGAACGGAGAGGGAAAGGACACTTCGACCGGATTATGAAAGCCATGGATTTACTGAAAGAAAAGAAAATTCTCTTCGGCTTTTCCGCCACGTTAACCCGTCATAATACGGACATTCTGAACAGTGCTGAATTTGTTGATTTTATGATCGATAAAGGCTGTGTTCTGGGATGGTATTTTATGTATGTTCCCATCGGTCGTGAACCCGATTTTGAATCGATGCAAACGCCGGCTCAGCGTGGTTATCAGTTTGAACGGCTGACTCATCTTCGTGCCACAAAACCCATATTGCTGGCCGATTTCTGGAATGACGGTCCCGTCGTCGGAGGCTGCATTTGCGGCGGAAGAAAATATTTTCACGTCAACGCCAACGGAGATGTGGAACCGTGTGTCTTCTGCCACTTTGCAACTCATAATATTCGAAACAGTTCTCTGCAGACCGTGTTGCATTCTCCACTATTCACATCGATCAGATGCCACCTTCCGTCGTATGAGAATCTCCTTCGCCCCTGTATCATTATTGATAAGCCTGAGATCAGTCGCAATGCAATTGCCGACCATAAACCGTACTTCACTCATGACGGTGCGGATATTATTTACAAAAACCTTGCGCACAAAATTGATGAGTACGCAAAAGAATACGGGGTTATTGCCGACTCTCTCTGGGGAAAATACTTTCCTCATAACAAGGGTTAGATCAAGGGGTCATACCCATTGCATCGAATCATATACCGATTCCACAAACACATTCTTGTTCTCACCGTTCTCATCACCATCATATCGATTATACTTACAACCCGGCTCACGCTCGACCTGAACTTTTTTTCTCTCCTGCCACCGTATAATAACGAAGTACGTACATTTTTCGATATAACCGATCAGATCGGTTCTCAATCACTCCTCATCGCACTAGTCGAGATACCTCCCCATTACGACCGGATTGCATCCGACATGTTTGTCGATATCCTTGCCTCAAATTTTTCTCAAAGCCCCCTCATCATTGATGTGGAATACAGAAGCAAACGGAACGATTTTTCATCGATATTTCAAACATTCATGGAATATTTTCCTCTTTTCTTGAGAACTGAAGAACTTGAACAGTTAGCCCTGAAACTTTCGGATAAAGAAATTGACAAACAGGTCATTGAAAACAAAAAACTTTTAACGACTCCATTCGGTGTTGCCGCAAAAGAGATTGTTTACAGCGATCCTTTGGGCCTGAGAAAACTCATCAAGGTCCCCACCGGCAATCATATACCGAAACATCGAAATGGATATTATCGTACCGATGACGGGAAATTCTATTTTGTATTCATGAAACCGGAAAAGCCGCCACAGGACATTACGTTCAGCAAGAAGCTGATGACTGAAGCGCAACGGATTGAAAGGATTTCCCTCGCACGACTATCGGAACAATTCAACGATCTGCCGGGAAATATCACCGTATCATACACCGGTGGTTACCCCATTGCCGTTCATGACGAGGCAACGACAAAGAGAGATATCAAGGTTACCCTTTTTACCTCTTTCGCGACTGTATTGTTGCTTTTCTGGTTGTCATTCAGAACGATTCGAGTTCTTATCTATGTGGGCATATCACTGGTTATCAGTCTTACTTGGACGTTGGGTTTTGCGTGCATAGTCTTCCATCATCTGAATATCCTGACCTGCATTTTTTCATGTGTTTTAATAGGCTTGGGAATCGACTTCGCCATTCATATCGTTAATCGATATTTCAGTGACGACAAAATCGATCTTACTATATCGGATCGCCTGCATCACACATTTCGAGAGGCCGGTATGGGAATCATCATCGGGGGCATTACGACTGCAGCAGCCTTCTATTCTATTGCCGTTTCGGACTTCAGGGGGTTTCAAGAACTGGGTATCGTCACGGGCACGGGAATTCTGTTGTGCCTTGTGGTTATGCTCTTTGTTCTTCCGTGCCTTCTTGTCTATTTCTCATATGAAAACGGCTCGAAAAGAACAATCACGATACGAGAATTCGGAGTGCACGTGTGGATTACTTCCCTCCTGAAATATCCCGGCACCCTTCTCACGATTATCATTCTGTGTGTCTTTGCATCAGCTATTCTCGGTATGGGAATACATTTTGACGATAATCTCAGGAATTTCAGACCTGCAGACAGTATTCCTTTCTACCTGCAAAATAAGGTGACTCAATGGCTCGGAGGATCTACCGGTGAAGCATTTCTGGTCGTGCGGGAAAAATCAGAGGCTGATGCAATAGAAAAAACGTCGTCCATATATGATGCCATGGAAAAGCTGAAAGAATCGGGAATGATTGCCGGTATTAAATCGATCAGCCAATACTTTCTCTCCCCGAGTCAACAAAAGAAAAACATAGAGTATATCCGGCATCACCCGGACATTTTTACTATACAAAGGATTAAAAACTCCTTTTATGCGGCACTGGCAAAAAACGGGTTCGAAAAACTGGATCACTATGACAGATATTTTGAAAACCTTGCAAACACCTTTTCACCGGAAAAAATTCTTCTCCCTTCATCTCTGAACAGTGAAAAGTTTGGCAAGTTATCAAATTTGCTGATCTTTAAAAAGGATGATGCATATAATACTATTACGTACATTGCACCGTTGAAGGATCTCTGGTCACGGGCCGATACAACCGGTTTCAAAACAATGATCGTCGAAAAGCTGAAAGATGAAGGAATAACGGATGACCATTATATCATAACCGGCCCCAGTTTACTGACGGGAGAGTTAAAGAAGTTGATCATTCAAAACCTGCACGCTGCTCTCTGGCTGGCATGTTTGAGCATTGCCGGAATACTCATCGTATATTATCGCAATCTGAAATTTTTCATCCTGTCAATACTTCCGCTTATGATCGGCAGTTCTGTCTTAATTGGTATCATGGTTATCTTTCGTATTGACTTCAATTTTTTCAACATTATCGTTCTTCCCATGATTGTCGGCATCGGTATAGATGATGGGGTCCATCTTACCAATACATTCCGCCAGACACATCACGGAGACCTTGTAGAAGGAATCACCAAAACAGGCCGTGCCGTCGTCTTAACATCATTGACGACGATTGCAGGTTTTGGATCCATCAGCCTCGCCCACTACCCCGGATTGCAGAGCATGGGATACGTTGCCGTCATCGGTATCGCGGCCTGTTTGATTGCATCGGTTGTCGCTCTCCCCGTTGTGTTCAATCTTATCGGACCGAAAAGCTGATATTAAAGAGTATTAACGGCATCGAAGTCCTGTTGACAGCACTGGAAAGTCCTCAATGTTGATCCATGATTTGAGTTGCCATCTTCAGAAAAATTGTATAGACAGGGAAGGGGAGGTCATATCATGAAAAAGGTATTCATTGTCGTTGTCATCGCAGGAACTCTGATCTTTGGAACATTAAATTACCACTTCATTCTCCTGGACAGCGGTCTGAAAATCTTGAAAAAGGCAGATATGGCGTTTGAAAACACCTTCGTTGATGCCCGGGGCGCAAAAAAGATCAAACTCATTCTCAATCCTGCACTCATTAAATCCGGCATAAAAAATCTGATTGATGACGAAAGTGTTACAATCAGAAAATAACTCAATAACATTGACTTATAACGGTTATTTTATTAATAATTACGACTAATAAGAAAAGCCGTTTGACCATGATATTAAATCCTGCTATAAGAGTTTCGATCCGTGATCACTCTACAATGATTCCATTACTTTTCAAACGTGAGTACGTGTTACAGTGAGGAGGATTTTCGTCATTGGATATTATCCTTGCAGGCATTA
This sequence comes from Deltaproteobacteria bacterium, assembly GCA_016935565.1. GTDB lineage: Bacteria > Desulfobacterota > Syntrophia > Syntrophales > UBA6807 > JAFGQS01. Next base: position 21,641 of record JAFGQS010000140.1, read on the forward strand.
ATCTGGATTATGAGACAATTAAAGAGCTGAAGGCATCTCAACCGGAGACGGAAAATCTGACTCCGGAAACGATTTCAGCCGCCTACGCCCGTATCAGCAGAAACCCGCTTCCCGTTAATGAATTACGGAGCATAGCCAGAAAAGAAGTCGAAAAGGCACGAAAATCCAATAGAACGATCGTCTTTGATATGGGACATAGTTCCATAGCTGAGCACGCCGTCTTCAATATTGATGTCATCGGAGTATCACGCCTGATTATTGAAGAGATAGAAAAGTTTCGCCTTTGCTCCTACACGGAAAAATCACAGCGATACATACGTCTCGAGGACGATTTCGTTATTCCTGAGGAGGTCATACAATCCGGTTTTGAAGAATTATTTGTTGAGACAATTAAAGAACAAAATGGGTTCTACCAGGAACTCTATTCCGGTTTGCGAAACCATATCTTTGACAAATATCGTGACATGGCCTCGAATTCCGCGCATCGATCAACCCTGGAAGGATGGGCGAAAGAAGACGCACGGTACGTCATTTCTCTGGCAACGGAAGGCCAGCTTGGGATGACGTTGAATGCGAGAAATCTCGAATTGATGTTGAGACGTTGTGCTGCTCACCCCCTGGCAGAAGCACGGGAGTATGGTGACAAGCTCTATGCAACAACACAGACGATTGCCCCGTCACTTGTCAGGTATACGGAAGCGACTCAGTATGAACGTCTCACGAGAGATGCCCTTGTGGAAAAATCTA
>JAFGQS010000141.1 GCA_016935565.1 Deltaproteobacteria bacterium
ATTTCCAGAGCCCTCTTGGCCTGATCCTGACCGCTCACATCACTGAAATCATCACTGGAGATCAGGCTTTTGGTAAATAAATCAGAGATATCGATGGTGGTGGGAGTAATATCTTTTGTGCCATTAAAATATTCAACCACCTGATGCAGATAATCAACGGCAATAACATCGATAGCTTCTACCATGGCTGCTTCGACGGCATTATCCCGTGGGACAACAATTCCCTTAAGTCCCATGTTTTTTGCCTGGTACGATGTGGATAGTGCTCCATGAACACCTTTAATCCTTCCATCTAACGAGAGTTCTCCGATGAGCATGTACTCCTTCAATTTTGTCCTCTCCACAATATCTTCTGCCGCCAGGATACCTACTGCAATCGGGAGATCGAAGCCCGTTCCCTCTTTTTTGATGTCTGCCGGTGCGAGATTAACCGTAACCCGGTGTTTCGGGAAACGATACCCTGTGTTTTTTATGGCGGACTTAATACGGTCTTTGCTCTCTTTCACTGCTGCGTCGGGTAATCCTACGGTCGAGAATTGAGGCAACCCCGATGACGTATCAACTTCAACCTCAACAGGATACGATTCTATACCGAGAATGGCACCGCTGATGATTTTAACAATCAACCTTCACTCCTTCAATTGTAAGTCGTGTGTCGTGACGTAAGAACATACTCTTTCGGAATGCAACTATGCTTTTCAGGAGATGCTGTGAAATGCCCTCTTCATTCTGTACATATGCTGCTGTATTTCTATTGGATTAATAAAAATATAGCAAGGTTTTTTCGCTTTACAAATGATATTGTTTTGTATACGTGAGACCAAAGGTGATGTTGTCAGGGGGTGAGATGTATGATTGGTTTTTTTGACTCCGGTTTTGGCGGCTTGACCGTGTTAAGGAGTGTTGTTGATCTTCTTCCCGAATACGATTACCTGTATCTTGGCGATAACGCACGAGTTCCCTACGGGACCCGATCGCAGAATGTCGTATATGAATTTACCAGACAGGCGGTGGATTATCTTTTTAAACAACAATGTCCGTTAATCATCATTGCCTGCAACACATCGTCGGCCCGGGCCCTGAGGAAGATTCAGCAGGAATTCCTGCCCGAAACGTACCCCGATAGACGTGTTCTCGGTGTCATACGCCCCGCAGCAGAGGAACTTGCTGAAAGAAATTGTCGAAAAGTCGGTATACTGGCAACGGAGGGTGTTGTTGCATCGAATATTTATGTTGAAGAGCTCATGAATTTAGGTCCTTCCATCAAGGTTTTCCAACAGGCCTGTCCACTGCTGGTACCGATTATCGAAGCCGGAGAAAAAGAGTGGGAGGGTACCGACATGATCATCGGGAAGTATTTGAGTCAGCTCTTCGGTCAAGATGGTGAAATTGACACCATACTCCTCGCCTGCACGCATTATCCGATCGTGCATGAAAATTTTGAGCGGGCTGTTTCAGGAAAGACGATCGTGCTCGACCAGGGACCCATCGTGGCCAGGAAGTTGAAAGATTATCTGAAAAGGCATCCCGAAGTTGATGATCGACTGACAAAAAAAGGAACCAAGTTCTTTCTCACAACCGATATTTCGGATAAATTTGATCATCTTGCCCGTATTTTTTATGGTGAATCCATTCATTCTAAACTTATTACATTGGAATCGTTATGCTTTTGACTTTTTTTGAAAAAATGGTTTAACGTTCTTGACGGAGAAAAATAACTGTGTTACTTTCCAGCTTCAGTTTCATCAGTCCGTAAATATTGTTTCCTTCCCAGAACAGAAAAATAGTATACCGATGACGAAATTTACCCACCTAGATGAAAAAAATAAATCACGGATGGTGGATATCACTTCCAAAGAACCAACGGTGAGAGAAGCACGCGCCCGGGGCAAAATGTTGCTAAGACCAGATACTGTAAAGGCCATCGAAGAAGGCGGGATAGCAAAAGGTGATGTCTTCAGTGTTGCAAAGATTGCCGGTATCATGACTGCCAAGAAGACGAGCGATATAATACCCATGTGTCATCCCCTCGAACTGACTGGTATTGATATCCGGTTTTCAAGCGATAGTTTGAGAGGGGAGATAATTATAGAATCGCGGGTTAAGACCTTCGGTCGTACAGGCGTGGAAATGGAAGCCCTCACCGCTGTTAGTGCTGCGGCCTTAACGATTTATGATATGTGCAAATCTGCGGATAAAGAGATGGTGATTTCAGATATTAAGTTGTTGGAAAAACGTGGCGGTAAAAGCGGTATCTTTGTGAGAAGTGAATGATATGATGTGCCGAGTTTGTAATCTCATCGGTACAGGTAAGTATAATGGAAAGCAAATCATATAAAGTCAAAAAATCTTTTCTCATACCACTATCGGTGGATGCCTTTTTTCTCTTTGTCCTCCTGGCGATTTCCCTTTTCACCGATAGCCATCCAGCAGAGAGAATAGTACTGACAGTTATTCTGATTCCTCTCATCTATATTTTAATTGAGATGACCGTTCGTGAAGCGATAATAAGTGATGACGGTGTCAAGATTAAAAAATTTTTGCGACAGAAATCATTGGAGTGGCAAAGCATAACCAATGTTGACACTGTTGTTGTCAGGAAAAAAGTTTTTCTCGCTTTGACGACTACAAAAGGGTTCCATATATTATCTAATTCATATGGAGATTTTACAAATCTGGTTCGAGATATCATCAGACATTCAGGCAATGAAAAGGTGGAGGAAAGGGTGAAGGATATCGTGGCGCAACCGATACGAAAAATATCGGACATTGTGGGTGCCTGGGTCGCAGCACTTCTCCTTGTAGTCATTATTTATATTAAATTATTTAGCACCTGATTCTATTCTCTTTCCTCTTTTTTATATGTGCATTGGGGGGGCCAGGATTCTGCGTTTTTCTCTGGTCTTGAATTGCTAGGTAGGTTCAATGCTGTAATGTGTGAAGAAAGGATTGTCGACCTATATGGAAGCGCAAGAAACAGAGAGATTGATCATCGAAGAACAAAAAAGCGGGTCATCGATTTCGATTGTGGAAAATGTCTTGGAAAAGAGAATTGATGATATCGTTACGTTACTCAGCTCGGAAAGTTATGGGAAGAGCAGATTGTATGAAGAAATACAGTCGTTGTTTGATCGAATTTTGATAAAGATAGCTTTGCAACGCTCTAATAATATTAAGTCAGCCGCAGCCACTTTCCTTGGAATCAATAGAAATACCCTTCATAAGAAAGTTGAAAAACTGGGAATACACATTGACAAAAAGAAGGGTGAAGACGAAATCGGATAATCATGTTCGAGGTGTGAGCCTTTCCGTCAGAATAAGCGAACCAATCGAATTCTGGGATCTAACCGTTTGAGACCCGCCTCTTTGGCTACTCGTATTGCTTCCTGGAATTCTTCCAGTGAAAGCCGTGTTCCGATCATTGAATCCTTGATTGCACCACCGCAGGGACGGTATTGATCCATCACATTGACATACGTGTTTTTAGATATTTCATTGGCAAGAAAAGCTGCAATTTCTTTCGTATTTGCAATCCCTTTCGGCATTACAAGGTGCCGCACGAGAAGACCACGTTCGGCAACTCCATCATGGTTGATTTTGAGATCTCCCACCTGGCGATGCATCTCTTTGATTGCCGCTGTTGCAATATCCCGGTAATCGGGTGCGTTGCAGTATAGAGATGCCCATTGTGCGTCCCAGAACTTGAAATCGGGCATATAAATATCGAATATGCCGTCTAATATCTTCAACGTTTCAACTTTGTCATATCCACTGGAGTTGTATACCAGTGGTATGGAAAGGCCATGTTCAATGGCAATGATGAGACCTTCCAGTATCTGGGGAACGACGTGAGTGGGTGTTACGAAATTAATGTTATGACAGCCCCGCTGTGCCAGTTTGAGCATCATGATGGCCATGTGTTCGGGCTCAACTTCCTGACCCTCTCCTAGGTGGCTGATTTCGTAATTCTGGCAGAAGGAGCAGAGGAGATTACAATAACTGATGAAAATTGTTCCCGAACCATGAGTGCCGACAAGTGGTGATTCTTCTCCGAAGTGGGCATGAAAACTTGACACGCGTGCTTTCCTGCCCGTTTTACAGTAACCGGTTTCCCCCGATAAGCGGTCAATACCGCACTCACGGGGACAGAACTCGCAGTTTCTCATCTGATCCACCGCTTCTTGAATGCGATTTTTCAGTGTTCCGTCTCTGAATAATTTTATATAGGAAGGTTCATACATCGTTTTTCATTGGCACTACCTCCGATAGTTTCCGATCAATGTCGATTCTCCCAGAATGTGCCCTTTCATAGCTTTCAGCAATTGTTCTTTCGTTGCTCCGGGTTGCAGGTCAACATACGAATCGAGGGCATAGAGCTTAAAAAAGTAGCGGTGTGTTCCTGATGGTGGGCAGGGGCCACCATAACCGATTGTTCCGAAATCGCTTCTTCCCTGTTTCCCGCCATTGGTAAGTTCTTTTTCGGAAGGAGCGTGTTCCGGCAACGTATTGACGTTTGACGGTATATCGTACACAACCCAATGAACCCAGATTCCCATAGGAGCATCGGGGTCATCGCAGATGAGCGAAAAACTTTGTGTACCGTCGGGGGCGTCATGCCACTCCAGGGGAGGAGAAATGTCTTCTCCATCGCATGTATACAGGCCCGGGATCATTCCATCGTTTTCAAATGCTGTACTTTTTATTTCCATACCATTGCCTCCTTTATGCATTGAAATGGAAAAAGCGAGACCACTGAGTATAAGAGAACTGTTGTGTATGGTAAATTTTTTTATTACCTTCAATCTGTGTACTATGTCAAAAAAATATTCCTGTTATGCGATCGTTGAACGAAGGATTGTTTTTTTGCTATAAGGAAATGTGTCATATGAAAAACTTAATCAGTTATCTATACACGGTCAATAATATGTTTAAATATTGATTTTGACATGGTACTATTCCATTTGTTTGATAGCCATACGGGAACGTCTCGAAGTTTATTATTCCTCTGTACGGCCGCCGATAATAACAACATATCACAGGGAGATGCGGCCGGTTCCAAGGTATGCCGTGATGGTTACGGTAACAGGTAAAGAAGATGACACCTCGGAATATTTCAGACCATGCCGGTCCTGTGGTCGACGTCAGGGAAGGATCATGTGGCATGGTAGACAAAAAAGAACAGCACGTTCCCATCCCGACCAGTCCGGTCATTATAGCCGCACTTCGTGCCATTTATGCGGGCGGGCCGAGAAATCAATGGAGTTCTGATTCTTATGGTCGGCCACGCTACTGCTATGAATCCCGTCACGGCATGATAACATTTTTCTTTCCTCCCATTCCTGATTACCGGGATAAGTATCATATTTCGATTGCATTATATTATATCCCCCGTCTGGCTTTTGTCTATTCCGGTCGTCAACGGGCGGCCGTCAAGAATCTCTCCGTCGAAACGGCAGATATATTCTTAATCCTGATGACACGGATTGCAAAGCTGCGGGATCCTGCACGGGACATTGCCAGCATAAGTCTGGAAGAAATTGCCGATTATCGTGGTGTACACGTTCGACACGGGAGTGTCCGGAATCTTTACCAGGATTTTAAAGAAGAAATTCTGCGACTGTCCGATATGTATATTACAACGACATGGCGCGATTATGCCCGGGGTGGAACGATTACCTTCGGTAAAGAGAGCCCTGATCGGCTTCTTGACATTGTTGATGTCGAATATAAAGATGGCCGGGAAACATGGACTTCCTTCCGGTATCGATGTGGTCAGGCACTGTCTCATTTCCTGAGCCCCGGCGGCCTGCGCTGGATCGGTTACTACTGCAGATCTTTATTACAACTGAGCCCGTATCATGAAGCCTTTACGAAAAAACTTGGGACATACTGGACGATGGTGGGCATCATAGCAGGGAAAAAAGGATTAATGCCACGGGCGACACCATATACCATTCTTGATTTTTGCGGAGAGGAAATCAATTGGCGCAATCCCGGCCAGACGGTGGATGCCTTTATTAGAGCTCATGATAGGCTTATAGACATAGGAGTCTTGACAGACATATCCATTCTGGATCCCTTGAGCCGTACAAAAGGCTATTTCAAAGATTGGCTGGAAACCCCGATTAGTGTAAAATTATCGGAAAGCCTCTGGCACATAAGAATGTGTAAGGAGACATTGTCACGAAGAAAGCTGGTGACACGGCAGGAAAAAGAGAAGCAAAGCATACATTCCTTTACGGTTCCACACAATGCACAGTCTCTCATAGATGATCCGGCCCTCATCAGGCGATTCAGAGCCGATTGTTTTTTCCATCAGTCTGAGGTGGCGCGGGCACTGGGTATAAAACGTCAAACCCTTTCCAAATATGAGCGGGGAATTAATCAACTGCCCGAAGATAAGGCCATCAAGATCCTGCAGATCTGGCATGAAAAGACCAAATATCAATAACGATCCACTCTAATGCGTAAAGGATACCGTGCAGTGACCCGTCGGTCGTTTCTCGGGACTAAAACCCATCGGGTGAATAAACCCACCCCATCTCATGAGAATGTTAACCTTTGCTATTGGCTGAATTCATTACCCATCTGGATTTCCCTGATACGTAACGTACTAAATAGTTATTAATATTTACCCGTTCGCCGCGTCGCTGTTTCAATAATAGTGTATAAGAATAACTGAAAAGGAGGCTGTCCATGAAGCCACAAGACCGCATCAACATGTTACAGGAAAAGATAGTCAGCCAGGATTTGGCCGGTGTCCTGTTGTCGTATTCCCGGAATGTTTTTTACTACACGGGTACGGCACAGCCTTCGTATCTGGTTGTTTTGCCCGAGGATTACTTTCTATTCGTAAGAAGCGGCTTTGAGTTTGCGATCAACGACGTTTTCATCAGCAAAGAAAAGATGAAAGAAGAACGGCGGCTGGGAAATATTTACCAGGAAATCTTCGCGGGGTTGAGGAAGGCAAATAAAAGGATAGGCACGGAATTGGACATTCTTACCGTGGAACAGTTCAAGGGCTTCAGAAAGGCCTTTCCCGACTATGAATTCGTCAATATCTCACCAGTTGTTTTTGACCAGCGAAAGAAAAAGGACCCATCGGAAATAGAAAAAATCAGAAAGGCCTGTGATGCACTCCACCAGGGACATGAAGCGGTACTGAACACCCTGCGGTTACAGACGGACATCACGGAGCTGGAATTGGCAGCCGTTATGGAAAATGCTCATCGAGTAGCGGGGCATGAAGGGATTTTTTTCATCAGACATCCGGATTTTTTTATGAGCCGGGGACCGATCGCCTCAGGACCGAATCTCTTCAAAATCAGCGGTGTTGTTTATACCATAACGGGTGTGGGGTTGAGCCCATCGGTGCCGGCGGGACCGTCACGGAGAAAAATTGAAACGGGAGATGTGATTATTATCGATATTCCGACACATGTGGACGGATACCACGCTGACCAGACACGGACGTATGTCCTCGGAAAGGCCGATGATAAGATACGGACCATGTATGACAATCTCAAAGACATTGCCGATCATCTCATCGAGAATATGAAACCCGGAATGAAATGCAGCGAAATATACGGGACGGCAATTAAAAGGGCTCAAGATCTCGAAGCAATAGACTCTTTTCTCAACTTTGGTAAAGGGCGGAGAAGTCGTCTCCTCGGTCATGGGATCGGATTGGAATTAAATGAACCTCCCGTTCCCTCCGAGTACGATCATTCAGAGATAGATGAAGATTATGTCATTGCCCTGGATATGCACATGATGGATGAATCTGTCGGTGTGGTCAAGCTGGAAGATATGATTCTCATTAAAGATAAAGGAAACGAAATCTTAACAAAAAGTCCACGACATCTTTTTGAGATAACGTAATCCATATGATGTCATGAAGAATAACTTGCCGATCGCATAATGATGGGAGATTCGGTCAGGTATCGGCGAAATGTTTGAATAGTACGATTAAACAAAAGGAGGGAGATATGGAGTTTTTAAAAGTAACAAAAGATGATGGGATCGCCAGGGTTGTGCTCAGCAGGGGTAAAGTGAATGCTATAAATGAAAAGGTAGTGGATGAGCTGTCAAAGTGTTTCAAGCAATTGGCTGACGACCCAACGGTAAAAGCCATAATTTTTACGGGGGAAGGCAAGTTCTTCACATTCGGTTTTGATATTCCGGAATTTCTCAGTTACCCGAAAGACGACTTCATTCGATATCTTACCAAATTCACAGATCTTTATACCTATCTCTTTCTGTATCCGAAACCGGTTATTGCTGCACTCAATGGTCATACAGTTGCAGGAGGATGCATGCTAGCCATATCGTGTGATTACAGAATAATGGTTTCTGGCAAGGTAAGGATTGCTCTGAATGAGATCAATTTCGCTTCGTCACTCTTTGCGGGCAGTGTCGAAATAATGAAATTGCTGATCGGTCAGAGGAAGGCGGAAACAGCAGTATACAGCGGGGCGATGTATTCACCGGAAGAGGCACTGGAGCTTGGACTCATTGATCGGATAGTATCTCCCGATGAGATGGAGACGGAAGCGCATACAATAGCCGAGGAATATGCCGGTAAAGATGGTGCTGCATTCAAAAGCATCAAACATCTTTTGCGAAAAACCCTGGCCGACGATTTCACTCTGAGAGAAAAGGATTCAATTCTTGAATTCGTAGATATCTGGTATTCGGAAAACACCTGGAAACAGTTACAGGACAAGACGATCCGCTCGTGATGTTTTCCGGTTTGTCATGTGCCGGGAGGGAGGAGAATAGGGACGAAAAAAGAGAGTATACAGCGGACGAGATTTATGCCTGCGTGAACAAGAAAGGTGGGGAATATAATCACACAGAGATGTTGTATACGAGGCGTCGAACTTCGTGAAGGAGATGATCGATAAACGGAAAAAAAGAGTAATATTAATAGGATCATTCGCTCTGTTTACACGATAGCAAACCCCCATTTTTCTCTTGACAAATAGACTGTTCCGTTATATCCGTAAGTGCGGTCAAGTCTGGGCTGAGGTTAATCAACGGGGAACCGAAGGCCATAGTACTCATAAGTGATTGCACCCCGGCGGTGAGAACCGCTTTTTTGAAACTGAACGTGATCATAGTCAGACTGGGTTTTTTCTGAAAAAGAGGCATTGTTTCTTATCTTACGGTGAAGAGGGGGCAAAATTTCTTACCGATGATGTCTGCTACAGATTATTCCTTGAGTAAAATTCTGTATGAATGTGAGAGTGAACTTGCGGAGTAGGTAAAGGGCCGCAATCATAATATTAAGATAAGAAAGGTTTCGAAAGGAGGGCTGTAATGTATTTCACGAAAGAGTTGCTGGATAAAACCAGCAGGATGAGAAAAAAATGGGAAGACGAAGTCAAGAAGGCCGTAGCCAAGCATGCTGATCTGAAGGGGGATTGGTCCACGGTATCATCCCTGCCGATCAACAGGCTGTATGGTCCGGAAGATATCAAGGATACAAATTTTGAGGAGGATATCGGATATCCGGGTCAGTTTCCTTACCTCCGCGGTAACCAGGTTACAGGCTACCGGGGTCGTTACTGGACCTTTAGGATGTTTTCCGGTTTCGGTACCGCCAAGGACACGAATCAGCGATGGCACCAGTTGCTGAATGCCGGTCAGACGGGACTCAGTACGGCCTTCGATTTTCCGACCCTCATGGGGTACGATACGGATGACCCGAAAGCCCGTGGCGAGTGCGGTAAGTGCGGTGTCGCCATTGATACCCTGGAAGACTTCCTGGTCCTTGTCGATGGGATTCCCATGGACAAGATCACCACGTCAATGACCATCAACCCACCGGCAACGGCACTCTGGGCCATGTATTGCGCCGCGGCGGAAATCAAGGGTATACCGTTGACCAAGATCGGTGGAACGATCCAGAATGACATGCTCAAAGAATTTATTGCCCAGAAGACCCTTATGTGTCCGCCCGATCCATCCGTCAAATTGATCAGTGATACCGTTGAATTCGGCACAAAACATGTCCCGCGATGGAATACCATCAGCATCAGCGGTTACCACATCAGAGAGGCCGGTTCGACGGCTGTTCAGGAGCTTGCCTTCACCCTTCGTGACGGAATGGAATACGTTGAGGACGTGATCAGGCGAAAAGGACTCCATGTTGATGAATTTGGTCCCAGACTTTCATTCTTTTTCAATTCTCACATTGATTTCTTTGAAGAAATTGCCAAGATGCGCGCCGCCCGAAGGATATGGGCAAAGGCTATGCGTGATCGTTATAAATCAACGGATGAGAGATCCTGGTGGATGCGCTTCCATACACAGACAGCGGGCTGTTCGCTGACGGCACAACAACCGTACAACAATGTTATCCGTACGGCTACGGAAGCACTCGCTGCCGTTCTGGGAGGAACCCAGTCCCTCCATACCAATTCGCTTGACGAAGTCTGGTGTCTGCCGTCAGATTTTGCCGTGGAGATCGCCCTGAGAACTCAGCAGGTCATAGCTGAGGAAACAGGGGTTACCAATACGATCGATCCGCTCGCAGGATCATATTTCGTGGAGGCCCTGACCAATGAGATGGAAGAACAGGCCTGGGACTATATCCACAAGATCGACGATATGGGTGGAATGGTTGCCGCCATTGACCGAGGTTTCCCGCAGATGGAACTTGCCGATGCTGCTTACAAGTACCAACAGCAGGTTGATTCCAGTGAAAAGATTATGGTCGGCGTCAATAAGTACGTCACCGACGAAGAACAGGAAATCCCCCTCCTGGAGATCGACGATGCGCTCGAAACGGAACAGATAAATCGTCTGAACGAAGTCAGGAGAAAACGTGACGGCAAAGCAGCCAAGAAGAGTCTTGATGACCTCAAGAATGCATGTAAGAAGGAAGAAAATGTCATGCCATACTGCATTGAGGCGGTGAAGAACCTGTGCAGTGTCCAGGAAATCTGTGATGTTTATCGTGAAGTGTTCGGCGAATTTCGTGACCCGGCGATGTATTAAGAAAATGATTCAGGGAGGAAAATGAAATGGCAAAGAGAAAACTTCGTATAATGGTTGCAAAGCCGGGGCTTGACGGGCATGATCGTGGTGCAAGAGTTCTGGCCAGGTGTTTCCGCGATGCGGGATATGAGACGATTTATACCGGGTGTCACCAGACACCCGAGGAGATTGCCGCCGCGGCGATCCAGGAAGATATTGATTGTGTTGGATTGAGTTGTCACTCCGGTGCACACCGCTATCTGTTTCCGCAAACGGTGAAACAACTGAGAGAACTGGGCGGTGACGATATCCAGGTCATCGGGGGAGGCGTTATACCGACGGCAGACTTTCAGATGCTCTATGACGCGGGTTTGAAAGGCGTTTTCACTCCCGGTGTCACTCTTCCTGATATTGTCAAGTGGATCGAGGAAAATATTGTTCCGAATATTAGAGATTAACGTATAGGGATAGGTTGTGCCGTTCCGAGATGACGGCAAAGAGGGAGTAAATTAATGGAAATAACGAAAAAGGTGCGGGATGGTGATGTTCGTACCGTTTCCCGTCTTATTAGAAACATTGAAGATCGTATTCCCGGAGCAAAAGATACGATCAAACACATATTCCCCCATACGGGGAAGGCTCATGTGATCGGTTTTACCGGTTCACCGGGAGCAGGAAAGAGTACGCTGATCGATTGTCTGGTAGCCGAACTGAGAAAAAGAGATAAAACGGTGGGGGTCCTGCTTGTGGACCCCACCAGTCCCTTTACCGGTGGCGCGATTCTCGGTGACAGAATCCGCATGCAGCGGCATGCCCTTGATCCGGGAGTCTTTGTCAGAAGTCTTGCCACCAGAGGTGCCCTTGGGGGGCTCTCCAAAGCTGTCGGTGATGCCATTCATGTCCTCGATGCCATGGGGAAAGATTTTGTTATCGTAGAAACCGTTGGCACAGGTCAGCAGGAAGTGGAAATTATCAACCATGCTCATACGGTGGTTGTTGTCCTCATTCCCGGCATGGGTGACGAAATTCAGGCTATCAAAGCAGGAATTCTGGAAATTGCCGATATTTTCGTGATCAATAAGGCAGACCGCGATGGGGCGGGGAAACTGTATCGGGAGCTCATGTATATGCTCAGTATGGCAGATGAGTTTCCCGGCGGGTGGAAACCGCCTATTATCAGAGCTGAAAACATGTTTGCCGCTGATTCATTTGGAAAAAGTCTCCACGAACTGACCGACACGATCAATGCGCACTATCAGAATCTTGTTGATAAACATCTCCTCGGTGATCGTATTTTACGGAAGGCCATGCTGGAATTAAACGAAGCCCTCCATAACGCAATTCTTGACCCCGTATTAACGGAACTTGTGGAGACCGGTGATATGAGGCGAATGGCGGATATGTTGTTGAAAAAAGAGACCGATCCATACACTCTCGCTGATGAGGTGGCAGGCAAATACTTACGAGAGTAACAGATTCGTTCAACACATATTTGTAAACTTACGATCGACAGTTTAGATGATTAATTAAAGCCCGGGAAGATTATTTGGAATAACTTCCCGGGCTTTTGCCCGTTTACAGTAATAACATTATGGCCATTGCCTTGATCGGGGATACGTACTTTTCTCGCCTCTCACATATTCCAATTCACAGGTTTATGACCTGTTTCCACCGAGGGGAAACAGGTAACGTAAAGGCTTTATATCTTCTTTGTGCTCGGTAGAATCAACATTCACGGTATGCTCGGTCATAGTAAAAATCGAACATAACAAGATCGTAGCTGATGCAGTCGGCATCAAATGTCAAATAGGTACAAAGTCATAGCGGTTTTAAAAAAGAGGCGGGAGCTTCATGATCAAAACACCGAGGAGTGAATTATATAGTCGTATTCAAACGCTTCAATCTCTTTTGGAATCAGACAATGTTGACGGGGCGCTTATTGTTCATAACGTTAATCTCTTTTACTTTTGCGGAACGGTTCAGCAGGCAGTTCTCTTTGTTCCGGCTGATGGAGAGACCCTTCTGTTTGCCAGAAAGAATCCTGACCGGGTCAAAAATGAATCATCCCTGGATCATGTTATTCCTGTAAAAGGTATTCGAGATTTGCGTAAGCATATGGCCGATCTCGGGTATGGCCATTTCAAAAAGCTCGGGATGGAACTGGATGTCCTCCCGGTAAACCAGTACTTCCACTATAAAAAAATGTTAAATCCTGATGAGATCGTTGATGTCTGGCCTGCTATTCGAGTCGTCAGGATGATAAAGTCCGAATATGAAATAGACCTTTTGAAAAAAGCAGCCATATTATCGGATTATATGCTTGAAACAGCTCGGACTCATCTTCGGGAAGGTATTTCTGAAGTTGCGCTTTCTGCGGAAATTGAAAGGGCGGCGAGGGCAAAAGGGCACCAAGGCTATATCAGAATGCGTGGGTTTAACCAGGAAGTCTACTGGGGAAATCTGGTCTCAGGTCCTGATGCGGCAAATCCGGCGTTTATCAATTTTACAACTGGCGGACGAGGCTTAAGCATGGCATTTCCCAGTGGTGCGGGATGGAAAGTAGTCAGGAAACACGAGCCGGTTATCGTCGATCTTGCTGCCGGACTGAACGGATATAATATTGATCAAACCCGTACCCTGTGTGTTGGCGGATTGTCTGAACGTTTAAACATGGCGTATCATATTGCCCGGGAGATTGAAAATGCACTGGAGGCGATGATCAGGCCCGGTGTCGAAGCAGGAGCACTCTTCGTGGGAGCTTACAAGCTGGCTGCATCGTCAGGTTTACGTGAACACTTCATGGGGTATGACACACAGAAGGCCGGCTTTATCGGTCATGGCATCGGTCTGGAGATGGATGAATTGCCCGTTCTTGCAGAAAAAAATACTATGACTCTCGAAGAGGGAATGGTCATCGCCATAGAGCCAAATTTTGCCTTTCCCGATGAGGGGGTTGTGGGTGTTGAAGATACTTTTGTTGTGACAAACAACGGGTGTGAAAAACTAACCTCTGCCAGTTACGACGTTGTTGTCGATGACTAATCGAAACAATGTGAGAGAAGGGATCTCTTGATAGAAGAAAAAGCTCTGAATGCAATAATAAAAAAGCTGAAGGAATCCGGGGTTAGCCATGTAGTCGTGATACCTGCGGAAGATATCGTAATTGATGAGAGGGTACGCCTCAAATGTCAGGTTCCCCTGTGTGAAAGCTACAATAAGAACTTAACCTGTCCCCCTAATGTGCCGTCTGTCGATGAATTCCGAAGGGTTCTTGATCGGTTTACCAGAGCGATTCTGGTGCAGATGTCAGATACGCTTACTGAAAACAGACAGGATGCTTTTGTCCTTGCCAATCGGCTCCATGAACTCATCAATCTTGGAGAAACAGAGGCTTTCAAGGTTGGCTTTCGCTTTGCCATGGGGTTTATTGGCAGTTGTTGTCGTCTCTGTGATGAATGTGCCGGCGTCATTCCGGGAGAACCATGTCGATTCCCGTTCAAGGCTCGACCATCCATGTCGGCCATGGGAATCGATGTTATCGCAACAGCGACGAAGGCTGGTCTTCCGGTAGAATTTCCCGTTTCGGATACGGTGACGTGGACAGGGATCATTTTGCTGTGATGAAGAATGATACTGGACTATTCTCTGATTGAAAAGCATTCAAAAAGGGGAAGCATGAGTTCTAATACCCCCCCTTTTATCACGTATGAACTGTGTTTGTTGAAATGAATGTTTACATTACTTCAGCTGCCACGTAGGATTTCTCTTTTCACTGAAGGCCCTGATACCTTCTGCTGCATCTTCGAGTGAGCAGAGCAATGCAAACTGGTTGTTGACCAGCTCCATGGCTTTAGTGAATTCGAGATCAGACTGATCGTAGAACGATTTCTTAGCACTCCACAGGGCCAGGGGGCTCTTGGCGGCCAGTTCTTTGGCCAGAGCCATTGTCTCTTCTTCCAGGGTGCCTTTGGGCACGACTTTATTCACCAACCCGATTCTCTCTGCTTCAGCAGCACCAATCAGATTACCTCTCAATACCAGTTCAAGAGTCTTCTTCTTACCCACATTGCGGTAGAGCGCAACCTGCGGGCCTATACAGTTTAAGCCGACATTAATCGCTGTTGCCCCCATTCTGACATCCTCTTCCACTATTGCCAGATCGGCGGCCGCAACAATGCCGATTCCATTAGCTACGGCAAAGTTGTGTACGGATGCGATTACAGGCTTCTTGATCTTTGCAATGGTAACAATTGCCTTCTCCATCAAGGTGATCCAGTCATAGTATTCGCATGCAGACATCTGTTCGAAAACATCAGGAGAAACATCAATCCCTGCGGAAAAACATTTGCCGGCTCCATTAATAATAATAACCCGGACGTTCTCATCTTCATCCAGGTCAACAAGCGCTTGACTGAGGTCCCGGGCCAGCGCAAGATTGAAGGTATTCAGAGCATCAGGACGATTTAATGTTATAATACCAATTTTCCCTTCTTCCTTTTTTGCTACTAATACTGCTTCATACCCCATAATTTAAGCCTCCTTTTTTAATTTACTATCAGATGCGGTTGTAACCTACCGAGTTTTAAAGGCCGTGTCAACAAAAAATCATATAAGCGGCTTTTAGAAACTATATGTTACTGACGCTATAACTCTGTCATTGCGTGTCCACCTTCCATAGTAACTGTCATCTTTTCCGTTGAATAATTCGAGCGCCATTATCCAGACAAGTCCCGGTCTGATTTTATATTCTGACTGGAATTTATTATATCGACCCTGCGGACCGAGTTCGAAATCAGAGATATACTGAAAACTCAGGTCCTCATCATACTTGAAATTAATCCTTGTAAATATGTCGTTTTGACCCAGTCGGCTCTTTCGAGAGCTCTCCGTGTAACTGTCGGCATACTGTTCTTTTGTGACAACTTCTCCTGCGTATTCGATGGTGATGTCAATTTTATCCAGGAAAAATTTTCGTGCCCAATCATCGATGGTGTATGTGAAACCTCCGACGTAACTGAAATAATGATCGTCTTTCCCATCATAGCTGAAGTTGAAGAGAATTTCTCCGTGAAACTCCCATTTTTTATACGCTGTTGAAAATCCGGCAGCGTAGTTGCCAACTTTGACATTTTCCTTGATGGTTACCGTTTCACTGCCACGGGTTTCTTCTCGCAAGACATAATATGGGTTTAACCCATGATACGCTGATACAAATAAATCCCAGCCATGGAACGTCGTCTTGCCCCGGGCAAAATAACCGACACTGTTGATTGAAAGGGCCGGGTAATCTTCTTCTATTTGCTTACCGTATGTATCTGTCGCATACGTATCATAATCTCCCTTCACATCAGACCAGCGTGACTTCTCACTGGGTCGCTTCGAAGAATTATAAAAAGGAAATATGGCAGCGGTCACGGTGTGCTGGTCGATATAATAATCTACTTTTGCCTGCCAAGTTCCCAGGTCTTTCGGGTCCATCGGGTCATTCGAATCGGTAGGTCGATACCTGTCAGCCGGGGAGAAGAGCGTGGAAATACCATTTTTAAAGATTTTCTTACCGATGGTTACATCATAACTTTCCTGAAACAAATTAAGATATAATTGGTTTAGTTCCAGATAACGCCGCTGACGGTCCTTGTCCTGGGGCCAGAAAAACATGCCTTCGTATGTGTCCTGCTGAGTTCCCGCTTCGAGCCAGCCTGAAAGGTTCAGACGTAATGTGTTACCACCGGTCCACGTCTTAAACCGAAGCAGAGCTTCTCCCACGGGGTTCCTTTCGTCAACGCCTTCACGGTCAGTCGGTTTGCGAAAGAAAACATGGCCGCGGAGACGCAGACTTCCTTCCAGGTTTTTACCGATCTGGGTCAGGTATTTGAAACGACTTTCCTTTTTTTCAACCGGATTGGTTTCAAGCTCATTGAGAAGATCCAGATCACTTCCAGCTTTTTTACCCTTGTCGGTGGCCATTTCATTGTCGAGCTGATTTAAAAGGTCAGCATCATCAGCGGCCATGGCCTGGTGAAAACTGATTACCATGAAAAAGACAACGAAAATCGCCACAATATATTTTGCCCGGTTCATAATCTTACATCCTTTCGGGTTTATTTTGCCTCGAAAAGCATTTTATCGGTTTGCACCAGGCGTCCCCCCAGAATTCGTGACAAGTTGAGGAAGAGACGACTGGCAATGCGGGGATATATTCTTTGAACTCGTTTTAACCCATTCCAATCGATTTCAAGGTATCGTATCGGTTCCAGGGTCCGTACATCGGCAGATCGTGGCCCCGGTTCTACGAGGGCTATCTCACCAAACACGTCACCCGGTTCCAAGGTTGTAAGAACGATATCTCTGCCTGTTTTTTTATCTCTTGTTATGACCTCGGCCGTTCCTTCCAGGAGAAGATACATGCTTGCTCCCTCTTCACCCTGTACCACGGCCAGTTCATTGGTTTCCCGGGTGAGAACCCTGCCAAGGAGAACGATCCGCTTCATCTGCCAGGGTCGAAGATCCCGGAACAATTCCGCATTCCGAATGACCGCCTGTTGCAGTTGAAGACCGATCATATCCCACAGGGTCATCAGCTGTGTCGATGAAAGCAGGATCGGTGTTATAAATAAATCTCCGATGATGGCAAAAACCATAACCATAGATGACAGGAGACCAAAGCTGATAACGGGAACAAAATTGGAAAATCCGAGGACTGCAAATCCGAGTGCCAGGGCAACCGATGTAGAAATAACCGGTCTCACTTCAGCGTGAATACAAACATCGACGGCCTTATCCTGACTCTGTAACACCCGCATTTCCGTATTATAACGGCTCATAAGATGAATGGTATCGTCAACGGCAATTCCGATGGCTATTGCTGCTACCATGGCGGTTCCCGTATTTAAGGGAATTCCGAAAAGACCCATTATGCCGAAATTGATAACAATGGGAAACAGGTTCGGTATGAGGGATAAGGCACCGGCTTTTACATTGACGAACAAGATGGACATGATCAAGAAGATAAGAATGAGAACGAGAGACAGTGACTTTGCCTGTCCAGCTGCCATACTGTCCGCTGCCGTGTTGATAAGAATATTTTCTCCGGTAAGTCCCCACAGAAAATGAGGATTTATGGTGTTCTTTATGGTTTTTTCAAGTTCCTGTAGTGCTTCCGTAAGTTCGTAGGAGGAACTGATATTATGCCTCACCAGAATATTTGCTTCACTGTAGTCCGCCGTAACGTAACGGGAGATTTTGTCCCTGTGTAAGAACAGGAGATACTGGGCAATCAGGTCTTTCGAGTCAGGTATCCTGTAATAGTTTTCATCGCCGTTGTTCATCTCTCTGTGTATGAGGGAAATGTCATCCGCCAGGGACTTCGTTTTATCAAACCATTCTTTTTCTGCAATATACTGCTGTATCTGTGCAATCTGTTTAAGGTTCTCCGGTTGTTTGAACGTGCCGGGGAAACCACTGCTGATGCGGATAAAGAAGGTTTGGGTGCCCGACAGATTATTGTGTAGTATCTGACTGCGGTGCCGTATGGCTGAATTCTTTTTAAAATAGCCGAGAAGATCATTATCTACATTGACCAAGATGGTAAAGAATCCGATGAAAGCGGCGAGACCCAGAAATACGGTAAGGACCAGACGCTTGTTTCTGTTAATGATTTTCAATATAGTGTCAGCGAGAATGTTGAAAAAGTTACTCATAAAACCGGGTGAATACGCCTCGGAGGTTTTGCCTTTGACGGAGCCGAAAAAGTGAAGATAGACAGGGGCAAGAAGACAGGTTGCAACGGGATTTACAAACAAACCAAAGGCAGACACAATGCCAAATTGTTTCAACAGTGTGATCTGGTTCAACGTAATCGAAAGAAACCCGATAAACGTGGTAAGCGAGGTAAGGAGCACTGCCGTGCCAACTTTTCCCGACATGATCTTGATGGCCTCGTCTCTGTCACCCCGTGTTTCTTCGATACCTTCCAGATATTCTGAAAGAATGTGTATGTCTTCCGTTGAACCGATGACAATAATGAGAGCCGGCACAATGACGGTGAGCACATTCAGGGGGATGCTCACCAGAGCCATGAATCCCGCAGTCCAGATGATACTCACTCCTGCCGTCAACATAGGCAACAGAGCACCGCTGGCTGACCGCATTGAAAGTACCAGGGTCAGAAGGAGAACGAACGCAGCCAGGGGAACCAGCTTAATCGTATCACCGAGAATGTTTTCGGTGATAAGGCGGCGGGTATACGAGAGGCCGATCTGAAAAATTGTGTCATATTGATGCTCGAACGGTCGTATGATTTCGTCGACCTGTCTGGAAAATTTAACATTAAATTCCGGATCATTGCTGTCAACGTTTACAAAAAGATTAATTGCCGTTGCGTAACCATCCTTTGAAATTAAACTGTTTAATAGTATGGGGCTCCGAAGGGCGTCTTTCTTTATCTGTTCTGCTTCTTCCTGGGTTTCGGGGGGCCAATCCATCAAAGGGTTGGTTTCGAGGGCTCCGTCAACTCCCTTAAAGTTGGTTACCGAATAAAGACTTTCAACCTTACTGACTCCCGGTACCTCCTCAAACTTGAAGACCAGATTATCCAATAATTTGAGCTTTTCGGGTGTAAAGAGGTTTTTGTCTTGAATGAAAATGACGGTGATATTATCGGTGCCGAATTTTTTCAGCGTGTTACGATAGTAATCCTGAGCGGGATCCTCCTCGATCATCATTCCTTCTGTTGATGCATCGATCCTTATATTGCGGGCACTGAAGAGAGCCAAAAGACTGATTATGGTAACTCCAATAATAACAATCCACGGGTTGGTCTGGCTCCACAGAAAGACTTTACGCATACAGGTGGCCTCCACACATAGACATCCTGGTGAATTACTGAGAGATACTACAACGTTATCACGCTGAGAATAATTTTAATATTCTGTTCCTTACTGCGTGTGCTTGCCGGTCAGTATAAAGCGTTCTGTGAAGACAGAGTCATCCACCGGTGTGTTTATTTGTCTTGAGGTAATCCCTGTCAGGGTTTTATGATTTCTGCCCAGATGATTCATCAATGTTTTTTTTGCACGCCACACCGTTCCGGAAACATTTTCCAATACGTGGTTTGTCTGAATCTTTTGTAATCGTTCTCTTCTATCATAAAACTCTACCTTGAGGGTGAAGAAGTTTTGCTTATCTATCCACATTATCCGCTTGGAATACCCACTTTCCCTCTTTTTTGCATCGTTGGCCGGAACTGCTTCTATGACGTAACAGTCATTGCTGCCGTTATCGTGCTCCAGCTTTTCTGAACGGAGAATCGTATAGTTAAAGTTATCAAGATTTTCCGGCTCCATGTCTTCGTAGGTGAAATCTGTCCCCATGAAGTAGTTTTTCTTGCTTCCCTTTGCGATCCTCTGCATTTTTTTCTGCGCCGGAAGGTATAACCACTGATCATTTTCACGTTCTTTCTGTTCCCATGTCAGCAAGGCCGTTCCTCTGATATCTGCCGGATCAAGAAAAACCACAAGGTAACGATGAACATCATCATCGACTTCCTTTGCATAACGTTTAGCGATTCTTTTTTCTTTGCTTCCTCCCTCGTCAACAAGGAGCATGATTTCATTTCCGATTTCAGTTTGGACCTTGTGCAGCTCTTTTTGTTTTGTCATAACCTGAAGGCCTGTCATTTCCTCCGCCTGGGCAATGAGTGGTATAATGACCCAGAGTCCTATTAAGCCTAAAATCCACCATTTTTTCTTCATATGCCTCTCCTTATGATAAATCATCTATTATAGCCATTTTTTGTGATGGGAACATTTGTCAGGAAACAACGTTAAATCAGGCGTGACTATAGGGAAAATATCATGTCGTGTCAAGATCTAAGGAATTTGTTCTTATGAGACGTATTGAAATATCGGATAATATTCGGTCTGAAGGGTCATTCGATATTTTTGCAGGTTACTCCCCGCGATACCCAGATCAGGATCAGAATGATCACGGAAAAAAGGGCAATCAATCCACCGGCAAAAAAGTAAACGGCATCGAGACTCCAGTATGCTTTAATCCATCCGACCAGATAAACGGACAGGGATCCAACACCAAAAACAAGTATAAATTTTATTCCATAACCGGTACTTCTCCACTTGTTTGGAGTAAATTTTGCGACGAGACTGTTCTCAATCGGCTGCATTCCCAAGGCGAAAAAGACATAAACCGCTGCAGAAATAACCAGAAGCTGTTCGCTGAATACACCGACAAGAATGACAAAAGGAAGGCTCAGGCTGTGGAAGAGGAGATACATCCACCGAAGGTCGTATTTGTCGGCAAGTTTCCCGCCTGCAAGTTGTCCGAAGATACCAACCAGATAGACTGATGACGCAAGGAGGGTCGCAGCCATTGTTTTCATTCCTTCCAGGTTTGAAATGTGCATGGTCTTGAAAAAGTTCCAGAGGAAACTTGCTTTGAATTCAAGATAGGCAGGCAGTACAACACTGTTTGCTCTGTAAGCAAGACCGGCAAGTGTCATAATGACGCACAGGATCAAGAAGTACTTCAGATTATTGTTGTTTGTATCGGGTAATCCCTGTACCGCTTCCCCATCGTCATGCAGCGGTGTTTCATCGATAGATACCAGCAGCATGATAATTCCCCACAGGAGACTGAAAGCTCCGATGATAATGTAGGTCATTTCCCAACCTACCAGCCAATTCAGTAAGCCTGCTGCAAAGGGGGCACTCACCAGACCGATGTTTCCGGCAACACCGTTAATGCCGAGAGCCATACCTCTGTTTTTAACTCCCCGCGATATGAGTCCCATGCCTGCCGGGTGGTAGATGCTGGCAAAAAAACCGATCACTGCGAGAGATGCCATGATCGATGTTCCTGACTGAGAAGACGCTGTCATGAAGGCTCCTGCTCCGCATCCAAAGAAAAAGATAATCAAACTCTTGCGATTACCATATCGGTCGGAGATAATGCCCCACGGAAGTGCGCCGAGTCCAAAGAGGAGATACATGAGAAAACTCAATTTCAGCACGTCTGTCAGACTCATCTTCAGTGAAATCATCAGCGGTATGGCTAATGCTGGGAAAATGAGCTCGTAAAAATGGCTGAGAAAGTGTGCCACGCACGTAATAATGATAATTTTCTTTTCGTTGTTCATGTCAATGTGCGTCATGGTGATTTATCTGATTGTTATACGGAAGAAACCATAATACCAAGTTATAAAAATCGCAAGGAGTTATATGCTCATTTCATGTCATCTTTTTCCTGAGGGGCATCAGGGAAAGGAGTATAATGTAATGGCCTGTATCGTATTTCGTTTTTTGGGGATTGGTCTTTTTAATAGTACTGTTCACAAGCGACGATAACCGGTTAACGAAACCTCAGTCTGCCAGATTATACAGAAATCGTGCGATGACATGCAATTTTGAAAGGTTGAATCGAGGGGGAAGAGGCTCGAGGGGGCCCGCTGATCGAACTGCGCGAAGAGCTTCGTCGTCAAGGGAATCATAACCTGATGGTGCAATAATATGTGTGTTAACCAATTGCCCTTCCTCCGTGATGGAAAAAGTAACAACGGTAATTCCTTTTTCCCTTCGGTCATAGGATTCTCGGGGGTAGGTCCAGCTTGTTTCAATCTTTTTCTTTAATGGCTTGAGATACGAAGAGTACGGTGTATCGTTACTTCCGAGTTCAACCGTATCTTCCTTTTTGTTGGTAGGATTTTTAAAAGATTCCTCAGGAGAGACGATATCCTTTGGGTCTATACTTTTATGAGCGGTTGTTGATTCATCCTCGAACTGAATGGTAAAGGCGCGCTTCACATCGTTACTACTGCCAATTTCTACCATACCTGACAGTGCGAAGACCGCCATATGGCCGACAACTGATAGTACGACTGCCGTGATAAAAAGTTTCTTTTGAATCATATGAACCCCATGTTGCGTCATCTTATGCCAATACTATAAAATAAATCAATAATTAATTTCAGTTAACGTCATCATGCCATGCAATTCAATTCATTATTGCTTATATCGGTAAATTGTTCTAACACATTAATGAAAGGTACGCATTTGTATGGACAATGACATTCAATTCATGAAAATTGCCCTTGAGGAAGCGC
>JAFGQS010000017.1 GCA_016935565.1 Deltaproteobacteria bacterium
TATACCGGTGGTTCGTTAAGATTGAAGGTAACCGATGCTGCATACACCCTGAAAAAAGCAAGGGAAGTGCTGTACGAGGGAAAATTCTGATCATATCCTCCCGGTGCAACGAGTTCAACAGGTCGGCCGTTGCGAGTGCCGCATATTCCGTCCCGGGCTACCGTCCGCTGTCTCGACAGGCTTTCCAAGCCGAGCAGGAGAGCATCCCCCGATCCGTTTGCACAAAGATCGATACGGGCGATCGTAAAGAGATTGCACAGTTCGGTGTATTTCAGAAAGTCGCGGACCCGTGTGAAATAATCGTCCCGCTGGGTTAAAGAGACTGCCTGTACGGAACATACCTCGACCAGATCTTCATCCGGATCCGGGAAATAGCAGAGGGCAAACTGTCCCTGCACCCAGTTGTCAAAGGTGTGGCACGTCACAAAATAGATCCCGTATATGCCCGAAAAATCTTTAATCTTTGCAGTCCATCCAACGACATCCTGAGATGAATCTTTGAGTCCGCGCCACCCCATGACGTGTCGAATGCCGGGAACAAAATTGGTACGCATGAGGAAAATTCTCATCAGTTCCTGAATGCCCGTTTCATGATGAGCCAGGAATTCCCCCGGATGTAAATCCCGCAGATCCATAATCACTTTCTATAAAACGTGGTCATTGAACAATGTTAACAAAAAGGCCGTATACTGTACCACTTCGATTTACACGCTATACGGCCTTATCACCTTTTGATGTCCTGTGTTTCCCCTCGTCCTATCGTTCTTTGGGCCCGAAAAACTGCAGGGAAACAACTTTGCCTTTGTCCCAACAGACCTTGTACACCTGCACGATATCCGAAGGATATTCATGAGTCGTTTCGACTGTGGCACCTTCCACGGTGTAGCATATGACAGAACCCTCTTTCTTGGTCTCAACGACATACGGATCTTTAATAACCAGACATGCCATTGCGTTACGTATGATATCGGAGTCACAATATTTTTTCAGAACGCTCGCAAATTTTTCCTGCGAACCATGGGATTTCATACACTCCTGCATCTCTGGCAATATCGCATCGGCAACTCTTTTTTTCGGTCCGTAGAATTCCAAGGAAATGACCCTTTTGTTTTTCCAGCAGACTTTGTAGGTCTGTGTTATGTTCGAGGAAATCTCATGTGCTGTTTCTACTGTCGTGCCTTCCACTGTATAGCATATTACAGACCCTTCTTTCCGGGTATCTATGACATAGGGATTTTTAATGACCAACAGTGCCATCGCCCTTCGAATAATCCCCGGATCACAATATTTTTCCAAGGCTTTGATGTACTCTTGCTGAGATCCGTGGGACTGCATACATTCACGCATTTCAGGTATTACATCTCCTCGGTCGAAGCCTACGAGAAGAAAACACACACTTATAAGGATAAACAATTTCATCCTAACCATAACAACCCTCCTCTGTGAAAAGACTAGTGGGAGTGATTACAGGAGATGTGCTCAATGAACACGTCTCCTGTAACGCACATCTTTTCTCTTACCGAAAACATAAGACGAATGAATCAGGTTTATCCGTTTTTTATACACCAAAGCTGATTTTATCCCCGTTTCCGAGATAAGCTATATCCTTTGAGCGGTACCGGGCGGTTCCCTTCACAATCGGGTAACCGGCAGCAATGAATTTCTTCGCACATACGATGCCCGTGCAGTGGTTACAGCCGACCTTTTCAAATCCGTATTTCCCGAGGGAAATCACCAGGTCATCGTACTTCGGATCCCAGTCCTCAAAAGGTGAAATGTGCAGACCGCCATAGACGCCATACAGGTTGTCGTTCTCGTATTTGATCTCTTTATATGCTGTTTCCGCAAATTGAATGATACTCTGATGGCAGCAGCCGGTGACGCTGACCAGGCCTTTGTCCTTGATGTTAAAGTAAAGGGATTGTTCGCCATACACGCGACAGATAATCGGAATAGCGAAGACAAACGATGCCATGCCGGGAATCTGTTTCATAAGCCCGGGCTTGACTTTGACGAGCTTACCTTTATGCCCAGAATCCTTGATATACTGAAGTCCCTCGGGATAGAATCCATCGGGTATGTACATGGTAATCTTCGGATTGTATTTGAACGTGACAGGAAGACCCCAGAAGTGGTCAAAGTGTTCGTGGGAGATGAAAAGCGCCTCGATCTCGTCGTTCTGCAGCATCTTGTCGATGCCTTCACGTTTGAAGCACTCATCCGTCCATTTGTAAGACCATCCCGTATCAAGCAGGTATTTGTGCTTCGTGCCATCGAGCTCTTCCAGTTCTATGAGACAAGCGTACCCGCCGGCATTTTCGGGATGTACCGAAAGTTTTTCCGTGATTGCCCACGCTTCATCGATGCGATCCGGCAGAAGATGTTTAATTTTTGCGATTCCCTTCTCATAGGAACCCTTGCCAAGACCGGCACCATCACCAAAAGGCGGCCAGTTATAGTCGTACTGGTTTACCAGCAGACCACCTGCTCCTTTGATATCACCCATCAGGTCGGCGTTTTCAAACCAGCTCGTCTCAGAAATATTGGTGATCGTGATACTTTTACAGGTCCCAATATCGGCAAGCTTTCGTTTCACTTCCGGAAAGAGGCGCGTGCGCCAGGGGGAATAGGAATATACCAGCATGGCCCCGACGGCCCCTGCCCCGACTCCCATTGCCGCACCTTTGAGAAACTCTCGCCGGTTCATCGTACTTTTATCATCAGTCATGTTGACCTCCTTTTATTGTTATTTAATAATGGTAACCGATTGAGACACAACGGGCAGAAGCCAGACTGTGATGAAATAGAGAGCAACCCCAGCAAGAGCTCCAGTGCCAAGACCCCATCCGAGGGTCGGATTCCATTTTACTTCATCAATCTTTGCTTGATGTGCAGCATGGTCCTCGGCAATTTCCTCGGCCGTCTTCGGTACCATTTTCCAGCCGGGCCAGTTGTCCATGAACCAGTGGTGCGCGAGCCAGACATTAATTAACCAGATGGTCGGGATCATGGGGAATTGTTGCGGGTGGGAGAACCCTTTTTGTGTGCCCAGAAAGAGATGAGAAGTTTTGTAATAAAATACGTACAGTGCAACGGCCGCAACGATGGTAATCCCGGTTCGGATCAGTACGTTAACGGGCATGCTGTACTTTCTGGGCCAGTTGTCACAGTAGAATGTGATAAACAGGGCAGGCACGAGGAAAAACACGGCCATCTCGCCCACGTGGAGCCATCGCCAATCAGGTGCCGCATCTCTGCGCGTTCCGCGAATCGCCTCTCCCCATGTCAATTCCTGAGCGAAGTAGAGGAAAAAGTGCATGGCAAAGGCAATAACGATGATTCCGAAAAAGGCGACAACTCGTCGAAGACCGTCTCGTTTTATCAGGTTGAACGGATACCGTTCCCATATGGTTTCAACCAGCCACACGGATACGGTACAACACATGATCCACGAAACATGGAAATTCCCGGATACGGTATTTGCAAACTTTTCCCAATACGGTGGGGCAATTGACGTAAAGTATTGCCAGGGGTAGTACAAAATTCCCATATGCGAATGCATGGTCATGAAATAAATCAGTGTACTCAGGAAAAAGGTCACGATTAATATGCTGACACCTTTTGACGGCTGTTTTAAATCCTGCCATGGAGCCTCCTCACAGGCAACAATCCATGCCGGGCTCAACCATGATGCAAGCGCCGCGAACATCAGACAGGCTAATGCCGCATATTCGATAGCAAAAAACTCGGTGATACCGGGCAATTTCGTGAGCTGCCCCGGATTAAAATATGCCAATCCGAAATTCCCCAGTAAACCTTCAAAAAATCCTTTGATGAGCACATAGAGTATGCCAACTGAAACTGCCGTCAAAACGGTACCTTTTATTACCGGATGTGTCGTTTCCAGCCATTTTCTCTTGAAAGGCCAGTAATTAAAGATATATACCATCCAGATCAGAACAATGAGCCACCATCGCGTGTACATATAACCAACGTACGGGGTGTACATTCGCATCATTCCCCGTGGATCCTGGAATATCCACCACGTAACATAAAATATGGCAAGTGTGAAAACCAGTGCGACAATGGCCGGAATCGGACCAGCCCACCTCTTGACGAGCTTGCGCTCCTCGAGGTACCCGGCTCCAAATCTCTCTTCAACCATCGCTTCCATGAATAACCCTCCTTTCTCCAAGTAATTACTCATTTAAAATTATTTTACTTAATCGATGCTTCTCGATCTGAAAATAGTTCTCTCGCAATGTCATGCTTGCTTTTTCCTTCAATGTTTATTCCTTTATTCAATGCCTCGTCTATCAGCATTTCCCCGGCTTCAGAGAGGAGAGGATAACAATTTTCGAATGAATCAAAGTAATGATCCTCCGTCATGCGAGAATTTCGAGGAAACCCGGATAGTTCTTTCAAAAACATATCGAATATTGCGAGAGAATAACCCTTAAAAAAACTTCTTCTTTCCATGTCCGCTTCCATATATCTACTCCTCATGAAGTATGGTTCGTTTGCTCTGTCCCTTCGTCTATGACACTACATCACCGGGAGGGTACTGTCAACTTTTTTGTGTAAATTTATCATAGGCCAATTCTTTGAAGAATGGCAGGTTCTTATGCACTTTTCCTACAGGGTTTGATCTCCAATGTAACTCCATTTTTAATGAGATAAAGGCCAGGAGACGATAACAAGCATGCTCACCGGCTACTATCTCCATCGGTTTTGTCCTTCGTTTAAATTCTTTGTTCAATCGTTCGATAATGTTTGTCGTCCTCAATGAAATCCATTCATTTTCAGGAAAGTCGAAGAAAGTCAAACAGGAATCTATTGATCTCTCCAAACAGTTTACAGCAGAAGGAATATCTTTCCCCCATTTCTCTGTGAATAAATCAAAATGCTCAAGAGCCATCTCTTTTGATGGAGCATAGAAGATGGAACGTAAATCAGCAGCAACAGTTTTCTTTAATTTCCTCGGAACCTTGGCCAGGACGTTCCTGTCGACATGTACCGTGCAGCGCTGTACTTTGGACTGTGAGAACTCTTCTTTGAATACTGTCTCCAACCCCGACAGACCATCCATAATGCCCAGTATGACTGTCTGGCTGTCCAGTCCCCGTGATTTCAGGTCCTTGAAGAATTCACGCCAGTTGGAAGCGGATTCCTTGTCTCCGGACTGCATGCCAAGAACCAGCTTGTGCCCTTGTTCAGTTACACCAATAGCAACGAGTACGGGAACAAGCTCTATACTGCCACACATGCGCATACGAAAGTTAACACCATCAACAAAGAGGTATTTGATGAATTCTTTTGAAAGATCCCGCATACGCCATTTTTCAACTGCCTCGGTCAGGTCGGCATTGGCGGTGCTTATTTGCGTATGAGAAATTCTGCGACCTATCAGTCTCTTGGATATCATGGAAAGACTGCGTGTGCTTATTCCTGTTAAAAACATCAGGCTTAAGTCACGGCTGATCTCTTTCTCATATTGTTTGCTTCGGGGGATTACCCGGGTGGTAAATTCTCCCTTACGATCTCGCGGGACCTTGACCGCAACCTTCCCAATCCCTTTCAAGGTAAAGTTACGACCATAGGACCCATTACGATGATTGATATCTCCTGTTCCATGTACGTAGGGTTCTCTCCCGAGAAAACAGGTGAGTTCCGCACCCATCATCGCTGTGATATAGTCTCCGACAATCTCTCTGACATCCAGTCGAATCATTTCAAAGATCTGTTCCGGCTGCTTTTGAATCTCCTTGAATACTTCTACAAGTTCAGGTACACTCACTTCCAGTTTCATGGCGCTTTCTCCTTCTTATTTAGGTTTTGGGATAAACCCTTTTTTAAAGGAAAAGCGCCTTTTTTTCTACACCGTTGTAAATTTACACAAGATATCTTACACCACCACCGGGAGAGAGATGACCGTTCATATACCCGGCAAGAACATCATCCACATTGCCGATCACATTGTCGATCAAAAGGATTCCATTCTTTCGGAGGGTGTTTTGCAAGGCAACCGGCACGCCGCCGCATATCAACACCGTTACGTTGAAGATATGCAACTGTGCTGCAAGGTCCGAGGACTGCATTGCAACAACCCCTGCAATCTTTTTTTTCACGATCTCTTTTCCATCGCGTATTGTTACGAGGAGAAACTCGTCTGTACGGTCATATCGGGGAGCAACACGTCCATTTAAATGACAGATGGCAATCTTTTCCATGGCAAATGTCCGTGAGTCGATAAATGATATTATGCAAAAGCCACCCCAGTGTTATGTACTCGAAAGGCTGGTCATTCCGACATTGAGTTGAAATACTGGTATCTATAATCGACATAGTTTAAGTGGTGAGAATGAAAATTCATTGGAATCGTGATGAAGTCTATCAAAGCGTTCAGATACAAAGGTTTTAATATAACAATTAATATATTCAAGAATAATACCAGTAAATCTTTATCTGATATTTGTCATATGATATCAACCGGATAGGAATAATATTGCAGTGTGGACATGGTCGTTCGAACAGCTTGTCGTTGCACATGTGAAACAATATTCGATTCTCATGTACGTGTGATATACGTAACCAAAGGCATCACATGGAAATGTGTGATTGTTGCAGAATGCTGCAATGATGAAACTACTGATAAGGGATGAGACCGTGTCTCTTGATTTTCCGCCACAGGGTGGTACGATCGATATTGAGGGCTTTGGCTGCCTTTTCACGGTGCCAGCCATGCATGGTGAGGACTTCAAGAATTATTTGTTTTTCTTTTTTCGAAACGTAGGCATTGATAGACTGTAAATCCGCCGACTCATAGATTGACCGTTCATGCCCGCTCTGCTTTGTAAGATAATCGGGCAAATCATCGACGCCTATTTCGCTTTTTCGACAGAGAATCGTTGTATGTTCAATGATATGTTTCAACTCGCGTACATTGCCGGGATACTCATAATTGAGAAGAATCTTCATAACATCAGGATTTAGTCTGAACGGTTTTTTCCCCATAACCTTTGCCTGTTTTGTGAGGAAGTGATCGATCAATAAGGCTATATCTTCTCTTCGTTCTCTCAGAGAGGGAATCGTCAACTCAACAACCTTTAAGCGGTAATACAAATCCCGGCGGAATTTTCCTGACCGCACCATTTCGGATAGATCCTGATTCGTGGAAGCGATAACCCTTACATCAACGTTCACAGGTTCAGTAGCACCAAGAGGATAAAACTCTTGTTCATCCAATACCTGTAGCAGTTTTGTCTGAATTTCTTTGGACAGGTCACCGATCTCATCGAGGAAGATAGTGCCCGTATCAGCCATCTGGAATCTTCCCCGCTTGGTGTGTTTTGCATCGGTGAAGGCCCCCCGCACATAACCGAAAAGTTCAGACTCAAGAAGCGTATCGGGTAGCGCCGGGCAGTTCACCTTTACAAAGGGACCGTTCTTACGATGGCTTGAATTGTGAGTTGCTCGTGCAAAAAGATCCTTCCCGCTTCCCGTCTCTCCGAGAATCATCACATTAGCGTCTGTGGGTGCCACAACAGAAACAATATCAAACAGGTTAACGATTTTTTGATCCCGACCGATGATGTCATAAAAAGTGTAGGATTGTTCGATCTCTTTTTCCAACTCCACGCGCATTGAATCATCAATAAACGATTCAACTCCTCCGATAATCGTTCCTGCATCATCTGTTAATGCCGTCGCGGTTATATCAACGGGAACTTCCTGATTATGCTTATTCAAAATTTGATTTCGTCCCTTGAAAATTTTGATATGTCCCTTTATTGCCCTGTTTAAGTAACATTCCTTAAAACATAGCTCACTCCTGAAAACTTCATAACACTTCCGGCCCAGTGCTTCTTCCTTGGTAAATCCCGTAATCTTTTCTGCTTCGCTGTTAAAAAAGGTTATATTCCAATCCATATCAATGGTGAAAATCCCCATTGCAACGCTATCGATAATCTGTTCATAATTAATAATGTTGTTCATGGGCTTCCCCCATGAGGCCTTGCGACGACAACTGATTATAATTCACGGGCTACATTATAATGGTGCAATACCCTGAAATTGGCAGGAATTTTTCGGTGGAGAGAAATAACGATAAGAACATTCGATGAACTTTAAAAAGAGGTGATCATCTAAAATAGATTCGAACGAGTGGTGCCTTCTGTTCTCCTCCCTGTATTAAGCAACGTATAGCAGAAAAATTGCCGAACAATCAAGAATTATCATACAATTTTCAGTGGATAATAAAATTAAATAATCTGGACTCATAAAAAACGCTGCAAAAAGAGTTGCGTGTCAGTTAGTGAGCTGACCAGGCGGATATGACATACCGACAGTCACCGGTATTTCTCTTTCAATATAATTATGTGATGAAAAGCCCGACAGCAATGAGAACCGGGGTTAGAATATTGATGGTCACATTGAGTCCCATAAAAGGTATGAGCTTTTTGATGTTCTCAGAATATCTGTACGCACCGACGAATGCCGGGATAGCAAGCACAATGGTCAACAACCCAATGAGACTGAATTTCGGGAGGTAAGCATAGTAAACACCAAAAACTATTGCCAGATACGTAAACAGGAGAAACAACCCGTAAATGAAAGTGCTTCCCTTGAGACCAATGACAATCGGGAAATGACGTCTCCCGACACTTTTATCTGCTTTCACGTCGGGATATTGATTCAATAACAACAAATTATTAACCAGGAAAAACGGTACGAGCGATGCGATGAATGCCGTTACGGAATAGTGCCCGGTCAGTACAAAATGGGTACCCATGACCATGAGCGGGCCAAAGCCCAATCCCGGTGATATCAAGCATAAAAAAGGGTTGTAGTTGAGCCTGGTGGTATAAAGAGGAATAATCGCCAGGCCGAGAATACCTATGGGGAGCAGAGCTAATCCTCTCACCCAAATAAAATAGACGCCTATGAGCGCTGTAATGACGAGAGTTATCCATGCCGTATAGTGAGTCGAAGACGCCAGATCCGGTTTTTCAGGCAGCGTCCCGGTCCCTCCACTGAAAGGCGTTCGTTTTGTTTTAAAATCCAGGCCGGATTTGAAATCGTAATATTCATTGAAGGTATTAACACTGATATGCGCAGAGACTGCTCCAACAAGAATGAGGACTGCTAAAAAAATATTAATGTGGCCTGAAACCCACATCGCCGTGCCGCAGCCCAGAAGAACACATGCCGGTGTCAGAATAAGAAAATTTGGACGCATTGGTCCTAACAGTGATTTCGTTTTCCCCATTATACTCCACCTGTCTATATTCAATAATTACGTTCTAGCACGCAACCTAGCCTATGACCATATACTATGAAATATCTATTATCAATCAAAAATCTGCGGTGACAAAAGGATGCAGAGAGCTATTAAACCTTCAAGAACGGTAAGAGTTTATTTTTCCGGTATACCACGGCCTGGCAGGCGGCAATAAGATTGTCTTCGTTGTCCTTTACCGTAATTGAATAGGTTGCCGTTCGCGTGGTTTTGCTCATCTCTGTTGCTTCTGCCCTCAGGCAATCCCCAATACGCGGAGCTGCTATATACGTGATGTTCATATTCAGGGCTACAGCCATCGTGCCGTGCGAGTTGGACGCTATTTCAAAAGCTTCATCAATAAGGGAAAATATGGCACCACCATGGGCCATGCCGTGAATATTTTCCATCTCATGAGTAAGCTGCATCTCTACCAGAGAATAGCCTTTATCAACCTTTATCAATTTCAGACCCATGGTGTCTGCGAAAGGCTCCGTTGCAACCCTCGCATGAATCGCGTTATAAATATCCTGCTTCACATTGTACCTCCCCTGCTTTCCATTGATATGCATATAAGGATTTCAGCATTTTCCGGATGATTCCGACAATATTTATACGACGCAACTGTTAAAAATGCAAGAGACATACATGTGAGGAAATTGAATACTACGGCAGGATGACATAGGTAATAACGGAGGAGTGAATGATAAATTTTCATTCAGTGCAGAAACAAAAAGGCATATAAAGCCAGACCTCGAAACAATTCAGGGTCTTGCTACAATAGACAAATGACGAAAAATACTATACGATGCTATTGGAGGTTTGTTTCTTTGTCGCAACGATTTTATCACAAGAATATTATCACCCCCATTCTTGGATTGCTCAAACAGGGCATATCCCCTGAAAAGATAGCCATGAGTATGTCATGCGGCATAATCATGGGGCTTTTTCCGATCGTTGGTATCACCTCCCTTCTCTGCATTGTAACCTCCTTTTTCTTCCGGCTGAACCAGGCAATGACGCAGCTTTTCAACTGGCTTGTGTATCCACTTCAGATCATTCTTATCATTCCCTTCTTTCGTCTTGGGAGCTTCCTGTTTCATGCAGAACCCATAACGGTAACGGCACGTCACGTGATCGACTCATACCGAGCCGATTTCTGGGAAACCATCCATTTACTGGAAGAAATAACCCTGCACGCTGTCGTCGCATGGCTGACAATCTGTATCCCCATCGGAGTCGTTTTATATCTGACATTCAAACCGCTTCTGCGAAAAATGAATATCGACATAGAAGAATAAGACAATGCCGTTCTATGTTCGGTTTTTTCTTATTACGATTTAGCCTTGACAAATGAGCCTTTTCGCTTTAATCTCCCTCCTTTTGCAAATAATAGCAATACAGTTTTCGATAGAGGAAGGACTATGAAAATCGGACTTGTCGGACTCCCCAATTCAGGGAAGACGA
The DNA here is from genome assembly GCA_016935565.1 of Deltaproteobacteria bacterium. Lineage (GTDB taxonomy): Bacteria > Desulfobacterota > Syntrophia > Syntrophales > UBA6807 > JAFGQS01. Next base: position 10,745 of record JAFGQS010000017.1, read on the forward strand.
CCATATTCAACGCGCTCACCCGATCCGAGGCGGAAGTGACATCTTACGCAAATCAGAAAGCGGAACCGCACATTGCCGTCATTGAAGTTGCAGATGAACGAATCGTGCACCTTACGGAGATGTACCACCCGAAAAAGACAACCTATGCAGCCATTGAAATCGTAGATTTTGTTGGCTTTACTCAGGGCACATCGAACAACGGAGGATTTTCACAATCTTTTGTGGCACTTCTCAAGACCCTGGATGCCCTGGCACTGGTAGTACGCAATTACCGTGACGGCCTGATGGGCGAACCCGATCCCGCCCGCGATGTCGACACGATCCTTACGGAATTCATCCTTTCCGATCTCATCATAACGGAAAACCGTCTCAGCAAAATTGAAGAGTGGTATCAACGGGGAAAGCGAACAAGCGAGCTTGAGCGAGAGGAAAAGCTTCTTCGCCGTATAGAGGCAGAGCTCAATGAATACCGTCCTGTCAGGAACATGTCGCTCACGAAAGACGAAGAGTCCATTATCGCCGGCTTTCAATTTGTAACCCACAAACCGATGCTCGTCATTCTTAATTCCGATGAAAAGAATTTCTCCACGAATAAAAAGCTCATGGAATCTCTCGACAAGAGATTTTCGACTGTCGAGTTTGCCGGAAAATTCGAAATGGAATTGTCCCGTCTGGATGATGATGAAGGAGCTCTGTTCATGGCCGATATGGGTATTGAAGAATCGGCCCGTGACAGGCTCACCCGCTGCGCCTATGAACTACTCGGATACATCAGCTTTCTAACTGTCGGCACGGATGAGGTGCGTGCCTGGACGATACACAGCGGCGACACAGCCCTTCAGGCAGCGGCAACGATTCATTCCGACCTTGCCCGGGGCTTCATCAGGGCTGAATGTTTTTCCTATGCTGAACTGGTGGAATGCGGCTCGGAAAAGGGCGTCCGCGACCAGGGGTGGTTTCGTCTTGAAGGTAAGAATTACATTGTCAGGGACGGCGATATATTGAGTATCCGTTTCAGTGTCTGATTCAATCCCCACTTCACCATATAATACCCTGCGGCGGTAAATCTGTATTTTCGAAATCCGAAGTACGAAATTCGAAACAATATCATAGCCCTAAATTCGAATATCCAAAACTATTTAGAAAATTTTTTATTTGAATATCGGATTTATGTTCTGCCTGCATCTGTGCAAAAAACGCGGTTGTTGTAAATAAAGACTCTAACGAGACGATAAACCGATTTGTCATTGACACTCAAGGAGAACTTACCTATACTTCTCCGGCAAAAAACAAGTCTTTATAAATATATATGGACAACAACACAAATACTTGCCGTAAAGGACATACTGTGGCATCTCAAATTTGCGTGGTCATCCCGGCATACAATGCATCGAAAACAATAAACGATGTCGTCACAAGGGTTCTCAAACATGTTTCCCATGTTGTCGTTGCCGATGACGGCTCCACAGATGGGACAGCAGAAATAGCACGGAAGGCAGGAGCGGATGTTCTCACCATAGGCAGAAACCGCGGCAAGGGACATGTATTGAAAATGCTTTTTCAGAAATCAGTTGAAGATGGTTTTGATGCTGTCATTACGATAGATGCCGACGGGCAACATGATCCTGAAGAGATCCCTTCCTTCATTGACGCACACAATCTCCATCCCGGTGATATTATTGTGGGCTCAAGGATGCACGAACAGGAAAAGATTCCGAGAGCGAGGTACAATTCAATGCATATTGCACGGTTTTATATCTCTCTGGCAGCAAACCAGTTTATTGATGACACTCAGTGCGGCTACCGGCTGTATCCCCTTTCTCTGCTAAAGGATCTCATATTGACGACTGAGGGATACATAACAGAGACAGAAATTTTAATTAAGGCGGGAGATAAGGGAACCGTTATCCGGTGTATCGACAGTAAAGCCATTTATACTGACAACGGCAGTCATTACAGACCGGTACTGGATACAACCGCCATTACGGGTTTTGTCCTTACATACCTCATCATGAAATGGTTCAAAGAAGGGTTTATATCGGATAGACCTTTTACCTATACGCATAATAATATTATGAACCTGACCGGCAAGCACAAAATCATAAGCATATTTTTTCAGGCTATAATCGTCGTCATTTCCATTCCCGTCTGTTCTCTCTATTTTATCGAATACCTCACAATGCAAAACATCGTGAAGAACAATTTTGCATCTCTTCGAAGACGGGGTATTAAATTCTCCAAAATTGTACGTGCTTCTTACGTGTTGCCTTTTGTTCTTATGATAATAATAGGTGAGAAAGCGGCAAGTATTGTGGGAATTGAAATCAGATCTGTTGACGGTTTTATAAAGAGATATTACCCTGATTTATGGTCACGTAGCTAAAAGACGTGAGCGCGAACAATTTGGAAAAAAGAGATTCATCAATATCTGAAATGCTTGATCTTTTCCCCCTTCTCATCAATTTCTGCCATTGCCTCTATTCCGATCTTGAGATGTATTTCGGACCACTCTGCGGTGACACGTTCATCTGATGATTCGGTCTTGACCCCTTCAGGTGTAATCGGAATATCCGATACGAGCAGGAGAGCACCGCGGGAAATCTGATTGTGATGGCCGACAATGAAAATGGTTGCCGATTCCATGTCGATTGCAATGCAGGTTAAGCCCTTCAGGCGGTCGAGGAACTGGGTGTCATGCTCCCACAATCGTCGATTGGTCGTGTAAACAACACCTGTACGATACTCGTGGTGGTGATCCACGATTTTTTCGGACACAAACTTGTGTAGTTTAAAGGACGGCAACGCTGGAACTTCAGGAGGAAAGTAATCATTGCTGGTCCCGTCGCCCCGGATGGCGGCTATTGGCAGAATAAATTGGCCTATTTCTGCAGACATATATAAACCACCGCATTTCCCCAGAAAAAGGACACCCTTTGGCTGGCTGGCACTGAGCAGATCCATAACCGTCGCTGCATTTGCAGACCCGATACCGAAATTGATAATCGACAGACCATCGGCATTTGTCGAAGCCTGCATCGGTTTACCCTCGCCGTATATGTCACAGTTAAACTTGCCGGCAAACATCTTTACGTAATTGTGAAAGTTTGTCAGGAGTATGTACTCACCGAATCTATTGAGCGGCATCCCGGTGTAGCGCGGTAACCAGTTTTTTGCTATCTCAAGTCGTTCCGTCATGGAAGGTATCCTGAAAATCTTTAATTAATCAAAATGTACCATAACACGTATCCCGTAACCACTATTTTCCTGCAGGAGACTTCACCACTCCCTCGACTTTTCCAACCGGTGCAAGATAGATCACAAATTCATCCGTTCCATCGACCCGCACGAGCCGATCCATTTCCTCCTGGTCGTACGCAGCGACAGCACACGTTCCCGCTCCGATTGCCTCACAGGCGAGATAAAGATTCTGGCAGACATGACCGGCATCGATAGCGATAACCTTGTGAGCCCCGATATCATAACGCCATTCCATACGATATGGTATGGCCGTCCATATAAAGGTTACCGCTGCTTCTCCCGGATATGGCTGACCGAAAGATGCCTTCACAATCTTTTCTGCCATACGATCTTCGGTGAATTCTAAAAGAAGCTGATGTTCCACGGGGAGATAACGGTAGAAGCCCTGATCTATTCCCGTGACATTCAAAATACATAAATATGTCTCAAAGGCATGTCGACAGCCCGCTGAAGGAACCGTCCGAAAGGCATGACCGGTATCGATCCGCATCCGTATGCCCTGCGTCGCCCAGAGTAGAAAGGAAAGCTCATCTGCCGTGAGCGGTTCCTTCCCGTAGGTCCTGCGGCTTCTGCGATTGTTTATAGCTGCAATAAGATCGATTTCTTCGATGCCCTTCCATCCGCCACGGGGTACAAGATCCACTCGCATCGCATCCTCTGCGAAAGGCTTTTCTATAGGAGGGGGATCTATCCCTTTTCTCTGGTCGGTCTGTGAAAAATCAATGGTTTGACGGATACTGTCTTTCAGAAAATAACGGTATTGTTCAAGGGTTGCTTGTTTCATAATAATCCCTCGCTAAAAAAGAATCCTTTTTGATGTGATTATGTGAGCTGTGCCTGGAACCGGTCCGATGAGTCTTATGCGGCGAGAGATGTCATCCATTCATAAACCGGCGAAAAGGAGAGATCGACCCGTCCCTTACCGGGTATCAAGAAGACGAATCCCTTCCGCTGATGTGGCACCAGTGCGATGTGCCGGACAGCACCGGGATCGGGATTCTGCCGTACAAACCCGTACAGATGATCACGGACCTTATACGTGTCGTAATAAAGATGAAAATCGTGGCGACCCCACCTGATGGTATCCCTGCTCATTTTCCACGCGTTGGTAATTTCTGGCCCGCGAAACCCGGCGTATTTTGTCTCGATAAGATGTCCTTCACCCGGCAGCCGGGGCTTCACATGTACGGTAACGAACAAGCGGTCATACCGCATAATGAGGATGGATACCGGCATGTAAAGCCACGCATGTCTCGGCAACAGGGTAAGCGTAGCATCCACCTGCACGACGGGGCTCTCTTCCCGAGGATACAAACTGGCATGACATCCCACATATCCGCCGATGTTGGTGAACATCTGCTCATCCGGTTTGACAACGGCAATGAGCGAATTGAAAACGGAGAACAGAATCCGCCGGTTATGCCGTATACCCCAGTACACACCGTATGTAATGAGACATGAAAAAGCTATTATCAGGCAAAATACCGGTGCTGTCATATATCCGTTAAAATCCATTTTGACACCGAATTGTCCATTAATATTTTTATAACTGCTATGTATAACTATGGACGAACTTATTCAAGTTTTTTATCGGAACCTACGAATCAAATAATCCCATATATCAAAACCATACTGAATAGTGATGACCGTTTATACAGTGCATAGTATACGCCAGGCAAAATCTGCGTAGGTGCGGACATAGGGATTTAGGACTGTATCGAGAAAAAAGCAGTTGCCCATAGTTTCCGTTAACAATAATATGATTACATATTAAAGTCTTTCATCTTTTTACCGAATACTAAATATAATCATGTGAATCCGGCCAGCGCTATCTCTCTGTAAATGTAAAAGTCAATTTATCATAAGAGGGGGCTATCATAATGGAAGCTCAGGTTCGAGGAAGGCTTATTCTTAATTCCATACCAACATCGGATATTGGAAAGAAAACAACAGTGTTTCTTTCTCAGTATTACAAAAACACACCGACTGAAAAACTGGAAGAAGCGCTGCAACAAGTTCCTCTCACTCTCGGGAAAGAAATAACTCACCAGTTTGCACACAAAATTATTTCCGGTCTTGAACAATTCGGAGCATCTGCCATTTTCATCCCAAAAGACGATGCAGGAATCGATGATTCCCATGACTCCGAAAAAGAAAAAAGGGATGCTACCATATCTGAAGAGACGCACAAAACAGCACAACCTTTCTATAATTACACGACAGTTCATAAACCGGTCAAAGATTGGAAATCGATATTATGGTACAAGCTGGAAGAAGTGAACAAAGAATTATGGCTGATTTTCAGTATGTTTGTCATTGTCGGTATCATGAATTATCTTGTCGCATCGCAGGGATTACTTCTGGGGCTCTATACATTACCTACAATCCTGTCTGCCTATCACTATGGTCGCAGACATGCTACCCTGACAGCGCTGATGAGTATAATGCTTGTCGGTTTTTTCGCATACTTTAATCCCAACATTTTGAATACAAGTAATGAACTTATATATTCTGGCACCAACTGGCATGAATTTCTCGCATGGGGAAGCATTCTCATCATCACAGCTTACGCTATGGGAACACTTTATGAGCGCAACAAAAAACGCATGGAAGAGCTCAGAAAAACATACAAGGGAATTATCATTATTCTTCGAAACTTCATTTCGAACGATAAATATACTGAAAATCACTGTTACCGCGTTTCAATATATGTTTCAAAAATCGCACGCTACCTTGGAATGGACCCCGACCAAATCGATGATCTCCGGTCGGCGGCATTGTTGCATGACCTCGGCAAACTGGAAATCAGTCGTGAACTCCTTTATAAGGCATCGATGCTTTCTGACGAAGAGTATAGCGGAATTAAGAAACATGTGAACAAAGGAGTCGAAATGATGGACCCGCTGAGCGGTTCTCTCGGCCGCATTATTCCCATCATTCTGGCCCACCACGAAAAATTTGATGGTTCAGGTTATTTTAAGACAGAAGGAAAGAATATCCCCCTTGAAGCGCGGATACTTTCACTTGCCGATGTGTATGATGCACTAGTAAGTGACCGCCCGTACCGAAAAGCCATGTCGCCCTTTGAGGCAAAAGAAATTATCGTCAACGGATCGGGTACAGACTTTGACCCTGTTATTGTTGAAGCTTTTATAAAGGCTTTCAACCGTGGCGAGATGGATGTCCCAAACGTGATAATTTAATTTTATATCTACAACACATCCTCAAACAGCTTGTTAATCCATATCGTCAATGAGTACCACCCTATCCTACTTCAGGAGTTCTTTTACAAGTGGATCATCTTTCGAAACAATATTGCATGTTTGAGTTGATTCATCAAACAGGATGATGGCCTGACCCGATTTCAGGTGTCTTTTTACCTGATCTACCTTCCGTTGAAGCGGTACGTCCATTTCGCCATAGTCAGTTCCATCACGAGTCACGAACTCTTCAATGACCGACTCCAAAGTTCTCGGAGATAGTTGATCGTACGGTATTTTTGAAGCATTGCTCTTATCGTATGTTTTTTTCATTCTCTTTCTCGAGGAACAGGGGATGTCATGTCTCAACAAACATAAAACCCGAGCCCCCATGATATACAAGATGTCGCATGTTCGCAGACAATCGCAAAATGTAGACAGGAAGTAACCTCTATATAGAAAGTGTACGGGAGAAGTCAAAGCTGTTCTTTGTCCCGTTCTTTCCTTATGGCTATACCGATAGTTTCCATCAGATATGGTTTTTTGACATGCTTGCCGGCCTCTGGTTTCTCCAACAACTGAATGGCGATTTCGCGCTGTTCTCTCTCGCGTCGTTTACAATTTATCTGTCCGGATCGAGACAGCTGAAACGGAATTTCATGACCGTTTATTAAGACCGGGCAGATTGGTAACAAAGACGGCAACGAGGACCAGAACACCTCCAGCCACCTGAAAAATAGTCAGGCTTTCTCCCAGGATGATCCAGGCACCGATGGCAGTAACGACAGGAATACCATTGATGAATACGGCAGCACGAGATGCCGATATCTTGGTGAGGGCATAATTATAGCAGAGAAACGCGGCAACAGTGGCAAACACTGTCAGATACAAAAGGCCACCCCAGGAACGTCCACTTATCGAATACCATGAAATGCCCGGAAGTTGCCAGATGAATGCCGGCGCATAAAAAACGGCTCCGTAGAATACCTGCATGGTCGTTATTTCAAGGGATGAATAGCGTCGACCAAGATTCCGTGCCCCGACAATATAGAGCGCTGCTGAAAGAACTGCCCCGAAGATGAGGAGGTCACCCGTCAATGAACCGCCGAACGTCCAGTCGAAATCGGGATCACCGGTAATCAAGACAACAATGCCCACAAGGGAAAGCAGCACACCGGCGACTCCAAGACGACCGGTTTTTTCCTTAAGTAACAATGCGGAGAGGACCATGACGGTTACGGGAACTGTTGCGATGATCAGTGATGCCTTAGGCGCCGTGGTATAAACAAGCCCCAGTGTTTCAAATATAAAGTAAAGGCCGGGCTCAAAGAACGCCGTGAGAAATATCATCACGTGATCCCGGGGTGTAAATGAGGGAATTCCCTGACGGAACATCATTCCCGCGAAGAAAACCGATGCCAGTGTAAATCGGGCGAAGATGATTGTAAAGGTGGGAATACTCTCAAGAGCCACCTTCGTAGCCACGAAGGAGAGCCCCCAGAAGATAACCGTCGCAATCAGTGCACTATATGTTCTCAGTCTTTCATGCTCAGGCATAGACTGCACTTCCCTAAGTATTTAAAAAAAGAGCAATTATCACATCGATGGTAATGTGTATAGGTATTTCTTGCGATCGAAAGCAGGACATTGTATCCAGAGATCGCTCGACGCTTTGTTAAAACTGTAGATCAGGAAGTGAGACAGTAAAACTACCCGCCTAAAGGCGGGGCATCCTGAGGAATGTTTGTCATATCTATACCTGCCTTCGGCAGGTAAACGTTTCATCCCCGTTTAAAAACCGGGTATTCACATTTCCGATTTCATAAAAAAGGCGTTATGCTGATATTGCTCCCAGCCTCACACCCTTAGCTCTTGGCTTTTCGCTTTGTCTTTTCACTTACCACTTAGCACTCAACACTTTTTCCCGATTCACGAAAGTTCCCTGAACGCTGATAGCTGAAAACTGACTGCTTCTAATTCTGACTCCTGACTTCTGTCTCCTGACTCCTGACTCCTGAAAATTACGAAACCATCTCTTCAATAATTTCCCTAGCGGGCTTGACATCTTTTATCAGAGCGCTTACCTCTCCGGCGCTTGCAGGGAAAATCTCGAAATCTCCACTATTCCAAGCCTTTGAAGCATCCTTAAAATCGTATTCCTTTACAAGGTCTACGCTGGGATCTTCCATCTGTTTTTTAAGTTTGGGATTTAAGATCGATCGTATTTTCATTTTTCCCAGAGGTAGCAGCGTTGTACCGCCATCACCGCAATCGATGATCGCCTGTTTCCATATATCGGGAGCCGGGCTTTCCTCAGTTGCAATAAAACGTGTCCCGATTTGTACGCCATGTGCGCCGAGTGCCAGGGCAGCACGATAACCCCGTGAATCGGCAATCCCGCCGGCAGCAACGATAGGAATGTTGACACTGTCCGCCACCAGAGGCACCAGTACCATTGTCGACGATTCGGGGTTGTTGGTGCGAAGACCGCCGGACTCTGAACCTGAAATTATCAGTCCGTCAACACCACTATCCTCCGCCTTTTTCGCCTGGACAGCCGAAAGAAGAACATGAAGTCCTTTCATCCCGTACTCATGGATCTGCCCATAGATTTTCCCCGGAGAACCCGCTGACGTTGTAACCGTCTTAACCCCCGCATCTGCCAGAATCTCGAGAATTTCAACGCTGGCAGGATTCAAAATCATCAGGTTAGCCCCGAAAGGCTTATCCGTTAACTCGCGGACCTGGTTTATCAGTCGTTTCGTGCTGTCGGGATTACTGAAACCCAGGGCTAACATTCCGAAGGCCCCAGCCTCGCATATCGCAGCTATCAGCTTCGGGCTGTTCATGTGGCCGATTGGTCCCTGAATGATTGGATAACGACATTCCAGCATGCTTAACAACTCAGACATAATAGGTACCTCCCTTTCTCTTTCTCATATTTGAAATATACATCCCTTCATTGTTCAACGTTGCTGATTCGGACGGTAACCTCTACATCCTGAATGGAATAGACAGTCCTTTCGTTTTCCTGCCGAAACCTTTAACGTCCCTTTCTTTCATCCTTTTCGCAATCAAGCGGTCTCGAATGGTCATTCAGCGACTTTATGCAATTGAGAATTCTCTCATTCAAAATGTTACAAAGTAATAACAGCACCGTGTTAAAACATCAATACAATATAGCACCTGATTGTATGTTTTTTTGATGGACATTCAACCAACGAGCTTCAACCATGAATGGTTCCTTGCCTCGTGGAAATCATCAAAGCTGAACCACCAATGCAAGTTCCACAGGGGTAATTTTGACTCCTGTCTCTTGTCTTCTGAAACCTGACCGCTGTAACACTTTTTTAGTGCACAGAAGGTCAAAAAACGCTATAAATACTTAATATCTCCAAGAAAGACTCGTACTCATACTCGAATACACTATCGTACTTCCGTTTTCAATTCCTTCATCACCTCTGTCATGTCATGCGTGTACCATTGAAGAATCTGAAAATCCTTTGAAAGGCGTCAAACATGGAAAATATCAGGAATTTCATAGTCAAAATTATTCATTTTGTGACAATAGGAATCTGGCAGATCCGTTTGAGAGATCTCTCAGGCAAAAAGTCAGCACTTATAAAAACGCTGAGGGTTTTTCTGCTCGCAATACGAGGATTCGCTGAAGATAAATGCACCCTGCGGGCATCGTCACTCACCTTTTACACAGTGATTTCAATTGTCCCCACACTTGCGATGGCACTCGCCATAGCGAAGGGGTTCGGCCTACGAAACCTGCTGGAAAAAGAACTGATTATGAAATTCCAGGGTCATGAAGAAGTAATTACATGGATTATTAATTTTTCCGGCTCATTGCTTGAAAGTATCAAGGGAGGTGTCCTGGCCGGTGTCGGCACCATCGTTCTCCTGTGGGCCGTTATAAAAGTATTGAGCCAGATCGAACTTTCATTCAATGAAATCTGGAAGATCCGGAAAAATCGATCCCTGTGGAGAAAATTCAGCGATTACTTTTCCGTGATGTTCCTTTTCCCCATATTCATCATAATATCCGGGAGCATAACCCTGTTAATCAAAACACAGGTTACCCTGATAACGGGAAAAATAGCACTGGTCGGGTTCATCACCCCGTTCATATTTTTTCTCCTGAAGCTCATGCCGGTGGTTCTGAACTGGTTCCTCTTCTCGTTCGTCTATATGTTGATGACGAATACGAAAGTTAAATTCGGACCGGGTTTCCTGGCCGGGATTATCGCCGGGACTATCTTCTCATTGACACAGTGGGTTTACATAACGTTTCAGATCGGTGTCTCAAAATACAACGTAATCTACGGCAGTTTTACCGCCCTTCCCCTGTTTATGGTGTGGCTCCAGATCAGCTGGCTCATTATCCTCTTCGGGGCGGAACTCGCCTTCGCCTATCAGCATGTTGAAACCTATGAATTGGAACCGGACAGCCAGCGGATCAGCATCTACTTTAAAAGGCTTCTCACGCTCCAGGTAGCCCACTTGCTGATAAAGAAATTTGCCGATGGTGAATCCCCCTTGTCAGCATACGAAATCACGCACGCGCTGGAAATTCCTCTTGGATTAGTCAATCAGATCCTCTATGATCTGGTTGAAAGCGGCATCCTCTCCGAGATACAGACTGATGACTACAAAGGATCAGCGTTTCAGCCGGCCCGTGATATTACCACGCTGACTGTCGCGCATGTGATCGAAGCGCTCGAAAACAGGGGGATACATAACATACCGGTCGTCCGGGATGAATCGCTTAACACACTATCGGAATCGCTCAAATCATTCCAGGATACCATTCAGCACTCACCGGCAAACAGACTCATAAAAGACATATAGCCGGATATCCATATATACTAAAATCATTCCCTCTTTACGACTTGCAATCACTTAAAGCTTTAGGTAATATTCTCCGATAAGAAAGTAAGTGTATTATGCGGCACAGATTGAAAAAACGTGGTTCTTTCGTGATATGACGCCCGTGGATAACCGGACCGCTCATTTTTCAATCTCTCAAACGTAAATCAGATAACAAAACAATGATATGGAGTGTTCACTATGAAGACAAGAAGAGCAAATCTGATCGTACCGATTATTTTAAGTTTAATGATTTGTTACATCGCTTCATGTGCAGGCAGTAAGCTGGAAATAAAACCGATCGCATTATCGGAAAATCCAAAAGAGCAGGTAAATCATTTGGATAACGACCTTTCGAATGCACGGAAAAATCAGGTAAATGTTCTGTCACCGACCTGGTTCGAAAAAGCCGAAAAGTCTTTCTCCGTTGCGAAAGAGACTCTTGAGAGCGGGGGGGAGATCAGCAAGATAATTGAAAATGTTGCGCTGGGACAAGCCCAACTCAAACGGGCTCTGGAAACCGCAGAACTTTCACGCAGCCAACTGTCTGAAGTCATCAAGGCCCGTGATCTTGCACGCACTGCGGGGGCAACGAACCAGGTAGAAAGTTATGTAGAGATAGAGTCAAAGTTTCTCGAACTCACCGAAGCAATTGAAGACAATAATATGGATTGGGCTCAAAAAAACAAAGACAAAGTTTCTCAGGAGTTTCGTCAACTCGAACTGCAGGCCATTAAATTGAACACCATCGGTAAGGTTAAAGAACTTATAGAGCAGGCTGAGAAAGAGAAAGCTGAAAAGCAGGTTCCAAAAACTCTTCATGAGACAAAGTTAACGTACCGACACGCTGATACATACATTGCAAAACACCGTTATGATAAACAGGAAATGCAGTCGCAGGCAAACGAAGCCCTTTTTCAGGCACAGCGCCTCATTCAACTGAACAAGGAAAGCAAACACCTGCAGACAATGAACCCGGAAGAGCTTACCCTCTCGATGGAAAAGATCCTGTACGAGATCACAAAACAACTCCAGGCACCGGATATGCGGAATGAAAGTTTCGACATACAGTATCAAAATATTATCGGCTCGATAGCGGCATTCAAAAAAGATCATGAATTCATGGTTGATAAAGTCAAGGAACAGCGGGCGGAAATGGACGAAATGAGCCAAAAGATTGCATCTCTTGAAGGCAAGACTCGCGAGGAACAGGCAGAAAAAGAACGGCTGGCTGCGGAGAAAAAGTTTCAGCAATTATTTGTCAAAGTCCAGAACTTTTTTGAGACCGAAGAAGCTGAAGTTTATAAGAAAGGAAATCAATTGATTCTCCGGCTTCGGTCTATTCAGTTTCCTGTCGGCAGTTATGCTCTCATGCCAAACAACTATGAATTGCTCAGCAAAGTACAGAGAACTATACGTATTTTTGGCGAGCCCCATGTCATGATTGAAGGTCATACCGACAGCACCGGCTCCGATGCCGTCAATGAACAATTATCGCAGCAGCGAGCGGAATCGGTCCGTCAGTACCTGATAAACAATGAATCCTTGCCGGCGACAAAGATTGTAAGTGTGGGGTATGGTTCTACACGACCCCTGGCATCCAATAAAACCGAAAAAGGACGTGCCATTAACCGTCGTATTGATGTTATTATTATCCCGCAGCCACATCCGGGAATGTGATTTTTCATAGGAATTACCATATGTGGAGAGGCTCAGGCAGTTTCTACTGCTTGAGCCCCGTCTTTTCATGACCGCTGATAGATGATAACTGACTGCTCTTATTCTGGCCTCTGACTCCTGTCGCCTGCTTTCTATCCTTCAAACGATTCCAATGCCCTTTCGGCAACTTCCCGGCCCCATTCCTGAACAAAGTGACCTGCTTCATGCATTTCATAGGGTTCGGGGCAGCCGCGGATAATTTCCTTCAGACGATCCATCACCGGTGGACCTAACACCGGGTCCCTTATTCCGACAGCCATAAAGGTTTGACCAGCCCATATTGCGCGAAGCCATATGCGGGCACGACGTGATATCGGCGCTCCCGGTGCATCAACACGATCCGGAACAATATTGGGGAAACGCCTGACTCCCGCCTTGTACGTCGCATCCGGAAATGGTGCGTCATGGGCGGCACATTCAGCTTCAGAAAGATGAGGACATGCGCGACCGATTAGCTTGCCGACAGCCATGTCGGGATGTTTATTATTCCAGGTGCGCCAGGCAAGGAATCCCTTGGACAGAGGCTCATCGCCGGTGCCGAGCATGGTGTTCATTATCAAAAAACGTGAAAACCTGTCCGGCATATCCATGGGCAGGGTAAGTCCAATGAGACCGCCCCAGTCTTGGCAGACGAGGGTTATATTTCTTAAATCAAGTCGTTCGATAAATGCCGCAATTGACATGCGATGGAAATCAAACGTATAGACTGCTTCATCAACCGGTTTATCAGAGCGTCCGAATCCGAAAAAGTCAGGTGCGACAACACGATGTCCCGCCTGAATAAAAACGGGTATCATTTTCCGGTAAAGATAGCCCCACGTCGGCTCGCCATGGAGGCAGAGAAATATATGTTCAGCCTCGTGAGGACCCTCGTCTATACAGTGAAAACGAAGTCCCTCATACTCCCCTGGAAGCTCATGATAATGAGGCTTGAAGGGATAATCGGGTAGATGGGAGAAACGTTCCTCCGGTGTTCTCAAAACCTCCATGATATCACCTCCTGATAACGTTTACAGACCGAAACTCGAAACCGTAAACAGATTGGCGAGGGCCATGGTAATGAATGTAGTGTTATAGAGCATGTAATTCTTTCATCCAGTTATAAAAACACGATAGTTATGATCCAGATAATGCCTGAGGTTACAATCCCACTGAGAAACGAGAGGTATGCAAGCCTGAGGTACTTATATTTATGATTCACCAGGTACTTTCCGAGAAGATAGATTTCCCGAATCTGAGTTTCATAGACCCGTGACGGATCATTTGATATGCCTTCCATAAGTTTTTCGTATTCCGTATAATCCAGGCTTGTGAAATCGGCAAAGAAGAGGGGATTAAATGAAGTTGCAGCGACATCAACACGTTCCGGTTTATGGATGCCCGGCATTGCAGTATAGATAGCGAGCAGCATGGTGAGCACACTGAAGCAGATCAAAGTGAATGCAACCAGGCGAAAGTGGGGGGTACTCAGAAAGTGTGCCGTGAGAGGAATAATGATGGCGCACACGGTGAGGAGCATGCTTGCCTTTTGATCGGCCATCATGCTGAGCTGCACGTGATGGACTCTTGTTTGCCTCAGCATCTGGTCAATGTGGGCACCGGGCTTATTAATCTCCATACAGACTCCTTCATGTAATTCCGAACAGTCACTGATTTCTTCTTTTTCTATACAAGATTACATGAGTGTCTGTCACCAATAAAATTCCCCGATTGGTTGGAATGTTTACGTCTGCATTACATTCCGGGCTACACGCCCCATCTTCTATGCTCTGTCTTTTCCACTTACCACTCGCCACTAATCACTTTATCTTTGCTGACCGCTGAAAACTGACTGATTTTAATTCTGATTCCCGTCTCCAGGCTTCCGCTTTTACTTCCCCCTGCACCGTGGAAATCAGCAAAGCTGTCCCGCTATTGTGGGTTTTACTGAGGTGATTCCTGACTACCGACTCCTGTCTCCTGACCCCTGTCTTCTATATTCTGCTCACTCCACATACATGGACTCGATCAGGTCCGAATACTGTGCGTAGATGGACTTGCGCTTGACCTTCATTGTGGGTGTCACCTCGCCGTCTTCAGTGTAGAGCTTTTTGTCGAGCAGCTTGAACCTCCTGATGTTTTCCACGGAAGCGAGCTGCTTGTTCACTTTGTTAACCTCGTCTTGAATCAGCTTCGTTACCTCTTCAGTCCTGGTCAGGCTGGCAAATGTTGTATACTGCACCTTGTGGTCCTGGGCCCACTTCACGACATTTTCTTCATCGATCACGATGATTGCAGCCAGGTATTTACGCCTGTCACCGACAACCACGGCATCGTTGATATAGGGTGAAAACTTCAACAGGTTTTCAATATACTGGGGGGCAATATTCTTGCCGCCGGCAGTGATAATAATGTCTTTCTTCCGATCGGTAATGGTCAGGTAGCCTTCGTTGTCGACCGTGCCCACATCGCCGGTATGGAGCCAACCGTCAATAATGGCCTCCCCGGTGTGTTCATCATCCTTGAAATAACCCCTGAAAATGCCCTCGTGTTTGACCAGGATTTCTCCATCATCTGCAATCCTGACGTCCGTTCCGGGCAGTGCCTTGCCGACCGTCCCCAACTTGAAGTTAAACTCGTCAGAAACATGTGTGATGCCGGTGGTCTCTGTCAGACCGTAGCCCTCCCGTATCGGGATACCGACACTCTGGAAGTACTTCAGGATTTCATGGGAAATCGGGGCTGCTCCCGAAAAACCCAGGCGCACTCTGTCAAAGCCCAGTCGTTCCTTCATCTTCCGGAAAACACTCACATAGGCCAGCCGATATCCGATAGCCAGCAGCAGGGATATCTTCTTGTTGACCAGCTTGTACCGATTGTACGTGCCGCCGATTTTGACCGCCAGCTCATAGACAGTTCTCTTGAACCATGTGGCGTCATCCATCTTCAGGACAATGGCGGAATAGTACTTCTCCCAGATCCGGGGCACGGCATGAAAGAGCGTTGGAGAAACCTCCTTCAGGTCATTCATGACCGTATCGGTGCTCTCCGTAAAATTGACGATATGACCCACGGTAAGGTGAATCATCAGATCAAAGATCTGTTCATAGACATGATTAAGCGGCAAAAACGATATGGTTTCATCATCCCGGGTGGATTTCATGACCTTCACGGTCTGCCTGGCAATCCACAGATAGTTTTCATGGGCAATCATGGCACCTTTCGGCAGCCCCGTTGTGCCGGATGTATAGATGATGGAAGCGATATCCTCTCCCCTGCCCTGATCAACCAGGGCATCGAACAACCGCGGTTTTTCCACCGCCATTTTTCTGCCCACTCCGAGCAGTTCGTCAAAACTCATCACCATGGGGTCCTTGAAGTGCCGCAAACCCTCCATATCCCAGACCAGGACCTTCTGTAATTTCGAAGTATTGTCTCTGAAGACCAGGGCTTTATCCAGCTGCTCTTCATCCTCGCAGATAAAGACTGTCGATTCCGAGTGACCCACCATATATTCACATTCTTCGGCGGGATTGGTCGTATAGACTCCGACAAAAATGGCACCCAGCGACATGGTACCCAACGCAGAAAACAACCACTCCGGTTTGTTTTCACCGATGATCGCCACGTGATCGCCACATCTGACGCCAAGGGAATAGAGCCCCAGGGCCACCTGCCGCACTTTTTCCAGGTATCCCTGCCAGGTGATATCATGCCAGATTCCATATTCCTTATACCGCATGGCAACCCGCTCGGGCTGCCGGGAAGCCAGCTCACGCAAGGCCTTGGGAAGCGTGTCTGCATTTGTTGTCAAAATTCCTGTTGTCGTTGTCATGGTTTTCTAACGGAATCGTACCTTTCTGCGGTAGCGTTTATATCCCTTGACCGAGGTATCCGTCGAAATGCCAAGGTAGAATTCCTTGACATCCTCGTCCTCTCGCAAAACCTCGGGCTTGTCGGCCCGCAAAATCCTGCCGTTCTCCATGAGAAAGGCAAAATGAGAATACTTCAGCGCCATATTAACATTCTGCTCCACGAGAAGGATGGTAACTCCTTCTTGGTTGATATTCTCAATAATCGTGAAAATCTCTCTGGTGAGTATGGGGGAAAGTCCCAGTGACGGCTCATCGAGCATGAGCAACCGGGGACGACTCATCAGGGCCCGTCCGATAGCGAGCATCTGCTGCTCGCCGCCACTCAGGTAACCTGCCTGCTGGTTTCTCCGTTCCTTCAGGATGGGAAACTGGCCAAACACGGCCTCGATATCATCTCTGATGCTTTTCCTGTCTTTCCTGGTAAACGCACCCATGACAATGTTTTCCATCACGGTAAGTTCGGAAAAGACCTCTCTTCCCTCGGGAACATAACTGATTCCCATGCGCACGATCTCGTCGGTATCTTTACGGTCGATTCGTTTCCCGAGAAATTCAATGGTTCCCTTTTCGGGCTGGTCATCGTCAAGGAGACGCATGATTGTCTTGAGTATGGTCGTCTTTCCGGCCCCATTCGAGCCGAGCAGTGCCACGATCTGTCCCTCCTCGATTTCGAATGAAATCCCGTGGAGAGCCCGGATCAGATCGTACCATGTTTCGATGTTCCTGACGGAAAGCATTACTCCTCCTCCCCCAGATATGCAGCAATGACCTCGGGATGTTTCTGAACCTCCTGCGGGGGTCCCTCTACGATCTTTATTCCCTGATTGATTGCCAGGATCCTGTCTGAAATTCCCATCACCATGTTCATGTCGTGCTCGATCAGCAAAATCGTGACATTATAGTCTTCCTGAATATCCTTGATCCATATCCGTAAATCATCCTTCTCCTCGGTATTCATGCCCGCCGACGGTTCATCCAGGAGCAATACTGCAGGGTCCAAAGCCAGGGCCCTGCCTAACTCCACAAGTTTACGCTTGCCGTAGGGCAGGTTCGCCACGAACTGATCCCGGATAGACTGGAGATCGAGGAAGTCGATGATTTTCTCAACAATCTCACGGTTTTTGACTTCCTCTCTCGCAGTACGGGAGTGCCTGCCCCACATGAACGCACCGCCCAGTACTCCGGTTTTCATATGAATGTGCCGGCCCAGCATCAAGTTGTCCATTACCGTGGCATTGGTAAAGAGCTCAATATTCTGGAAGGTGCGGGCAATTCCCCTGCGGGCGATCCTGTCCGGCGAATATCCGATCAGATTCTCATCATCAAGCAGAACTCTGCCGCTGTCAGCCTTGTATATCCCGCTGATCAGGTTGAATATGGTGGTCTTCCCGGAACCGTTGGGGCCGATAATCGAGAATATGGCGTTCCTTTCCACGGCGAAACTGACCGAGTCAACAGCCTGTAAACCGCCAAAGCTGATGCTCAGGTTCTCAACCTCAAAGTGAGTCATCGTGCCCCTCCCGAAGGACAGACTTTCTCATGATGATGGGGACAAATTAAAATCGATGCCCGGGAGGGAAGCCTCCCGGGCGTCTTTTTACTTCTTCCAGGTTGCAAGATCATTAGAGGTAAAATCCTGGAGCAACTCATACGATGATTTGGGTCCGCATTTAAAAATCTGAACAGAATCGGATCCCTGGTGCTGGTCAACGCTCCAGGTTATCTCGGGACCGATTCCCCTCCAGTCTTTGATTGAATTCAGTGCCGCCAGACAGGCATCGGTACTCAGTTTCGGGCCGACCTGCTTCAAGGCTTCGACCAGGGGTTCGGCAAAGAGGATACCTGCATAGTAAAAGAGCCCCCACCGTTCCTTCGGCGTCAGTCGTTTTGCTGCTTCGCGGTATTTGACCATCAGGGGATTGTCAGAATCGGGAGTATGGCCCATTGCACCGGTGATTACCCCTTCCCAGAGACCCCCGGTGATCATGTTCATGAGCGGGTAATCGGAAAGTGTATTGGACGATATCCACTGCGGTTTGAAGCCGATGGTAGCACAGGTCTTGAGCGAAATAGCCGCGATTGTCGGGCTTACCCACATGATGACCACGTCGGCCTCGGCATTTTTGAATCGCAGCATCTGGGACGCAAGGTCCTTCTCACCGGGTTCGACGGGAATTTCCGCCACCAGCTTCATGCCCAGGGCATCCATGCGCTGCTTGCATCCGGCCAGACCGTTTTTCCCGTAGGCATCGTTCTGATACAAAAATCCTATCTTCTTGGCCTTGAGCTTTTCAACGGCATACTTGGTAAGAATGCTTGCCTCATCCTCATAGAGTGGATACACGGCAAAAAGATATTTCTGTACGGGGAAGACGTATTCACGCACGGCCGTCGCAGGACCGACCCAGATGACTTTGTTTTTCGCCAGATAGTCCTTGACCGCCATGCCGCTGGCGCTGGAAACACCCCCCACAAAGGCGAATACCCCTTTGCGCTCCACCAGTTCTTTCACCGCAGCAACGCACAGGGCGGGATTGTACTGATCGTCACGGATGAAATACGTGATTTTTCTGCCGTGAATACCGCCTTCTTCATTGACGACATCAAACAACAAACGGCTGCCTCTGGCGACCGAACCCCAGGGAGCTGCCGGCCCGGTCTGGGGTCCCCACTGTGCAACCCTGATCTCTTTGGCATCGAAGCCGGGTCTTCCCGCATGGCACAGAGCAGGAATCATCATGGCAGCACATACAATGAGTACTACAATCAACGATCCTTTTTTCCAGTTCATAGTGTCCTCCTTGTTTAAAATATAGCGTTGTATTTATTATCCCCTGTGTTGTTCTTGTGCCTCCGATTTGCTGCCGCTGAACAGATCCTATCCTTTCAACCAAATCCCTCCCTCTTTCAGAAACGTAAAACATTGATTAAAGCTGAATGTCTGATTGGTATCAGTGTAGTACAATATGACTTCCACTTCGGCCTGCACAAACTTCTCAACCAGGGGGAATGCCTCTCTGTCGTGGTTCACCCTTAAATTATAAATATCGACAATCGTATACTCGCGAATCCTGACGGGCGAATTCCTGACGTCAGCCAGAAAGTCTTCGTAGGTGTGTGACTGCCGATACACCGATGACGGGGACAGACACTGGTACAGCTTCTCAAAATCCCTGCTCATCTCGCAGGTAAAATAGTGTTTTACCGCCTGTTCAATAGAATCCCGTTCGAAATACAGCACGAGCCGGTTGCGAACAGAACTTATTGAAAGCATGCCTCCCAGCAAAACACCCAGCATCAAAATCGCGATCCCTGTATGTTTTAAATACCGTTTCATCACCCTACACTTTTTTCACGTAATGTTTGGCAAAGAGCCCGCTGGGCCGTACCGTGAGAATGAAAATAATGACGATGAACGCTACGATCGGTTTCCACTCCGGCCACGCATAGCCGAAGAAATTCTCGATCAGGCCGAGCATCAGCCCCCCCAGGACAACCCCGGGTATACTGGTCAGTCCTCCGAGCACTGCCGCGGCAAACGCCCTCATGAAGGGCTCCATCATGAAATTGGGGTCCAGAACCGATCTGGCCGCAAAAAACATGGCGGCAACGGCACCGATGAGTGAGCTGATGGCCCAGGTCAGCGAGAAGACCCGTTCCACCTTGATCCCCATGATCCTGGCCGCGTTCTGATTCTGCTGGGTGGCACGCATGGCAATTCCCAGCCTGGAATATTTGAAAAAGAGAAACAGGAGCACCATAATGATCAGTGCCAGGACAAACACCCCCAGAGCCCACTGGCTGATTGTCAGACCCTTGATCGGTTCATACGTTACCTGCACCGAGAGGGGAAACACGAATGCTTTCTGTTCCGCACCCCACTTCCAGCCGGCCAGCCCCATAAGCAGCATTTCCGCACCGAGGGTAATAACCAACAATCCGAGGACCGTCGGGTCTTTGGCGGGACGTAAAAAGAAAAACTCGATCAGGGCCCCCAGTGTAATCGCGAATATCATGGTCAGGATAAATGCCAGCCAGAACGGGTAGTGGTAGAATGTGAGAATGTGATAGGTGATAAAAGTCGCCACCATCCCCATTTCACCCTGGGCAAAATTAATCACTTCGGACGTCTTATAGATGATTGCCACCGCGATTCCGAACAGGCCGTAGCATGCCCCGATTGCTAACCCTTCAATAATAAGTTGTTCAATCATCCCATCTCCATCAGATGTTCATTACGTTTGATAACCGGTCTAAAAAGGCCACGTCTTCCAGTACTTCTTGATCCTGATCCAGACACCATACATACCAAGGGGTTCGAAAATGACAATGACAATCATGATCAATCCCAGGGCGACGCTGTTGAAGTTTTCCAGGCCGATGGTAGTCAACCACTTCTTCGAAATGGTCACCAGGAAATCGCCCAGGTAGGGCACCTCATCAACATTCTTTAACAGGTCATATTGAAGATACGTGATCAGAGACGCACCCATGATCGCCCCCGAAATCGATCCCAGCCCGCCAACCACCACCATTGCCAGAAAAATAATCGAGAGTATCAGATTAAAGGTAAAGGGGTCGAAATACGTTAAGATAAAGCCGAAGAGCCCCCCTGCCACACCGGCATAGAAGGCACTCACGGCAAACGCCAGCGTTTTGAAAATCGTCAGGTTGACACCCATGACCTCAGCTGCAATGTCATCATCACGGATGGCCACAAATGCCCGGCCAACCCGCGTCCTGGTAATGTTTCTGGCACCGATCACCATAAGGATCGTAATAATCAGGACCAGGAAGTACACGCTTACATCGGTATCCAGAACCAGGCTGATGTTCAATTGAGGAATGCCCAGATCAAGCGGCGGGGCGTGCATCCCCATTCGCCCCCCAAAAACATCCCACGTGCCGATGACATGCATGACCGCCAGGCCGAAACCCAGCGTTGCAATTGCCAGGTAGGGACCTTCCAGTCTCAGAGCCGGCAGGCCGATCACAAATCCGAAAAAGGCCGCAACCAGACCCGCAAGCGGCAGAGCCGCGAAAAAGGGAACCCCGAGCTTGGACATCAGGATGGTCGTACCGTAGGCACCAATGGCAAAAAATCCGGCGTGCCCGAGTGAAATCTGCCCGGTAAAACCCACCAGGATATTCAGACCCACAGCCAGGATGGAATGCACCATTATTATATTGAACATGAAGAAATAGTAATCGGGGACATACAACGGAAGGGTAAATAGAAAGATCAGAAATACGACAGACCAGAAAAGGACTGTGCCGCTGCCGAAGAGCTCAATGTCTTCATAATAATCACGCTTCATATCCATGGGCAGACCTTGCATCAGCTGCTGTTAATGAGGTGAAGATAAAACGTGATGCACGAGTCATGAAGTGAGAATGAGAAGTGAATAACAACGATTAATAGCACCACCACCGGATGAAACAAATACGTTGTAAGACATTGAATAAGAACTATTCATATCGGAAATCAATATATATTCCGGCACGAAAATATGTCAAGAAATTCATTATCATAAAAGTCAGTTTTATATAATGCCCGAGTGGTCGAAACAGACCATGACGAACGTTGACGCACTTCCTCCCATACAGTGATTGAAAGGTATAAAACAATACCTGCCCCTCGGCTACCTGAACGGTCAAGAATAAGGACTTGAACATGTAACCCTATTTGCTGAGCAATACAGCGTATGTTCCGGACTTAAAGCGGAACGTCACGATTTCATTGTTTCCGCTCTTCACTATCGAGCCAATGACCACGTCTTTCAGCGTGTAGATGGTACTCTGACCGGAACCTCCTGTGGCAGCTCTCACTTCTATTTCTATTTCCGGAAAGTGTGTCCCCATGCACAGTGCTTCATTCAGTTTTGGCGTTGCTTTGTCAATCTCCTTTGTCACAGAGATATCACCCATTAAGACAGTACCCCGACTCCGGCTCGTCCCTGTCACCGCTGATCCCGGTTGTGCCAGGCTGCCACTGTATGAAAGTACGTCAATCCATCCATCATGATCTTTGTCTGTCGATTCCCCTTCAACCCCTGTTATCTTTACAAACGTCCCTGCACATTCGACACCGGCGGGCAATGTAATGATGAACGCCAGAATCAGCACACACACGGAAAAAAATATTTTTTCTTTCTTCATGGTACACCTCCTTGAAAGAGACTGTTGGCTATTCCCGGTAAACAAAAAATACCTCATCTTACGTGCATTATTCTCGTATCTCAGGGGTGGATTCGCAGGGAACAGAGCCGGTGGAAGTGCTTTCATCAATGGTCCTGCGCGCTGGCATATGCGCAGTGATACGAGCGTCTTATACTTGTCATGGTAAGTACTCGCTTCACATTTATAACTATAGAGGTGTTACGTGCCTATGTCAATGCCTGAGTCTCCTGAAAAGTTGCCACATTCGCTGGACCACAGTTTTATGAAATCAGAAACGTGAATACCCCGTTTTTAAACGGGGATGAAACGTTTACCTGCCGAAGGCAGGCATAAATACAGCAAACATTCCTTAGGATGCCCCGCCTTTAGACGGGGAGTTTCATTGTCAGGTCTTTAAAAACCGGTACACCTAGACCGATCGGGGCATGCCTCTGAAAGCCCTGCCGTCGGGCATGTATTCGACTATATTGTCATCTTCTCTGATCACTTCTGTGAGAATTCCTGATATTTTTTTACCCACTGTCGATTCAATAACCTCGCCAACGGAGGAATACTGAGAAAGTTCGCACATGGTCATATACGTCGGTAGTACCAGATTGCACCTGTTTGTCTCGAACCGCTTGAGCGCATCCCGAGGTGTAATCCAGACATGCTGCGTAAGTTCAACTCCGTCATGTGCGGCATGTTGGCCATCGGGCGCCCGGGCCACAAAAAACCGTACATCATAGCGGAGCTGCAACAGTTCGGGTGTTATCCAGTGTGAAAAATAGTGCATTTGATCTGCAGCCAGGGTAAGATTTTCTTCGATGAGGATATCCTGTATCCGTCGCTTCTCTTCTATCAGGAGTCTCCGGTGCGTCCGAAAGCGTTCCCGTACTTCATCGGAATTGAAAGCACACAGAGAAACATCATCCCGGTATGCCAGAAGGAGACCAACCTCCTCAAATGTCTCACGAATCCCAGCGACCCAGGCACCGATGGCCTTACATGGATCAGACATGTCGTCCATGATTTCAATGGCCCTTTGTTCATCTATGCCGGCGCAGAGACCACCCATCCTTGCATCATAATCGCTTTCATTGAGACACCCCCCCGGAAATACATATGAACCGGGGACGAAAGAACTTTTTGGATGCCGCAGCACCATAAGAACCTCGAACCCTGAAGAATCCGGTAAATCCCGTAGGAGAATAAGTGTTGATGCGTCTTGCGGTATTACCGCCATAATACCATGTGCCCCCTTTCGTAGTGTTATCAATGTTCTGAATACTGATTGCTATTTTTCTAGTACTGACGAAGATCGATACCCATTCTGTTAAAGCGTTTTCTGAGGAGTTTCATGGCGTCTCGCTGGTGTGCCTTGACAGCCTCCTGGAATCGAAACCAGTTGGTCGATTCCTTCTCAATCCCTTCGCACCAGTAATATTTGTCCTTCAAGAGGCAGAAGGTTGAGGCCAGGCCCATCTGGAGATCCGGAATCCCTCGAACCTTCGTTACAATGCCTTCATTGTACCACGTATCCTCATCGAACTCACCCAACCACGGAGCCCACTCCTGGTATTTAATGACTCGATCATCTGCTCCGTACTCAATGAAGCCGGACATGGATCGACCGAATATTTTGCGAAGGTCTTTATCCACAGTGGACCAGGGATGGACAGCTTCTCGTCCTCTCGATTCAAGATGGTCCCGGTACTCGTTATAAAGATATTCCGCCGCATTGAGGTACCGCTCCGTATTGTCAATCTCATCATGAACCATTCGATCATCAGCCCATCGGTGTGCAACCCAATCGGGATGATGTTCCGCATCGGCGTGACCGATATCCGGTTTCGGATCCAATCCCATGTTGTTGAAATAGTCAAACCACCCCACGAAATTCTGGTGCGCCCAGGTGTCGGCATAGGCATGCGATGCAACACCGATCCGATGGGGTTGCATATCGTCAGTTGCCTTGAACGCTGACCGTAACAGACTGGTGGCAATATCGTTGGCCGGTGTCGTGTTCAAAAGATGCATCTTACCGTCCCGGCGGCATGCCTCGTCACAGGTGGGATCGCCCGGAACAAAATGGAAAATGGGATAAATACGCATCAGCTTCCGCTTCGGCTTCAGGATATTCATAGTTTGTGAAATGTAGACCTCGTAAGGCTTTCCGCCTTCACGGTCTTCGATCGTAAAAGGAACATCATTTTCATCAACAAACTCGCAGGCAGTAGCAATGGTTCGGGCCTCATCCTCAGTAAATCCCGCGGCCCGCGCCACCATACCGGTTATGTAATAATGGAATTCCGTGTTCATATGATACCTCCTTAAGAGCGGGATTCTGAAGCGTTTTCTCCTTCTGTACCTTATCTTTAAACCGCCGATTCGCCTGACTTACTGCGGAACCTTTCATTCCATAATAATGAGCGATCTCATTAATCATTACGCCGGCATAGTACTGACTCACATATAGACAAACGCTCCCGGGGTGACTGACGGTTCCATCAATTACCGACTCGACTGCATCTTTTACCTCTTCTAACGTTGGGTTATTTACTATCTGTCGGAGCGCTGGTATGTTTCACACATCCAGTATTTGCTTATCCCGGTATTGTTCTTTGACCGATTGTATAAACCCATCGCTTCCCAGGAATATCGAGGCAACGACTTCATCCAGGGGATTGTCCGGCGGCAGACCAATTATTTTCTCGACAAAACGTCGGTATGCAGCTTGTGCCTCCGTTATTGACGTGCCGAAGTAACCGAGAATGAAGTCAACAGATAGCCACTCAGGGAGGTAATATGATACAACGCACCGGGATATTCAATGCTAAGGGATCGTGCCATATTATTATCACCCGGAATTTAACATCATTATGCTATCGAAAATGAAACAATGTGTCAAATGTTGAGACCGGGCTCCGTTCCTCCTTTGAATTCGAATTATCTCTCAGTTTGTTTTATTCTATATCTGATAATTTTGCTTCCAGTTCTCTCATTGCTGGTATACTCGGCGGATTATACAAAAGATAATTCTGAACGGGATATCGGGTTCCCGTTTTCTGTGTTGCTTCAAGTCCCTCTGTGAGATCATTGACATACTTTGCCGGCATGGAAAGGCACATTTCAGTGTCTCCCGTCGCAGCCAGCATACGTTCGCCGCGGCCGGGATTCGTAAAAGCAGGCTCCTGATTCCAGTATGGCAAGACGGCGTGGAGACAGGAAAGCCCGATGTGAGATTGCGATGTAAACGATTTTCCATAATTGTAAAATAATCCGGACGCTAACCGGAACATTTGTGCAGGCATACCATAGATCATAACGAGATCCGGGGGCATGGGAGCTTTGTTGAGCGGGAACATCACCACACCCTTCACGTCTCCGGGAGTCCGATATTCGACGCTTTCGGCCATCGATAAAGCCTGCTCCTCCGTTTTTGTATACCCCATGCTCATGAAGAATCGAGCCACATCTTTTATGTCCGGGATTCTTTTGAAACCGAATGCGGCCAGACACGGTGTGCAGTTAATATCTTCTCCCATTGCACCCACGACCCATCCCCATTTCCTTGCAATGGTGGTCCATTGGCATAACGATATCTTGATATTGAACTTCGCGGGCCTCACAGCTTTTTCGGGAAATGGTTCGTCTTTTTTGATAATTTTGACACCGATCGGAAATGATTGCGGCATGATGGTCTTTAAAATCGTGTCATAGCATTTTTGATAATCCATCCTTTTCACCCTTCTCTTTCAGTTGTTACATGGATAGCTTTCCTCTTGCCGGACTGCTTTACCATACACAATATTTGTCAATACCTGCTTTTCAAATTATAGGAATCAGGTCTCATCTGTTACCTTAACAATGAGCCGCAACTAACTTTTATTAAAAGAAATAACAGACAACTGAACTTCTTATCTTTCCCTGATACCTGGCGCCCGGCAAACGCGAAGCGCATTATTCCTTGCCCTGTGGAATTCAGCAGAGCTGACCCGCCAATGCGGGATCCACAGGGATATTCCAATATTCCAAAATCTTTTTTCCTTGAACCTCGCACCTGACACCTGATTCCTGAAACCTTGCTCCTTGTACCTTGTTCCTGTCTCCTGACACCTGCTTTATCCCCGGTCCCTGTCTTTTAATTGCTGAAAGCTGATTGCTATACACGATATCGTTCTGACCTTACATGAAGAGGTCCACCAGCTCTCGAATTCGTTCATGGCCATATTCGTCAGAATTTTTGACCGACTGTATGAACGCAATGGCTTCGAGCGTATTCAGATCTCCGATTGATTTCAACGCCATTAATTTTTCGTCCTTCGTTCGCGTGTTATAACATTCCTTCAGAAATTCAAACTGATCCACCGCCCCGAGAACTCCGAGCGAACAAATGGCAGCCACTTTCACATAATCGTCGGCATGATCGGCAAACCGAACGAGCGGCCCGATTGCAGCGGGGTTATTAGTGTACCCCAGTTCGAGCACTTTCAGGAACATAAACTTGTCAGTACTGCCCTCTATTTCCCTTACCAGCGCATCAACCTTTTCTGTCGGCATCTGAAGACCGAAGGATAATCGATTTATTTTCGAGGCAATCTCCTTCACCATGAGAGACAGCGGTATACTGTAGCAGGGGTCCACGACCTCCTTCATTGACCATATGGGAACCTTGCCGATACGGAAATAAAATACAAGTTTTCTGGATTCTCCGTTGCTCACATAGTCCCCGCTCAAGGTCGTTGCGGTCTGGAAAGGGGAAAATCCGGTGCTTCGATGATTCCGGATACGATACTTCCGTACAGTAAACCGGAGTGGAGCATCATCCGTGTCGGATGCCACGACGTCGATACCCCTCGAATTCAATTCCTTGACAAGGTTCTCACGCAAGAATGCCATTTCATCCGTAATATTTGTGAGATAAACAGTTATTCTTCCGACGGAAAAATTCTTATCGTCTCCCATCCGCTGATCCGTTATCTGCAGACCCGTTTCCGTATCGACCTTCTCGACATAGAGCATCTCAGAGGGTGTGGGGGGCTTGACGTAATAGCGCTGGGCACATCCCCCGACAACGAGGAACATGAATACAGCCACTACGCACAGAGTAGTGTTTTTTATTCTTACCATAGTAATCTCCTCCTTTCAAAATCAATAAAGTAGGTTCCGGTATAGCATGAGGGCCAGGGCCCGCCATGCAGTGTTTTCCACCGGTCTGCAGCCTTTTCCATCATTTTTGAATAGCCATATAATAATTAATATTATAGGGAGTCATTGTAGGCGGTCTCAACAATCAACTTTTTCAATCTACCTGCAACATCTTTCATTATTCTTTAGTTTGTTTCGTCCATCTTCAATGTGTTATTACATAATCGACGCGCCTGACTTATTTCAAATTCTTTATTCCCGGATATTGACCGATTATAGCACATGGCTCTGCTCGCGCACACTGGTGGGAACTCATTTTCTTATTGCGCCCCAACGTCTGCCTGCAGGCAATCGTTAGTTGCGCCCCCTGTCCTATTTCACCGGCCTGAACTTCGGCAGCGTCAACTCCGTTGTCACATCATCCCACACGACTTCCACCGCCATGTCGCAGTACACCTCCTCGGTACTGCATCCGATGATATTCGTAAATATGCGGGGGCCTTCATGAAGTTCGACAACAGCAACCACGTATGGTAGTTCTCCTTTAAAACCGGGGTGATAAGCAATGTGGTAGACGACGTAGGTATAAACCCTGCCGTGTCCCGCAGCGGTAATCCACACCGTGTCCTTCCCATGACATTCGGGGCAGATTATCGCCGGAGGCCATCGAACATGGCCGCATTGGTTACATTTCTGGAACCTGAGTTCATGGACCTTACATCCCCCCCAGAACGGGCGGGAATCCTCGTTGATTTTCGGGATCGGTTTCGCATACATCGTCATGGCTAAGCCCTCCTCAGAATGATGGTGGTATTGCACTGCAGTATTCCACCGTTATCACTGCACAGGATATTCTCGGGTGCCTTCGTTCCCGTCTGGGGTCCCAGCTGTCGCTCTCCGCATCGTCCCATGAGCTGCATGACGCCTTCGGTAATCGGCGTAAGACCCATGAAGTATGCTTCCGACAGCTGCCCCCCTGAGGTATTTACGGGCATGCTGCCGCCGGGTTCGATGGTGCCGCCCTGGAACCAGTCTGTACCTTCACCGGGCTTGAAGAATCCGTAATCCTGCAGGGTAATCTCAACGGTATAGGTAAAGCAGTCGTAAATCTGGCACGCATCGATATCATCACGTGTAATGCCGGCCATGCGCAACGCCGCCTCACCGGCAATCTGTGCCCCTGTCGGTCCGGCGAGAAAGGTTGCGCTCTGAGGAAAGTCGGCAGGATTATGCTGCCCTAAACCGGCGATAATGACAGGGCGATGTTTCAGATCCCTGGCCCGTTCCGCCGAGGTAACGATATACGCCCGTCCACCGTCTGAAACCAGGCAATTATCGAAAAGCCGGAAGGGTTCAACAAGCCACCGTGCATTCATATAGTCATCATACGACATGGTACGATTATATGTCATGGCCAGAGGATTCAAATTGGCCCACTTGCGCTGGCCCACGGCAATATGCTTCCATGTCTCCGGTCCGGTATTAAATTCATACATCGCCCGTTGTGCCGCCAGGGCATAGCTTCCTGTTGCACCGAAGTGTCCGAAGGCCTCCTCGTCCTGGCCGAGTGTCATGAGCATCGTCGTCATGCTGTCACTGGAGACGGCATTGTGCCCGTAGGAAATAACGACATACTTGCAGAAACCTGATTCGAGCACGCCAACTGCGTGCTGTAGATGGCTGCGTGATCAGTTGGCGTCCTGGCTGATGTAGGCAGGCGTGATACCCAGGTGCTGGGCTACCATGTACGGAGTGACATCATATGAGTCCGATGCCGGTGGAAAATGCCGATAACATATGAGGCCGTCAATGTCTTCCTTTGTAAGGCCGGCGTCATCAATGGCATTGATGATCGCCTCCAGGTGAAAGCTCAGTTCCGTTCGTCCTTCAATACGGCCCTGCGGCGTGTAGCCGACGCCGACAATGGCATACTTATCCTTGATGCTCATGAATAATCCCTCCTTTATAAGTTTTTAATCACTCATCACGAAACAGTGACAAGTTACCGGATTGACGGTTATTCCCTCACCACGAAAGTTTGGTACGGTCTCATCTTAAATATTATATATTGACTGAGTAAATCACATTAATTCACAACGTCAATGCTTACTATGTAAAAAATGCGGTGTAAATGTAAAAATTGTTGATTGTTGAGATCTGC
The DNA here is from genome assembly GCA_016935565.1 of Deltaproteobacteria bacterium. GTDB lineage: Bacteria > Desulfobacterota > Syntrophia > Syntrophales > UBA6807 > JAFGQS01. The sequence goes on from JAFGQS010000017.1 coordinate 41,122, forward strand.
CCCCCTGATCACTACGCCGTCGCCCTTCCCATGGACCTTTCAAGACGTGCCACCCCCAGCGAGAGACTGAGGGTCAATACGAGGTAGAGTACCGTGATGGTGATCCATACTTCGAACGTGAGATAGGTAGCTGACATTAATTCCATTCCCTGAAACGTCAGTTCCTGGATCGAGATGATCGACACAATGGCCGAATCCTTTATGGTGGAGATGAACTGACCCGCAAGAGGAGGAAGGATAATCCGTGTTGCCTGGGGAAGCACGATGTGACGCATGGTTTGCCATCGTGACAGCCCAAGGGCATAGGCTGCCTCGTACTGCCCCTTTACGATTGACTGGATACCTGCCCGTACGATTTCCGTGATATAGGCGCCTTCAAAGATGGCGAGCGTTATGAGAGCGGAGATGAACGCCGAGCACCGGGAGACGGGTGCACAGAGAAAGCCGAAGAGTGATCGAAACCATGGTGCCCGCTCATTCACGAAGGTATCCAGATCAAAAAGCACGAGGATCTGATCACTGATAAAGTAGTAAAAGATGAAGATGAGTACAATGGGTGGAACGTTTCTGATCAGCTCGACGTAGGTTCGCCCGACAAGGCGCCTGAAGAGGCTGTTGCTGACACGAAAAAGACCCATGATAAGTCCGATGAGGGTCGCGATAATGGTCCCCCAGATGCTGAGCCTGATCGTCATAGCAAGCCCCTGAACGAGCAGATTCGGCACCAGCTTCATTGTCTCTGCGTCATAGCGGAAGAGATACTGTGGAATGGCCGCCCAGTTCCATTTATAATGGAGTCCCACTCTGATCCGATAGATGATATAGACGATGGCTGCCGCAAGCAGGAGCGTTACGGTAATGTCGAGCAGCGTTATTCTGATCTTCCCGTCTCTCACGAATTACCCCGGTTTTTCGAATAGTTTATGACTGTGGCGAAGTAGTACTTTCGTGATCTAATCTTTACTGAATCTGGTGTTCCCAGTCCCTCGTTCCGAACCAGTAGTGCTTCCGCTCCTTCAGCCAACCCTCCGCTTCAACGACACGGATCCAATTGTTGAAAAAGTTGAGGGTATCAAAATCACCTTTCTGTACCGCAAATCCGATGGGCTCTTTGGTAAAGGTTTCTTTCAGGGGGAGGAAGAGTCTATCCGAATATTTCAGCGCTTCATATGCAGGTCGCGGAGCACTGCCGACAACGGCGTGGGCCTTCCCGTTCACCAGTTCCTGGTAGGCCTGCGATTCGTCGTCAAACATTCGAAGCTGTGCCTTCGGCATATACTTTTTTGTCGCCGTGACGGCGGTGGAGCCGAGACGCGCCGCGATGATCACGTCGGAACGATTGAAATCCTCGAGGCCCGTAAAGCCCGCGGCGAGTTCCCTGTTGGCCACAATCGACATGCCGGTCGTATCGTAGGGGATACTGAAATTGACCTTGATGTTGCGTTGCGGACGGATTCCCATGCCCCCGATAATGACATCGAATTTACCGGTGAGAAGGGCCGGGATGATACCCGCCCATTTCGTGGGGACAAATTCAACTTTGACACCAATGTCCTCTGCCAGTCGGGTCGCTACGTCGATTTCGAAACCGATCAGCTTTCCCGTTTTGTCCTTCATTGCCCAGGGGACAAACGTGGACATGCCGACCCGAAGGACACCGCGCTTCAGTACCTGTTCAATGGTGCTTTCTTTCACCGCCTCTTCTTTCGGTTTTTTTTCACAAGCTGCAATTCCTACGGTAAAGATGATAATAATAAGAGCCACAGTCCATACGTAAAACGACCTGATGTTCATGTCTTCCCTCCTTTTTTCGTCCAAGCGTTTTTAAACTGGAATCCGGAGACGATGCTCCAGCAGACCGACGGCCAATGACAGCGTCACCGTAATGAGAAAATAGATGAAGGCGACGGTAAACCATATTTCAAATGTCAGAAATGTCTCCGCAATAATTGCCTGCCCCTGCATGGTGAGGTCGTAAATTGCGATGGTACTGACCAGGGCCGAGTCTTTTACGAGAGATATGGCCTGGCTTGTCAGTGGTGGCAGCATCCACCTGACGGCCTGGGGCAGGATCACGAACCGGTATGTCTGGGCGGTGCTCAGACCACTGCTGTAAGCGGCTTCCCACTGTTCCTTCTGAACGGAGACGATTCCGGCACGGAATATCTCCGAGGCGTATGCCCCTTCAAAGAGACTGAGTGCGAGCACAGCTGATGTGAAACGACTGATATCGAGGACCGGTGCCAGGAAAAAGTATATGAAGAATATCTGAACAAGCAGGGGTGTATTGCGGATAAATTCCAGGTATCCTCTGGCGATTATCTTTGCGACGAGTGAGTGAGATAGTCTGAACAGCGCCGTGATCAGACCGACGGCAAATGCCAGAACAAGACTCACTGCGGTGATCTTCAGGGTGAGCATCACACCGTTAAGGAGTGGTCCCGCGATGAGGCGGCCGTTTTCAAGCGAAAAGAGGTACTGGGGCACCCGATACCACTGCCAATGATATCCGAGCCCCTCAGTGCCTCGGATAAGGAGCCAGGTAAGCACTGCTGCGAGGAGCAGGTACTTGCCGACATCGAGGAGTACGGAAAAAGATATGACAGCCTGGTTTTGTTTTTTCAATGACACCGCACGCCTTTCTGGTAAGGCAAAGGAAAGTTACGAAACAAAGAATAAAAAACGATCATTTTAAGTAGAATTGTACTCTGCTGCTTTTGACATTTTCCACTATTTCCGCCTGAAGAGATTTGGGTTCTACGAGGAAAATTCTTTCTTTTTCGACCTTACCGGTACGCAGGATATAATCTCTGACCCGGGAAGCACGTTCATACGCGAGATGTCTCAAATCACCTTCGGTAATTATAATGTTACGTAACATCAATTGTTCCAGTTCTTCAGTTTTCTGCTTCTCTATCCTGTCTTTTCCCTTTTTTTCCTTGACGGCCTTTTCCGCAGTATAGGCCAGTATCAGATATTTTCGATATTCATCAGGTTGTATGTCGATTTCCTCCACGGGTGGAGATTTTAATCCCCGTTTGATGTAATCGTCATACTTCGCAGATTTCACTTTCTTTTCCAAAATAGAGTGCCTGAGGCTTTCCGTATCGTTATCAATTTCTACATGCCCTTCTATGTCGAGCTTTAATAAAGGTCTGTCATAGAGGGCCGTGTCCAGTATATCCAGTTTTTCAGCATTCTTTTCAGTGATCGTCGAGCTTCCGTAATCGAACTCCACATAACCAAGTTCTTCGCCACCACCAAATATTGAACCGATAAAGGCAAAGGGAGCAGTTACCGCCTTTTCGATAATATTCCCGATAATCTTCAGGATGAAGTATCCCACACTGAATTCGGGATCGTCGATTTTGCCTGTTACGGGAATATCGAGGTCAATTTCTCCTTTTCTGTTTCTGAGAAGCGCTATACCTAATTTTACGGGCAGTTTGATGGCATCAGGGCTTTCCACTTCGTCACCAAGGGTGAATTGATCGATAAATATTTTATTCTCGGAAACGAGTTTCTCCCCGTCGATTGTATAATTCAGATTCAGGACTAATTTCCCCTTGTCGATGACGTACCCAAGATATTTTCCGGAATATGGCGTCAAGGGACTCAAATCCTTATTGTCCAGGGTAATCTGTATATCCGCGAATAAGTCTTCGGAAAAAGGATCAATTTCTCCCGTAATTTCAATCGGGACGGTCTTATCAAGTTTCCCCTTGAATTTGACACTCGCGCGACGAGTTTCCGCGGAAGAAAGTCCCGATATCTTTCCTTCAATGTCAAGAAGACTTGTAGAATAGGTTGGTTTAATCAATTTATCGGTGAAATTGATATGGCCGTTTTCAAAGCTTATTTCCTTGATAATAATGGGATCAAATAACTGCGGTGATTTCGTTTCTGTTGTTTTTTCCGTTGGTTCTTCTTTTTTTTGAATACTGAGAACGTTGATTGTTTTATCAGGGTTAATAATCAGCCCCGCGTAGAAATCCGAGAGGCTGACGCTGTCTATCTTCAGGAACCCCGGATTATAACCCGCATCTATAGTAAGGAAACGAAGCGTTTTAAACTCGAGAAATCGATCTTTTGTTACCTCGTCAACAGATGAAAAATCCGATACCGTGGCAGTGCCTTTATATGCAGCCGTTAATTGACCTTCCGTTGATTCGTTGATTTTGATATTTCCCTTTGTTGCAATCGTCCCATCCTCGATGATTATCCTCACCTGATCCAGAACATGTCCCTTGAATGGAAGAATATGATAGTCATCGACAGCTATTTGCAGATCGGCAGAAACGGGAAGGAGGCTTAAAGGCCCGTTCACAGAGACAGTTCCTCCCGATTCATCCTCAAAAGTCAGGAGAATGTCGCCGCGGCTCTTTGGAGCTGTCGAGATATTCTTTCCCGTTACATTCAGGTTTTGAACCTTGATGCTGACCGGATGTTTTACGGAACGCAGGGAGGCATCAGAAAAGATAATGCTTCCTTCTGAGACATTTATACTGTCGAATTGTAAAACCGGAACAACTGCTTTGGTTTTCCTTTCTGATACTTCCGTGCTCTGCGCATCTTCTTTCTTCTCCATGGCTGAAACCAGAGATAATACATTAACAGCCCTTTCCTGATTCCGCTTTATGTGGATAAAGGGTTTTTCAATAAGCAGTTCCTTGAATATAAACGCCTTTGTAAACAGGGACTTACTCTGAAAATTTATATAAAATTTACCGAATGACGCGAATGCTTCCGCCCCTTCCCTTTCTTTTATTGCCAGATTTTCTACAGAAACCGAGAGGACATATGGGTTCATCCTGAGCTTTTCAATAGAGACAACCTGCTGAAGGGATTGAGAAAGTTTGTCTGGCAGAATCGACTTGAGTACAAGAGGTACAACTAGAAAGCCTAATAAGGTATATAAAAGAAAGCATGTCAGTAGAAATACAATTAACTTTTTTACCGGACTTTTCATCGTTGCCTCCTTTCGGTGGATCTGCCAATGGCAGGACTTCATCGGGCACATTAAAAATTCTCATAAACAGCGACCTGCCCCCGGCACCCTTGACGTACCTGATTTGACCCCGTAATGTTTTTCAGCACATGAAGGGCATATGCTGTGAGAAAAGTTGGCTTCTGAATGAGCACTTATATAGCTGTCAATATTGACCCAATTTTCATCGACGTGTATTTTTTTGCAGAATGAACAGACCGGAATGATTCCTTCCAGGAATTTAATCTTCATTATTAACGCATGAGTTGTGAGAGTGACGATAATTCCCAATATCAATACCGCGATAGTACCCAGAATACTTTCAGCATAATTAATGGGTGTGACGGGAGCACCCAGTAACCTGTTAGGTAAATCGATCAATTCATTTAACCAGAAGAGCATGATGATAATGAGGAAAGCAATTATCTCAAAAGCAATTATTTTTTTTAAAAGTTTCTCTTTGATCATTGTGAATCACCAAAAACCACGTTCACCTTTTGCAGACAGACGTCGTGGTAATTTTCTCCATCTTTATTACACAAACTCTAATATATTTATTACCTAAAACTCCTCTATGCATCAAGGGTAAATATCATTTCCTCCCCTTTTCTAAAAGGAACAAACGGGGATTTTAGTTTGAGAAAAAAACAGCCGTATCCGACCACTATTGCGGGTTCCACTTTTATTTACTGTTGTTGAAGGGCAAAAAGCAAGACCTGATAATCATAAAGACCTTGGACGTTCATAGAATTTTTTCGTTGACAGGGAGCATTAAATGAGGTTTTATATAAAAACTGATTATTCAGTCAGTCAATTGATTACTCAGTCAATTTTATACCATTGAGGAGGTTGTTATGAAAACTGGTCAGGAGTACAAGGATAGCATCAGATCTATGAATCTAGAGATTTACATTGATGGTGATAAAACAAAAAATATTGTGGATCACCCGAAAATCAAGCCTGCAATAGAAGCGGTGGCAAAAACGTATGACATGGCAAATGATCCCGAATTAGCAGAACAATTTATCACAACTTCACATTTTACCGGTGAACCGATCACCCGATTCCAGCATGTCCCCCAAAGCATTGATGACCTGATGAGAAAGGTCAATATCACGCGATACTGCAACAGACAATTGGGAATGTGTTCTTTTCGATGTATTCAGAATGCGTTCGTTCCCATATTATACATAACGGCCAAGATGGATAAAAAAAATGGCACGAATTATCATCATAACTTCATCGAATGGATCAAATATGTACAGCAGAACGACCTCTTGGGCTGCCCTGCCATAACCGATCCTAAGGGTGACCGTACGATCGCAGCACACGAGCAACCGGATCTTGATATGTACCTCCGGGTTATCAGTAAAAATAAGGAAGGTATTATATTGCGGGGTGCCAAATTACATCAAACCGGTGCCGTGTTCTCTCACGAAAAACTGGTCATCCCCTGTCATACGCATCGGCCGGGCGATGAGGACTATGCGGTCATCTGTGCGGTTCCAAGTGATGCAAAGGGGATTATTCATGTTTCAGTCAGGCATCCCCAGGACGACAGGTACGGCGAAAACGTGGAGATTGACCTGGGTAACATCAAATACGGAGTGCACGAGTGCATCGTCATATTTGATGACGTATTTGTACCCTGGGAGCGGGTTTTCATGTGCGGTGAAGTGGAATACCTGGCAGCTGTTATAAACATGTTCGGCATGGCTCATCGACCGACAACAGGCGGCTGTAAAACCGGCTGGGCCGATGTATTAATTGCGGCAACCGAGTTATTTGCTGAAAATCAGGGATTAGCCACGGCATCGCATGTGCGTGACAAAATTACCGATATGATTGCGATTACAGAAACCATGTATTCATGCGGCATTGCGGCATCTGCAAGAGGTATTGAAATGCCTGATTCAGGATACATTTCCGATCCCGTACTGGCCAACAACACAAAATATTACGCTTCAAAGGCCGTCTACGATCTTATCAGACTGGCCGAGGATATCACGGGAGGAATTCTCGCGTGTTGTCCCAGCGAAAAAGAAATGAATAATCCAGAGATAGCTCATTTTATGGCGAGATTTTTGAAAGGGGTCGACACCACCCCGGCTGAAGATAGAATCCGCCTTGTCCGCCTGATAGAGAACATCTCCTGGGGTCTCGGATCGATATTGCATTCTGCTACACACGGCGGAGGTTCCGGCCAGGCGTGTAAAATGTCTATCGCAGAATTCTCAAAAATGGAAAAAATGAGGCAGCAGGCACGAGATTCCGCACTCAGACTGTGTGGCATCATTAAATAGTATTGTCGGTATGGAAAGCAGTATCCAACAGGAATGAGAGAGGTTGGAAGAAGGACACACACAATGTTTGTTTATGTCTGCATTCGTCGTGTGTCTCGGAACAACTAAATCCTAATTAAGAAGGAGGGGTGATCATGAGTTTGGAAGCAATACATGAAAATCTTTTGCGAAGAGCGGCTGTTGGTGATCTTATATCGAGATCGGCTGACCGATTCAGAGACAAGATAGCTTTTGTATCAGGTAATGAGCGGGTCAGCTATCGAACATTAAATGAGAAAAGTTGTATGGCAGCTAATGCGTTTGCTCGCATGAACATCAAAAAAGGTGACCGGGTCGCGTTTATGACCCATAACTGTTTGACCTATCTTTACTGCTTCTTCGGCTTGACTAAAATCGGCGCTATCCCGGTACCGCTGAACTTTATGCTCAGAGGAGAAGAAATCATCTATATCATTAATGATGCAGGGCCAAAGGCATTTTTTGTCGAAGATTCCATCGCTGAACATGTCCTTGCCGTTAAAAACGACCTGAAGAGTGTTGAACATTTCGGATGGATCGATTTCGGTAAGAAACCGAAACCAGACGGCTGGGTTGATCTGAAAGAGTTTTTCCAAGGGGACTATCCGGCGACCGAACCGGAAGTAATCATAAATTCTGATGACGTGGCAACGCTTATTTACACGACGGGAACGGAGAGTTTTCCCAAGGGAGTAATGACGACACATCTCAACTACTACATGTCTCTCCTCCACTTGCTTCCTGATGTTGATTTCCGCAATGATGATGTTTTCATCATTGATATTCCATTTTTTCATGTGGCCGGCAATACTGTTCTGTTAGGAATGCTTGCCGTCGGAGGAAGAGCGGTTATCGAATATGCGCCAGATCCCTACCAGACACTTCAGAAAACTCAGGATGAGAAGATTACCTATTGGGTGTATCCGCCGACACTTTACGCAGCCATACCCACGGTACCCGGATTTGACAAATACGATCTCTCCTCCCTGAAAAAATTTGTTTCCTTTGGCGCCGTCATTCCCACGGTCGTGATTGAAAGATGGAAAGAAATTAATCCTGATATCCAGTGGAGAAATTACTGGGGGCAAACGGAAAGTTCACCGGTAGGAACGACCTCAAGTCCTGCTGATTTTGAAAGCAAACAGAATTCCATCGGCATTCCGGACACGGGTGTCTTCGTTAAAATATTTGATGAAAACGATCAGGAAGTTTCCACTGGCCAGATCGGGGAATTGGTCATTCGCGGTGCGGCGGTGATGAAAGGATATTGGAATAGAGATGACCTGACAAAGCAGACCCTGGCAAACGGGTGGCTCCATACGGGAGACCTCGGATACATGGATGAAGATGGGTATATCTATTTTGTCGATCGAAAGAAAGATATGATCAAAACCGGTGGTGAGAATGTGTCGTCACAGGAGGTCGAAGGCATCATTCAACGCTATCCCGGGGTGGCCATGGTGGCGGTCATAGGGTTGCCTGATCCATACTGGATGGAAGTCGTATCGGCATTCGTTGTCCCAAGGCCGGGACAAGAGTTAACGGAAGAAGCAATTATCGGATTCTGTAAAGAAAACATGGCCGGGTATAAGGTTCCCAAAAAAGTCTTCATTGCTTCGGCATTACCGATGACGGCAAGCGGAAAAATTCTGAAAAGAAAGATCAGGGAAGAATATACAAAAGAGGGCTGAATGTCAGACTGTGGAATGTATAAATGACCGATGTTCAAGACATGGTGGAGCATTGACTTGTATTCCATATGACAGGAATACGCACATGATGCTCCACCAACTTCATATACCCCGGAAGCATCTTTGAGATACGTAAAAGTCATGGTACGTTTCGGCAGCGTTATCCCTCTTCGATGATTATTTGAGACTATATGAAATATTTTTCTTTTACTCCTTGCCATTTAATTCTTTTATAAGTATCAAAGCACAATATTGATAAAATTCAGGAGGGTGATTCTGTAAATGGAAAAGGACAAACGAGGCAAATATGAAATCCCTGCTCTCGTGGACCTGAGAAAGGCACAGCTGACTAAAGCGGCCTTCAGCGTCGTCAGCGAAAGAGGGTATTATAATTTCACGATGATGGATATTGCAAAGGAAGCGGGAGTATCGTCAGGACTGGTACATTACTATTTCAAAAACAAGCAGGGATTGCTCCTCAATCTGCTTCGCGAAATGCAGGAAAATGTTCGCAAAAAACTTTACGAAGCACTGCAAAAGGCGCAGACACCTCTGGAAGAACTGGAAATATTCATCGAAGAGGCGTTCACCATCATAGAGCGAAACCCGAATTACTTTTATGTTATGTTTGATTTCTTGACGCAGATCAAGAGAAACAAACAAATGAAAGAAATGATGAAGAAATTGTATCAAAGTTATCGATCAGTTCTATCAATGATTCTTCAAAAAGGAATCGACAAAAAAGTGTTTATGAAACTGGACGTCAACTATCTCAGTGTTTTAATCATATCTCTTGTTCAAAGCACGGTGATTCAATACATGATTGACAACGAGGCCTTCAGTTACAAGGATTACGCGGACAAGGTAAAGCAGTCCATCTTTTCAATAGTATTGAACAACAAGCAAATTGTTTAAGGGGTACGGCACTTATCAAAGGAGGGATAGATGTTTCTTGATTATGATGTGTTAAAGAAGATCGTACTTGGCATAGTACCTTGGGTCACTATGAGCGATGTCGATGTGGAAATTCTTGAAGAACGACATGTAAGGCTCGTGCTGCCTGTTAAGAAAAAACATCTCAACCACGTTGGAATAGTGTATGCCGGTTCCCATTTCATGCTTATGGAGCTCGCCGGTGGGGCCCTTTTCGCTGTTACCTATGGGTTGAACAACTTCGTTCCGATAAACAAGGGTATGACGATAAATTATCATAAGCCGGCTATAACCGATCTTGTGTGTGACTTGACATTAGGAAAAGAACAAGCAGAAAACATGATAAAGACTATAACAGCAAACGGAAAGGGTGACTGGATACTGGATATGTCCGTTACCGATCATGCCGGAAACACCGTATCATCGTCCACCTGTAACTATTATATAATCCCTTCACCCGAGGGCTTTGTAAAGAACCTCATGAAGCACAATTGAATGCATTGAATGATTAAATTTTAAAGCTGCGTTATAAGTTTCAGTTCCCAACTTTCAATATTTTCAGTCTATCCGTAACGGCTACTCAACAAAAACCATGCCAAGATTTTTGGCTTTCTTTCTGGAAAAAGGTAATTTTGTCGTGGCATCAAATTTGGCTCCTTGCAGTCGGGCCTCACTGAGTATTGTTTCGCTCAAATCTGCATGACGAAGATCCGCGTTCTGAAGATATGACTGGTAAAAATTAGCCTTCTGTAAATTTGCACCGTACAAATCGGAATTCATAAGATTTGCACGTCTGAATATCGTACTGACAAACTTCCCGTACTTCATTTTGGCATTCCGAAAAGTGGCACCTTCGGCATTACCGTAACTCATATCCGCCTTATACAAATTAGTATCTTTAAAAGATGCTCCTTCTAGATCCATGCTTGATACTTTCGCCCAGCTCATCACTGCTTTGTCGAATTTTGCTCGCGGCGCCTTGCTGAACTTCAGATATACCCTTTTCATGCGGGCACCGGTACAGTTTGAATTTGCCATCACAGCTTGACTCACCTTTGCATCATCAAGTATCGCATTCGATAAACGTGCACCGGTGAAATCGGCCGTAAAGAGCATTGCATGTGATAAATCGGCCCCCATGAGTTTTGCACCCATCAGTTTAGCACCGGACATCTGAGCATTGTTGAGCCTGGCATTTTCCAGAAATGCATTCTCAAAATTAACGTTCTGCAAATTTGCATTTATGAGTACCGCATTGCGGAGCCCTGTATTTTTAAGGCTTGCCGGTGGCGGAGGCATTGATGGGTTTCCTAGACGCCCTAATGTGATTGAAACAAGTTTTGCATTACGAAAATTTGCACCATCGAGAATACACCCGCGCCAGTCTGCGTTTGAAAGATCAGCACCCACCAGATTTGCCTTTTCCAACAAAAAACCGTTTAATGTGTTATTTTTTAAATCGGAGCATTCGCCCATGCGCTGCTCCCTGTTGATCCAACCGTCATTGTACCCCCTGTTAGTCCCTTTGCCATAGTTATCATAACAGCCAGACTTTTGTTGATTAAACCGATATCCGTTGTCTCCTGCAATCAATAACTGTGGCAGCAGAGCGACAAACGATACAATCGCACATATCATAGTGGTTAGTAATATCAGTCTCTTCATTATATGACCCCCTTTGTGTGTTCATGTAATAAATATACGCACCACCTTTTGACAACACTCGGCATCTTCTCTACAGGTACATTCGCCAACTCTTTCCACTGTCGTTACACGTTCTTTTTTCAATTATAGTATTTCTACCAAATAAGCACTTGATATGTCAATGAAAACCAGCTGTGCGATGTCAAGCCCTGAAGCTGTTCTCGCGTAAACTCTTTCGTTAACATAATGTCGAATGTTGCAACCTGGTCCATGAGTGTGTTTTTAATAGTATTGTTAATACTATGTCGAAATAATCTCGACATACTACGTCATATAATGGCACTATTTGATCCCAATAAAAGTTGAGGTCGACACAAACCCGCCGCCGGGATTCGATACGGAAACGAAATACCTGCTGAGACCGATTGCCTTCTCAGTAAGAACCGTCGCCGTTTCCGACCTTTTTGCCGGGAAAATGCACGCGGCTCTGTGCAGACGGTGGAAAAACAGGGCTAAGGGGAGAGACTGGTATGATCTGGTATGGTTCGTCACGTACCATCCAATCCTTTACCTTGCCCACCTGGAAGCACGAATGCGACAGACCGGAGACTGGAAGAAGGAAAAGGACTCTTTGACACCCGCTGCATTCCTCCGCATCAGCCGCGAAGCAATCGACAGACTCGACATTGAACAGGCACGGCGAGAGGTGGACCCATTTGACAAATATCCGGAAACCCTCACCATATGGTCGGCGAAGTTCTTTCACGATCTTGTTTCCCGGATTCAATTCGGATGAGGCATGGTCAGGTCGCAGCTTCCAACGTTCGCAGTATCTATCTTCACCCTCCTGACTATCTTGTGTCTTTAAGTCGTCAATTCGCCTGATTTGCTACAGATTCTATATTCTTGAATATTTACCGATGAGTGCGCAGATATCTATCTCACGCTGATACGCAAATACATTTGGAATAACAGTCGATTACGTCAAGCATCAATTGCAACAATCATGGCCATACATGCGGTTCTCGCGGGAGATATTTTAGTGAACCTGACCGTTGTCATTCACAAAATAAAAAAGATCTCGTGCGATTGATTTTCGTTGACAAGTACTGTTTCCTGCCTTAATATCCCGTAATCAGGAGTATAAGCAAATTTTTTTTATCATTGGGTGTGCTGTAGTACCTTGTCGCAACAACATTAATAGAAAAGGAGTGGTGAGATGAAGTCCATGATGAAAATCATTTTGTTCCTCGTCGTGCTTATCCCCAGTGTCGCTTTTGCCGGGTCTCCGCCGGTGGAAAATCCCCCTAACCCGAACTGGATCTTTACCGTGCCGGTCAATGTGCGGAATCTCCATCCCGATGTGAAGAAGATCGGTATCATTTGTGAAACTTCTTACACAATTGTGGCCGCAAAGGCTTACATACACGAAATCGGTAAAGGGAAAGTCCGCGTGAATGTTCAGGGAGGAAGCTTCAACGGTAATGTGATTGTTCCCGTCCAGGCCGGGTCAGCTGATAGTCAATGGCCAATGCTATCCCCTGAAGAACGGCAGAAACGCTTCAACAAAGTCGATCGATACGAATGCAAGATGTACTTGATCAATCAGAAAAGCGAATGGAGAGTCCCATCGAAGAATAATGCCCAGGCATGGCTTGCCGCAGACCCGAAGGCGCCCTTCCGCTGGTCGACGGATCGGAAGAATCTGCCCCGTTAGTGCGGCAACAGCACCGTCATTCCATTCTTAATGACTCACCGTCGACATCGTTGAGTGTCGCCACGGTGGATACCGCGATGAAACGAGAGGACTCATGAAAAAAAAATCTGTACGATACCGGCTGATGGTATGTATCTCCGCTCTCGCCCTCCTGCTTGCTGCGGTAGGGGTTCAGTATGGCTTTGCCCAGAGTGGATATCCGGCACGAGTAACGACGGAGACCCTGACGATGACGGGGCTTTCCCCACAGGTTGTTCGTGTTATCACCGAGACACTCACCATGTCCGGAAAACCCGTTCAACCCCTCCAGGTCTATACGGAAACACTCACAATGACAGGAAAATCATCGCAGCCGCTCCAGATCCGTACCGATACGTTGACCATGACAGGGAAGCGGTGAAACACAGGGAGCGTAGTACCCGTTCA